>NZ_CP155073.1:1569820-1883784 GCF_039621805.1 Paraburkholderia sp. PREW-6R | reverse complement strand
GGGTCGGCGTCCGGGATGGTTTTCAGGTGCACATAACCGCGAAACTGATGGTCTTCCCGCAGCGACTGCGCGACACGCACCAATTGCTCCATGGTGTAGTTGGACGACTGGATGATGCCCGAGCTGAGAAACAGCCCGTCGATGTAATTGCGCCGATAAAAGTCGAGCGTGAGGTCGACGACTTCCTCCGGCGTGAATCGCGCGCGCGGCACGTTGCTGGTACGGCGATTGACGCAATACTGACAGTCGTACAGACAGAAGTTGGTCAGCAGAATTTTTAGCAGCGATACGCAGCGCCCGTCCGGCGTAAAGCTGTGACAGATCCCGGCGCCGGTGCTGGCGCCCAGACCGGCGATTCCGCGCGAGCCGCGTTTAGGCGCGCCACTGCTTGCGCAGGACGCGTCGTATTTTGCTGCGTCTGCCAGAACTTCGAGCTTCTTGAGCAATTCCACGTTGCCGCCCATACTGTATGGATGTACAGTATTGTACGTGGGCGGGCAGTGAGTGCAAGTGATTTTTAGGTTTTGACGGGCGTGAGGGCAGTACGGCGAACGGAAGGGAACGTCTGGAAGAAACCGCAGGCAACAGCGGGAAGGCAAAACAATGATTCTGCGACTGGTGCTCGGCGACCAACTGAACGCCGGTCATTCATGGTGGCGCGAGCAGCGTGACGACGTGCTGTACGTAATGATGGAAATTCGTAGCGAAACGGACTACGCGCACCATCACGCGCAAAAAGTGTTGGCACTATTTGCATGCATGCGCGGATTTGCGGCCGCGATCGAGGCGGCGGGCCATCAGGTGCGTTATTTCCGGATCGGCGACGCGGACAATGGGCAGAGTTTCGCCGCGAATTTACGTCAGGTGGCGCACTCCGTCGGCGCCACTCGGTTCGAGCGGATGGAGGCGGACGAATGGCGGGTCGAACAGGCGCTCGACGCGGCAGCCGCTGAATGCGGGCTTGCGCAAACCGTCGTGGGGAGCGAGCATTTTCTGGTCGACCGGAGCGAGCTGAAGACGGCGTTTGCACACGCGGTGCCCCGCATGGAGTACTTCTATCGCGATCTGCGCCAACGCTTCGGTATTCTGCTGGCGAACGGCGGCGAGCCGGAGGGCGGCAAATGGAATTACGACGTCGACAACCGGGCCAAATGGCCCGGGTCGCCGGCGGCGCCCGCATGGAGGTGGCCGGCTCACGACCTGAGTGATCTATGGCACGAAATAGTGGCTGCCGGCGTAGTGACCATGGGGGACGCCAACGAGGGGCAAGTGCGGTGGCCATTGACCCGTCGCGAGGCGCGTGCAGGACTTGCGCAGTTTGTCCGCGAAGCGCTGCCGCACTTTGGCCGCTATCAGGACGCATTGACCAGCCGTTCGCTGGCACTGTTTCATTCGCTGCTTTCGTTTTCGCTGAACGTGAAGATGCTTCATCCGCTCGAGGTGATTCGCGCCGCGCTGGGTGCCTATCGGCGCGGCGCCGTTTCGCTGGAGAGCACGGAGGGTTTCATTCGCCAGATTTTGGGGTGGCGCGAATTCGTTCGGGGCGTGTACTGGGCGCGCATGCCGGGGTATGGGCAGGAGAATGCGCTTCGTGCGGTGCGTCCGTTGCCGGGCTGGTACTGGAGCGGCAACACGGGCATGGCGTGCCTGGCGCATGCGATTGGGCAGTCGCTAAAGCACGCATACGCGCATCACATTCAAAGACTCATGGTGACTGGTAACTTCGCGCTGCTTGCAGGTTGTGATCCAGATGAAGTCGACGCATGGTATCTCGGCATTTATGTCGACGCCTTCGAGTGGGTCGAAATGCCCAATACGCGGGGCATGAGTCAGTTCGCGGACGGCGGAGTGGTTGGAAGCAAACCGTATTGCGGGGCGGCGTCGTACATCAGCAAGCAGGGCGACTATTGCAAAGGCTGCGCGTATGACCCGAAGCGGCGTCACGGCGAGCGCGCATGTCCGTTCAATAGTTTGTACTGGCATTTCCACGATCGTCATCGCGCATTGCTCAGTGGTAATCCTCGTTTGAAGATGCCTTATCAACTGTGGGAAAAGTTGGGCGCCGAAGAGCGGCACGCTACGCTGCAGCAGGCCGAGGTGTATCTCGCAGACCTCGACGCACTATAGCCCGACGAGGCAATGGGCCGGGGGCAGGGCGGGAGTGGCGCCCAGTAGGCCTCGCGCGATTCGTTCTCTGACGGCGAATTGCTTAAAAAACCGGTGCATGAACTTGCGCCAACACAGGAGTCTGGTCGATATGCATGTTTCACCGATTCAGGGGCGCGATGCCTGAACAGCTGTGGTTGCCGGGCCTTGAAGCGCCTCCCGTTCCTACGGACGGGCTCTTTTTTGCGGTGTATCCGAATGCTGCGACGGCTGCGGGCATCGCGAAACTGGCGCAGCAGTTGCGCGAACAATCGCGCTCGCGGAGCAAGCCGCTCGCGGCGAACCGCTTGCACGTCACGTTGCATCACCTTGGCAATTTTGTGGGCGGACTTCCTGGGCCCAAGGTCGACGCAGCGATGAGCGCGGCCGCAGCCGCAGCTGCAGCAATCGCGCCGTTTAGCGTGGAGTTCGACAGGGTGGTCAGCTTCGCATCGAAGCCGCGGCCCGGCCCGCTCGTGCTTTGCGGCGGCGAAGGCGCGGCCGGGCTCCACGTGCTTCACGATATTCTCGGTCAGGCGCTTGATCAGGCGGGTTTCGAGCGTCATGCAGCGCGCGAGTCAGTGCCTTACACGCCGCATGTCACGCTTGCTTACGGCATGCCCTGGATCGACGAGCGGACGGTTGAGGCGTTCGCATGGAATGTGCGGGAGGTCGTGCTCATGCATAGCCTGCTCGGACGGAGCCGCCACGTCGCGCTCGGTCGATGGCCGCTGGCGGCAAGCGGGTGACGTGATGCGCGCGGCGAAGGGAGTTGCTCGCGAGGTCGCTGGAACCGGTGCTTGCGTGCCGCTCTCGTAGAAAGCGGACACAGGTGGCGTCCCGCGTCAAAAACGCAGCGACGTCGCGCAGCCGCCCGCGAAGTGGCTGCCGCTGCCGCCCCCGCCGCTGCAGAATACGCCGCAGCCGGAAAGCGCGACAGACAGCGCCGCTACCGCGAGCAGTAAGCGAAAGACATGACCGTTAGTACGAACAGACAGGCGGTCACCGGTTATTGCCTGGTGTCTGCAGCGGCTTGGGCATGCAGCGTTGGCGGTTGGCCGCTTACCCCGGCAAGTATGAGAGGCTAGGGATCGCATGAAGGAGTCGACATTGAAAGTGTGAAAAACGAGCTTGGCCACCGCATGGGTCGTCGAACGAATGCTTGTGGCGATAGGCGATAGGCGATAGGCGGTCGGCCGCTTGCTGCTTGCGGTTTGGGCGTCGCTGCACTGCGCTCACGCTAAAGCACGCCATGTGTCACGCAAATACGCAAAATCTGAAAACCAGAAGATTTCATCGATCGCAGGCTGAAGCCCGCTGCACGCTCCCTGATAGAATGCTTGGGCCGCAACGTAGTGGATCGCAGATGAAATTGCTTGATGCGTTAGTCGAACAGCGAATCGCCGCCGCCGTCGCGCGGGGTGAGTTCGACGATTTGCCCGGCGCGGGTGCGCCGCTGGCTTGGGACGACGATGCGCTGGTGCCTGAAGAAGTGCGTGTCGCTAACCGGATTCTAAAAAATGCAGGTTTTGCGCCGCCGGCTGTGGAACAGTTGCGCGCGTTGCGCAATCTGAAAGCGGAGTTGAGCGCCGTCAGCGATCAGGCGGTTCGTTGCCGACTCCAGGCACGCATGCTGGCGCTCGACATGGCGCTCGAGTCGCTGCGCGGCGGCCCGCTGGTCGTGCCGCGCGAGTATTGCCGGCGAATCGCCGAACGTCTGTCGGAGCGCGTCGGCAATCTCAATACCGCAGACGCGGGTTCGCAGTGAGCGAGCCCCTGGTTCCTGCCGCGTCGGTGGACGCTTCAGCCGTGGAGCGCGCTGAACCGGTTGCTACGCCCACGCAGCGTTCCGCGCATTCCGGTCCGCGAATTGCGCGCCGATCCGCAGTGGAGGGCGCCGGCGTTTCGGACACTGCCACCGCGGCGCCTGTCAGTTCAGGGCCTACTGTGCCCACTTCGCAAACTGCCGTTTCCGAGCGCGATCGGCGCTTCATGGCGCTCGCCCAGGCCGCCGCCGAGGAGGCGCGCGCAGCGGGCGAAGTGCCGGTCGGAGCGGTGCTCGTACGCGGCAATGAGGTCATCGCCACGGGCTTTAATCATCCGATCGGCGCTCACGATCCGTCCGCGCATGCCGAAATGGTCGCGTTGCGCGCGGCGGCGCAAGTCGTCGGGAATTATCGGCTGCCGGGCTGCGAGCTTTACGTGACCCTCGAACCTTGCCTGATGTGCGCGGGCGCGATCATGCACGCGCGGATTGCGCGCGTCGTGTTCGGGGCACGCGATCCGAAAACCGGCGCGTGCGGCAGCGTGGTCGACGCGTTTGCCCATCCGCAATTGAACCACCACACGTCCGTGACCGGCGGTGTGCTCGAAGCCGAGTGCGGCGCAGCGCTTAAATCGTTCTTCTCCGAGCGGCGGCGCGCGATCCGCGAGGCGCGCGCAGCGACCCGCGCGCAGCCAGATGTCGACGCGGCCGAAGCGGAACAGCCACGCAAAGCCGGTGCGACACTTGTCTCGAACGACGCCATCACGGCTGACCAAACAGCCGGTCTCGCGGCATCAGCCGAAGTCGATCCCAGCCAGCCGCTCTGACACAACAATATCCAGCAGGTCTCGCGACATGACCGTCCATCGCACTATTGAACTGATTGCGCCATCGGGTTACCCGCATGATCCAGACGTGCTGCACCGTGCGTTGCATCGGCTGCACGCCCAAGGGCATCGTGTGGGGGGCGTGGAAACGACCCGGCGTCGTTACCAGCGTTTTGCCGGCACCGATGGTGAGCGCGCCGCCGATCTGAACCGGCTCGCCGACCCCTCGCGTGCGCTGCCCGACATCGTGCTGGCCGTGCGCGGCGGCTATGGGGCAACGCGCATTCTTCACGGCCTCGACTACGAGGGGTTGCAGCGGCGCCTTGCCGACCAGCCGGTCGCGCTCGTCGGGCATAGCGATTTCACCGCGATCCAGATGGCGTTGCTCGCCCGGGCGGGCATCAAAACGTTCGGCGGTCCGATGCTGATGAGCGATTTCGGCGCAGAAAATGTCAGCGAATTCACGATGCAGCATTTCTGGTCGGCGCTGACGAAGCCCAGCTTGACAGTGACGGGCAACACGCCGCAAGCGCAATCGGCCGACGTGTCGGGCATGCTGTGGGGCGGCAATCTGGCGGTGCTGACGTCGCTGATCGGCACGCCGTATCTGCCGCCGGTGCAGGGCGGCATCCTGTTTCTGGAAGACGTCAACGAACAGCCGTTTCGCGTCGAGCGCATGCTGTACCAGTTGCATCTGTCCGGCATTCTCGCGCAGCAGCAGGCCGTGGTGCTCGGCGACTTATCGGGGGGAAAAGCCTATGACTACGACAACGGCTACGACCTTCATACGATGATCGAGCAGATGCGTTCGGTGATCGGCATTCCGGTTATCACCGGGCTGCAGTTCGGGCATGTGCCGAATATGCTGACCTTGCCGGTCGGCGCGGACGCGCATCTGGTCGCGGATTCGCATGGTTTCAAGCTGACGGTGTCGAATTATCCCTGCCTCGCGTAGTAGCGTAGCAACGCGAGGAGGACGGCAGCGCGGAAGCGGGCAGCAAGCCTGCTTCTTTCATAACTAAATTCGCAACTAACGGTCAGCCGTCGATATCCCCTCACATCCGCCAGTCGTATAAAGGTCCAGTCAAATTGTCGACAAAATAGCGTCCAGCCGCAGCCGCCTGTACGCATGGTGGCTCGCCCAATTTGGCCACGGCTATTGCCTGGGCCTATCCCGAACGCTACCGCACGACCGTGCATATCGCCGATCGTTAAAATTCAGGATAAAAATTGTTGACAATCTTTATGTCCATCCTATGATGACCAACATACCGGAACGCACATTGAATGTCTGATACAGATCTCGCTGCCGTGAATGGTTCGAAGCCCGAAGCAATCGCCGAGCGCATTCGCGCCGCGATCCTCGAGCATCGGCTCGCGCCTGGCGCCAAGCTGACAGAAGCGCAGTTGTGCGAAGTATTTGGCGTGAAGCGCGGCCCGATCCGGCAGGCGCTCGCGCAACTGGCGACCGATCATCTCGTCGATCTCGAACCGAATCGCGGGGCGTTCGTGGCAAGTCCGTCGCTACAGGAAGTGCATGAAGTGTTCGAAATGCGCCGCATCATCGAACTCGCTGTAGTGGAGAAGATTTGCAGCGGCCACGGCGTGCGGCGGTTAAAGAGCATCGGCAGCATGATCGGCCGCGAACGCAAGGCGTTCGAAACGCGTGATTTTCCAGCGTGGATCCGGCTGTCGGGCGAGTTCCATACTGAACTTGCCAGTCTCACCGGCAATACGGTGCTGTGCGACTGCCTGAATGGACTGGTCGCACGCTCCACACTGATTTCCGCGCTGTACGAGTCGCTCGGACGCAGCCCGTGCTCGTTCGAGGACCATGAAGCCATTCTCGCCGCGCTCGACGCCGGCGACGCAAAAGCAGCAGCGGCTCTGATGTCGCGCCATTTGCAAAGCGTCGAGTTGAAGATGCTGGAGCGTCCCGCCCGAGGAGCGGCGGATTTGCATGAAGTGTTCGGCGCACTGAGTGGCGCATCGAAGTCAGCACCACGCTGAAAGTCCGCGCGAGGCACAGGCAAAACGCCAGGCAAGCGCAGGCAAGCGCCACGCAAGCGCCCGTTCGTGGTGCGTGCTGCACTGAATTGAACTGAACCAGATCGAATCGCATGAGACGTGACCAGGCGGCCCCGCGTGAGTGCCGCCGGTCCGCGCACGTCCGGCCGTCGGCGAAAGACGGCACCCGAGCAGTAACGCATTGCCGGCGATCCGCGGCCACCGGCGGTGCGATTCCAACCAGTAGTCAGTACGGAGACACCCGCGGCATCGCCAACACAGCAGCGTCGACTCGTCTTCACCGGCACACACGGCAATGAGATGAGACGGGCGCCGCTGGCATGGCCGATGCAATGTCCGTCGATGCGCTCGACGGTCCCCATCTCAAGGAGGAATCATGGCTCAGTTCAGTACGGCGCCCGGCAATCCCAGCATTCCCAGCTACGGGGAGGGCGGCTCGCCCAACGACCCGTCCATACCCGCCGGCTACAGCGAACGGCTGTACAACGAAGACCTCGCGCCGCTGCGCCAGCAGACGTGGGGCGCATACAACATCTTCGCTTTCTGGATGTCGGACGTGCACAGCGTCGGCGGCTACGTGTTCGCAGGCAGCCTGTTCGCGCTGGGTCTGACGAGCTGGCAGGTGCTGATTGCGCTGCTCGTCGGCATTACGATCGTCAATGTGTTGTGCAATCTGATCGCGCGGCCGAGCCAGGCGAACGGCGTGCCTTATCCGGTCGCGTGTCGCGCCACTTTTGGCGTACTCGGCGCCAATATACCCGCGGTGATTCGCGGTCTGATCGCCGTCGCCTGGTACGGGATTCAGACCTATCTGGCGTCGAGCGCGCTCGTTATCGTCGTGCTGAAATTCGTGCCGCAGCTCTTGCCTTATGCGGATGTCCATCATCACGGCTTCATGGGCCTCTCCGCGTTGGGCTGGTCCGGCTTCATGCTGCTGTGGGTGTTGCAGGCGCTGGTGTTCTGGAACGGCATGGAGACCATCAAGAAGTTCATCGACTTCGCCGGCCCCGCCGTCTACGTCGTGATGTTCATTCTCGCGGGCTACATGGTGTATCGAGCGGGGTGGCGCAATATCGGCATCAACCTGGGCGGCGTGAAGTATCACGGCGCGCAGGTGATTCCGGTGATGATCACCGCGACCTCGCTGGTGGTGTCGTATTTCTCCGGGCCCATGCTCAATTTCGGCGACTTTTCGCGCTATGGCAAAAGTTTTCGCAGCGTGCAGCGCGGCAATTTCTGGGGCTTGCCGGTCAACTTCCTGGCTTTTTCACTGGTGACAGTCGTGACGACCGCCGCCACGCTGCCTGTGTTCGGACAACTGATTACCGATCCTGTCGAAACGGTCGGCCGTATCGACTATCCGACCGCGGTGATACTCGGCGCGCTGACCTTCACGATTGCGACGATCGGTATCAATATCGTCGCCAACTTCGTGTCGCCGGCCTTCGACTTTTCGAATGTTGCGCCGCGTCTGATCAGCTGGCGCGCGGGCGGCATGCTCGCGGCGGTGGCGTCGATTTTCATCACGCCATGGAACCTGTTCAACAACCCCGCAGTGATCCATTACACGCTCGACGTGCTCGGCAGTTTCATCGGACCTTTGTATGGTGTCCTGATCGTCGATTACTACCTCGTCAAGCGTCAGAAGATCGTGCTTGGCGATCTGTACACGGTCGCGCCGACGGGTTCGTACTGGTATCGCAACGGCGTCAATTATCGCGCCGTGGGCGCGCTGTTGCCGGCGGCGGTTATTGCGGTGCTCTGCGTGATGGTGCCGTCGCTCGACGGGCTGGGCAATTTCTCGTGGTTCATTGGCGCCGGGCTGGCCGCGCTGTTCTATCGCTTTCTCGCCCGCTAGGCGCCGGCACGCCACAGGAAAAACGTCGAGGGAACACACGGAAGGAATAGGGAGTCGATATGCGCATCAAACTGATCAACCCGAACACGACGCAGCGGATGACCGACGCCATGGGCCGCTGCGCGCGAGAGGTCGCTTCGCCCGGCACCGAAGTGATCGCGGTCAATCCGACCATGGGGCCGCCGTCGATCGAGGGCTATTACGACGAAGCGCTCGCCACGCCCGGTTTGCTGGCCGAGGTGGCGGCGGGCGAGCGCGAAGGCTGCGACGGTTACGTGATCGCATGCTTTGGCGACCCCGGTCTGTATGCCGCCCGCGAACTCGCGCGCGGCCCGGTAATCGGCATTGCGGAGGCCGCGATGCACGCGGCAAGCGTGCTCGCGCCCGGCTTCTCCGTCGTGACGACGCTCGCGAGAACCTGCGGGATGGCGTGGCATCTCGCCGAGCGCTACGGCATGCGGCGGTTCTGCCGCAACGTCCGCGCAACCGATGTCGCCGTGCTCGACCTCGACAAGCCGGGCTCGGCGGCGCGCCGCATCATCCTCGACGAATGCCGGCGGGCGCTGGCCGAGGACGGCTCGGACGCGATCGTGCTCGGCTGCGCGGGCATGGCCGAGTTGTGCGCGGAGATCGAAGACGCGCTTGGGGCGCCGGTGATCGAGGGGGTGACGGCGGCGGTCAAATGGACGGAAGCGCTGGTCGCGCTGCGGCTCTCCACTGCCAAGCGCGGCGACTTCGCAAGGCCGCTTGCCAAGCGCTACGACGGCGAACTGGCGTCGTTCAGCCCACCCGAGACGGACCCGAACCCGCGACCTCCGCGTGAAGCAATTGAAGGTCTCTGTTCCGCTGGAGAAGAAAGCGGCCAAAAAAGCGCAGAAAACGACGATTTGTTGCGGGTAAACGCTATAAATTCCGTTGCGCACATACATTCACTCTGACTCGCACTATCTGCCCGTGTGTATGGGCGCACACGGGCCTTTTCGCTACACTGGTCCAACTCGGCGCGAGTACCTGTGGGGCGCTGAAAAGGCGGTCCGACAGCGCTTTGATGGTGCGGACCGAGAGCTTCGAAAGGGCCCCGGAGGTCCGCGCCGGCATGAGCCGCTGCAGAAAAAACACTGGCAGCTCACGCGCGGAAATACGTTCGCCCATCATGCACGCCATCGCGTACCGCTCACGCGCATAAACCGTGAGTGCGACGCGAATTTACCGTACTGTCACCACGCATTCGTCAAACCATGCCACTCGACCCGAACTACCCACGCGATCTGATCGGCTATGGCCGCCACCCGGTGCAGGCCAACTGGCCGGGTCAGGCGCGTGTCGCCGTGCAATTCGTCCTGAACTACGAAGAGGGCGGCGAAAATTGCGTGCTGCACGGCGATCCGGGCTCCGAGCAGTTTCTGTCGGAAATCGTGGGCGCGGCCGCTTATCCGGCGCGTCACATGAGCATGGAGTCGATCTACGAATACGGTTCGCGCGTCGGCGTCTGGCGAATTCTGCGCGAATTCGAAAAGCGCGGCTTGCCACTGACCGTCTTCGGCGTCGGCATGGCGCTCGAGCGCAATCCGGAGGTGGCGCGCGCGTTCGTCGAGCTCGGTCACGAGATTGCATGCCACGGTTATCGCTGGATTCATTATCAGGACATGCCGGTGGAGAAGGAGGCCGAGCACATGCGCCTCGGGATGGAAGCGATCCAGCGCGTCACCGGTGAGCGCCCGCTTGGCTGGTACACCGGGCGCGACAGCCCGAACACGCGGCGGCTGGTCGCCGAATACGGCGGCTTCCTGTACGACTCGGATTACTACGGCGACGATCTGCCGTTCTGGATGGACGTGGACGTGTCGGGTGGCGGAACGGTCCAGCAACTGATCCTGCCGTACACGCTCGATACGAACGACATGCGCTTTGCCAGTCCGCAAGGCTTCAATACCGCTGACCACTTCTTTACCTATTTGCGCGACGCGTTCGACGTGCTCTACGAAGAAGGCGACGAAGCGCCAAAGATGCTGTCCATCGGCATGCATTGCCGGCTGCTCGGCCGCCCGGGCCGCTTCCGCGCGCTGCAACGTTTCCTCGACCATATCGAACAGCACGATCGCGTGTGGGTGACGCGGCGCGTCGACATCGCGCGGCACTGGCGCGAACATCACCCTTACCAACCCACCAACCGCGGGGCTGCGGCATGAAGGCGATGCAATACACACTGGACCAACTCAACAGTACCTCGACCGACGCGTTCGTCGCGGCGCTATCGGGCATTTTCGAGCACTCGCCGTGGGTCGCGGAAATCGCCGCGCAACAGCGGCCTTTTGCGAGCATCGACGAATTGCACCGGAAGATGTCGGCCATTGTCGAGACCGCCGGCGAAGAGAAGCAACTCGCGCTCATCAACGCTCACCCGGAGCTTGCCGGCAAAGCGGCGGTGCGCGGCGAGCTGACCGCGGAGTCCACGCGCGAGCAAAGCGGCGCGGGCCTCTCGCAATGCACGCAGGAAGAGTTCGACAAGCTTCTTTCGCTGAACGCCGCGTACCGCGAAAAGTTCGGTTTTCCTTTCATTCTCGCGGTGCGCGGCTACGATCGCCACGGCATCATCGCGAACTTCGAGGCGCGAGTGAACAACAGCCGCGCCGAAGAGTTGCGCGCGAGCCTCGATCAGATCTACCGCATCGCACGTTTCCGGCTCGACGACCTGATCGACGCCTGATCGACGCCTGCGCGTCGCTCGCGCGATTGCCGTGCGCGTCGCGAACCACGAGCCGGAATCGTTTTTTCAGCACTGACCAATCAAGGACACACAAATGGCACTCCCGATTCTCGACCCCAACGCACCGGACTTCACGCGCCGCTACGTGAACCTGGCAGACCCGCGTCTGGGCGCACAGGCGCTCGAGGCCAGCGACGATTTCTTCGCACCGAAGGAACGCATGCTGAATCCGGAGCCGGCCGTTTTCATTCCGGGCAAGTACGACGAGCACGGCAAATGGATGGACGGCTGGGAAACGCGCCGCAAGCGCGCGACCGGTTACGACTGGTGCATCGTCAAGCTTGCGCGCCCTGGCGTCATCAAGGGTCTCGATCTGGACACGAGCCACTTTACGGGCAACTTCCCGCCGGCCGCTTCCGTCGAAGCGGCGCGCGTGGTGGACGGCCAGCCGAACCAGTCCACGCAGTGGACCGAAATCGTTCCGTCCACGACGCTGCAAGGCAATAGCCACCACTACCACGAGGTCAGCGACCAGAACGCTTACACGCACCTGCGCGTGAACATCTATCCGGACGGCGGTATCGCACGCCTGCGCGTGTATGGCCAGCCGCAGATGGACTGGGCCGGCGCGAGCCGCACGGAGCAGTTCGATCTGGCCGCAATGGAAAACGGCGCGTATCTCGTCGCGGCGAACAATCAGCATTTCGGCGCTGCGTCGACGATCCTGATGCCGGGCCGTGGCGTGAACATGGGCGACGGCTGGGAAACGCGGCGCCGTCGCGAGCCGGGCAACGACTGGGCGATCGTCGCGCTGGCGCAGCCGGGCATCATCCGCAAGATCGAAGTCGACACGGCTCACTTCAAGGGCAATTATCCGGACCGCTGTTCGATTCAGGCCGCGTTCGTGACGGGCGGCACCGACAGTTCGCTGGTTACGCAGGCCATGTTCTGGCCGGTTCTGCTCGGCGAGCAGAAGCTGCAGATGGACAAACAGCACTACTTCGAAAACGAAATCGCGGCGCTCGGCCCGGTCACGCACGTACGCTTCAACATCATTCCGGACGGCGGCGTATCGCGTCTGCGTCTGTGGGGCACGCTCGCATCATGAAGACACTTGCCATCGAACCGTTGACGAAAGAGGCGTTCGCCGCGTTCGGCGACGTCATCGAACTCGAAGGGGCGAAGCAGATTCCGATCAACCTCGGCACCACGATCCGCTTTCACGATCTCGCGAAAGTGGACGTCACCGACGAGAACGGTCGCACGCTCGTGAACCTGTTCCGTGGGCAACCGCGCGTGCTGCCGTTCGAGGTGAAGATGCTGGAACGGCATCCGCTCGGCAGCCAGGCGTTCGTGCCGCTGAACGACAAACCGTATCTCGTAGTGGTGGCGCCGGCCGGCGACCTGGACGCGTCGAAGATCCGCGCGTTCGTGACGAGCGGCTGGCAGGGCGTCAATTACGCGAAAGGCGTGTGGCACCATCCGCTGATCGCGTTGGGCGACGTGAGCGACTTCATCGTTGTCGATCGGGGCGGGGACGGGCTCAATCTGAACGAGCAGGATCTGGCCGAGTCGTTGTGGCTCACCGAAGACGCAATGAATGCAGTGACTGTTTGACGGTTTGACGCTACGGCGTCACGCATTGAACGAAGTGAGAAAGCCCACGGTGTCGTGCCGTGGGCTTTCTGTTTTCTGTGCCGCGAAGTGGTCTGCGCAGGGCGTATCGCACTTCCTGTCGCGACGTTAGCAGCACATGGCGTGCGCAGTCGTGATCCCGGTCTGTTCGGCCTGGACCTTGTACGAAGCGAGTCGGGTCGGCTTGGCGCCCGGGCGTCGCTAGCGCGAATGTCTTCGTTACGTCGCAAAGACCTTGTCCTTGCACGGCACTGCAAAGCTTGCCGCGCGATCCAGATGCAGGCGCAGGAACGCAGACGTCGATGTTTAGCGCCCGCAACACACGTCCCATAAGCCAGGCTCCGGCAACAAAAAAGCGGGCTTTTCGCTCACGCGAAAAGCCCGCCCCAGTCCAGCCTCATACCTGATCCGGCCAGGCGGCACGCCCGGCCAACAGCATCACTTCACCGCACCGCCTTCGAACCAGGCGGCGATCTTCGTGCGCTCTTCGTCGGTCATGTGCGTGACGTTGCCAAGCGGCATCGCCTTCAGCGTCACTGCCTGTTGATAGATGCGCTGCGCGTTCTGTGAGATTTCATCCGGCGTATCCAGCAACACGCCGGCGGGCGCGCTGCCCATCATCGTCGGATGCGCGGAGTGACACGCCACGCAGCGCTGTTGCAGCACCGGCGCGATATCCGCAACCTTGACGACGGGCGCATTCGCGGCTTGCGCGCTCGGCACGACGGGCTTCGGCATGGTCCAGAAGAGCGCGCCGAACATCAGCACGATACCCACGAGCGGCAGATACCACAGCACCTGACCACGGTGACGCATCACGAAGAACTGACGGATCAGCGCACCGGCCAGCATGATGATCACGAGCACGGCCCAGTTCTGCGGGTGCGTGTAGGTCATCGCGTAGTGGTTCGACAGCATGGCGAATACGACCGGCAGCGTGAAGTACGTGTTGTGCACCGAGCGCTGCTTGCCGCGCTTGCCGTAGATCGGGTTCGGCGTGTCGCCCTTGAGCATGGCGTCGACCATCTTGCGCTGGCCCGGAATGATCACGAAGAACACGTTCGCCGACATGATCGTGGCCAGCATCGCGCCCATGATCAGGTAAGCCGCGCGGCCTGCGAAAATGTGGCACGCGAGCCATGCCGCGATCAGCACGTACGCGCCGACGCAGATACCCAGCACCTTGTCCTTGTTGCCGAGAATGCGGCACAGCGAGTCATACACGATCCAGCCCGCGGCGAGGAAGCCGAGCGCCGCGGCCACAGCCACCACCGGACCCATGTCGAGCACGTTCCTGTCGATCAGATACGTGGACGGCGAGAACAGATACAGCACGGTGAAAAGACCAAAGCCCGAGAGCCATGTGGTGTACGACGGCCACTTCGACCAGTGCAGATCGTCCGGCATTTCGGGCGGCGCGACGGTGTACTTCTGCATGTTGTAGAAGCCGCCGCCGTGCACGTGCCACAGCTCGCCGAACACGCCGCGCTTGCGCTGGTTCGGGTCGGTCGGCGGTTTCAGGCTGTTGTCCAGCGCGACGAAGTAAAACGATTCGCCGATCCATGCAATCGCGGCGATGACGTGAAACCAGCGAATCGCCAGATTCAGCCAGTCGGTGATAAAGCCTTCCATGAAACTCCTCCACTTCTGATTCGTTGTACGCGCAACGAGGTGTGTGCCTTTGAGTGATCGGCGGACACTACATCGACGCGCAGACTGCGGGGTGAGAGACGCGGTGCGCTCAGTTCGCACAGCGCCGTTTTTTATGGGCCATCGGGTCGAATCGCGTGCATTCGAATGCGTTTCGCGGGTGCGCGCAGATGCGTGAATCAGCACCTTCGCGCATCTGCGCAATGCAATCGGGCGCAGCCATCATTCGGTGCGACCTCGACCCGACGCAGCCGGAGCCGCCAGCGAGACGCTGTCTAGCTGCCGCGATACGTGCTGTATGACCACGGCGACACCAGCAGCGGCACGTGATAATGCGCGCCGGCGTCGGCCACGCCAAAGCGCAGCACGACACGATCGACGAAACGCGGCTGCGGCACGTTTGTGCCGATCGACGCGAAGTAGTCGCCCGCGCCGAATACGAGTTCGTATTCGCCCGTGACCAGTGCGTCGCCTTCGAGCAGCGGCTGGTCGCAGCGGCCGTCGTCATTCGTGGTGGTGGTTTTGAGCGCGCGGCGGGTGTCGCCCGAGAGCGCGAAGAGTTCGACCTTGATGCCCGCGCCGGGACGGCCGTTCGCGGTGTCGAGCACATGGGTAGTGAGCTTTCCCATTCGCAATTTTCCTTATGTGAATGCGAGGTTTCGGCGGCAGCCCGATCCAGATACGTTTGCGGCGGATCGAGGCTCCACGTCAGTGGCTACATACCCGTCGGCGAATTGAAGCGAGCGCCGTGGCAGCCATTGTAAAAAGGTTGTTCCGCCCAGCGCGTGCGAGATAGGAAAGATAATACCTGGCGCATGACAGACAGCCTGCTGAAAGCCGCCATGCGCGTCATCAACGGGGGTTTACGCTGCATTTTGCCTCACCGCCGGATCGTACCGGCGCCAAAAATGGCCCACTATATCGGCGGCGTGAAGTTGGGTATCGCTCGGGCGCGAGTTGTCAGCATTATTTTGGCCGTCGAAGGTTACGTCTGTGCGTTGCAGTCAACCCGGATCGACGACGATTCGACTGCGACTCACCCCGAAGACGGCGGAAGCACGCTGGGTAACCGGGCCAACGGCGTTCGACGGGACGCGGCGGCACGGTGGCGTGCCGTCACATCGCGTTCGAACGGCTTTGCACGGAAGCAATAAAGCGGAGAAACGAATGACGATGGAACACACGGCGACCACGCCGAAGAAAACGATGCTGGTCAAGCATGCGGACGTGCTGGTCACGATGGACGGCGCCCGGCGCGAGTTGCGCGACGGCGGCCTGTATATCGAGGACAACCGCATCGTCGCGGTCGGACCGACGGCGCAATTGCCGCAAACGGCCGACGAAGTGCTGGACATGCGCGGCCACCTGGTGATCCCGGGGCTGATCAACACGCATCACCATATGTACCAGAGCCTGACGCGCGCCATACCCGCCGCGCAGAACGCCGAGTTGTTCGGCTGGCTCACGAGCCTGTACAAGGTGTGGGCGAACCTCACGCCCGAGATGATCGAAGTGTCGACGCTCACCGCGATGGCCGAACTGCTGCTGTCCGGTTGCACGACGTCGAGCGACCATCTGTATATCTACCCGAACGGCAGCCGGCTCGACGACAGCATCGCCGCCGCGCGCCGGATCGGCATGCGCTTTCACGCGGCGCGCGGCAGCATGAGCGTGGGGCAGAAGGACGGCGGCCTGCCGCCGGATTCGGTGGTCGAACGCGAAGCGGACATACTGAAAGACACGCAGCGCCTGATCGAGACCTACCACGACGAAGAGCGTTACGCGATGCTACGTGTCGTGGTAGCGCCGTGTTCGCCGTTCTCGGTGAGCCGCGATCTGATGCGCGAATCGGCGGTCATGGCGCGTCAGTACGGGGTCTCGCTGCATACGCACCTCGCCGAGAACGTCAATGACATCGCGTATAGCCGGGAGAAGTTCGGCATGACGCCAGCGGAGTATGCGGAAGATCTCGGCTGGGTCGGCCATGACGTGTGGCATGCGCATTGTGTGCAACTCGACGATGCCGGTATCGAACTGTTCGCCCGCACGGGCACCGGTGTCGCGCACTGTCCGTGCTCGAACATGCGGCTCGCGTCGGGTATTGCGCCGGTCAGGCGCTTCCGGCTCGCGGGTGTGCCGGTAGGTCTCGGTGTGGACGGATCGGCGTCGAACGACGGCGCGCAGATGATCGCGGAAGTGCGTCAGGCATTGCTGCTGCAGCGAGTGGGCTTCGGGCCCGATGCGATGACCGCGCGTGAAGCGCTCGAAATTGCAACGCTCGGCGGCGCGAAAGTGCTCAATCGCGACGACATCGGCGCGTTGGCGCCCGGCATGGCGGCGGATTTCGTGTCGTTCGATCTGCGTCAGCCGCTCTTTGCAGGCGCATTGCACGACCCGGTGGCGGCGCTGGTGTTCTGCGCGCCGTCGCAGGTGAGCACGAGCGTGATTGGCGGCAAGGTAGTGGTGAAAGAAGGCCAGTTGACGACGCTGGAACTCGCTCCGGTCATCGAGCAGCACAACCGGCTGGCGAAGACGTTGTACGAAGCGGCCGCGTAACAGGAACACGGAAACACGGAGACACGAAACGGGGTTGTCGCCATGTGCCGATAACCCCGCGCAACAGGTTTAAGGTTTGTCGATCAACGTCCTGGTCGCTTCGGCAACCAGGCTGCGCAGCCAGCGCACTTCGTCCGAATAGTGCACGCGCTCGTGCCACAGCTGGTAGTACTGCATCGGCGGGAAATCGAGCGGCGCGGGAACGACCGTGAGCGGCAGGAATTTGGCGTAGTAGTCGGCAAACAGGCGCGTTGTCGTGAAGATCAGGTCCGACTTGATCAGCACGTACGGCGCCAGATTGAAGTAAGGCAACGTCACGACCACGTGACGCTTTAACCGCTCGCGCGCGAGGTGCACGTCGATCGCGCCGCGCTGGCCCACCGAGTAAGGAGTAGGCGCGAGATGCGGAGCGTTCAGGTACTGGTCGAGCGTCAACCCGCCACGCTTGGCGAACGGATGCGTGTTGCTCATCAGACACACGATCTGGTCGACGAACAGGTTCGACAGGTGCAACTGTTCCGGCGGCTCCGGCCAGTTGCCGACCACGATGTCGAGCTTGCCGTCTTCGAGCGCAAGTTCGTAGTCGAAGGCGGGCCCCAGCGAGTGAAACTCGAGCGTCGCGTTCGGCGCGGCCTGACGGAAGCGCTCCACCACCGTCGGCACGAACAGCACGTTCAGGTAGTCCGGGCAGCCGATCCGGTAGCAACGGATCGACGTCGCGGGGTCGAAATTGTGTTGCTGGAACTTGATGCGTTCTATCTCGCGCAGCGCGTTCTGCACCGGCTCGAGCAGGCGCAGCCCGTATTCCGTCGGGACCATGCCGGACTTCCCGCGCACCAGCAGCGGGTCGCCGGTGATGTCGCGCAAACGGCGCAGCGCCGCGCTGATGGCGGGTTGCGACTGATTCAGTTTGACGGCCGCGCGCGTGACGCTGCGTTCCATCAGAAGGGTGTGCAAGACGCGTAATAGATACGTATCGATCGCCTCGCGTTGCTGACTCATGACTTCTCCGAAATATATGTTCTGGCTGATCGACCGGGGGCGTGGGTATATGACTTTTAATATGAACGAAAGGCCACGTCAAGAGTGGGATACCCGCAGAGCACGCTGCGACGCGGGTTTGCGGGAATTTTGGCGGCTCGACTGACTGTCCCGAATTAGGTATTGTCATCCGGTTCTGGTGACGGATCGCCTGCCGGCAAGGTGGACGGACGCGCTGTAACCGGCAGTCACTGACGTACAACGGAATCACATGAGCGACTCTTTCTATAGCGACGGCGCCGCCGCGCAGCCGGCAAAAAGGCCGGAACAGGCGGCGCCCCGGTTGATGCTCGCGGGCATCACCAAACAGTATCCGGCCGTGCGCGCCAACGACGACGTCACGTTGATCGTGCAGCCGGGTGAAATCCATGCCGTGCTCGGCGAGAACGGCGCCGGCAAAAGCACGTTGATGAAGATCATCTACGGCGCGGTGCGGCCCGACGCCGGCGAGATCCGCTGGGAGGGTCAGCCGGTCGAGATCGCGAGTCCGGCGGCGGCGCGCAAGCTGGGCGTCGGCATGGTGTTCCAGCATTTTTCGCTGTTCGAGACGCTCACGGTCGGCGAAAACATCGCGTTGGCGCTGGATGAGCCTTTCGATCTGAAGACGCTGTCAAAACGTATTCGCGAAGTGTCGGCGGACTACGGGCTCGACATCGATCCGCAGCGGCACGTGCATAGCCTGACAGTGGGCGAGCGGCAGCGCGTGGAGATCGTGCGCTGCCTGCTGCAGAATCCGCGTCTGCTGATCATGGACGAACCGACTTCGGTGCTCACGCCGCAGGCGGTGCGCAAACTGTTTGCCACGCTGCGGCGTCTTGCCGCAGAGGGCTGCAGCATCCTCTACATCAGCCACAAGCTCGACGAAATCCAGGAGTTGTGCGACACCGCCACGGTGATGCGCGGCGGCCGGGTCACGGGTCAAGTCACGCCGAAGGAAGAAACGCATGCGTCGCTCGCGCAGCTGATGGTCGGCCACTCGCTGCCCGACTATACGCGTCGCGAGCACAATCCCGGCGAGGTGCTGCTCGACGTGAAACAGCTCTCGGTGGAAAGCGACGATCCGTTCGGCACGTCGCTCGCGCAGGTGTCGTTCAGCGTGCATGCCGGCGAGATTTTCGGCATCGCGGGCGTGTCGGGCAATGGACAGGCCGAGTTGCTGTCGGCGCTGTCGGGCGAAAAGCGCGGCGTGCGCGCCGACGCGGTCACGATCTGCGGCAAGGCGGCCGGACGCCTCGGCGCGGGAGGTCGGCGCTCGCTCGGGTTCGGCTTCGTGCCGGAAGAGCGTCTGGGGCGCGGCGCAGTGCCGGCGATGACGCTATCGGAGAACGCGCTCCTCACCGCGCACCGTCAGCAGATGGTCAGCTCGGGCTGGATCAAGGCCGGCGCGATGCGCGCGTTTGCGAAGCGCTGCATCGAAGCATTCGACGTGCGTTGCGGCGGCTCCGAAGCATTGGCGCAAAGCCTTTCCGGCGGCAATCTGCAGAAATACATCATGGGCCGCGAGATTCTGCAGGCGCCCAGGGTGCTCGTGGTCGCGCAGCCTACATGGGGTGTCGATGTCGGCGCGGCGGCGTTCATCCGTCAGCAGTTGCTGGATTTGTCCGCGCGCGGCGTGGCGATTCTGGTGATTTCCGAAGAACTGGAAGAACTGTTCGACATCTGCGACCGGATCGCGGTGCTCGCGCGCGGCAGGCTGTCGCCCGTGCGGGCCACCGGCGCGACCAACGCCGAGGAAATTGGCCGCTGGATGGCGGGCCTGTTCGGCGACCGCGAAGGCGCGGCGCCGTCGGCGGAACAGCCCGCTCACGTTTGAGCCGTTCTTCACCTCACATCACCACTCGCTCCCCATGATGCTTCCGTATCGACTCGAAGCCCGCACTACGCCCTCGCGGGCGATGCAACTCGCCGTGCCGCTGATTGCCGCGTTGCTCACGCTCGCGATCGGCTTCCTGATCTTCAGCCTCGTTGGACGTGATCCCGTGCAGGCCATGCACGCGTTCTTCATCGAGCCGCTTTCGAGCGTGAACGGCTGGTCTGAACTGCTGCTCAAGGCGTCGCCCTTGTGCCTGATCGGCCTCGGTCTCGCGATCGGTTATCGCGCCAACGTGTGGAACATTGGCGCCGAAGGGCAGATGCTGCTCGGCGGCATCGCCGCGAGCGGCGTCGCGATCTACTTCGACCAGGCCACCGGCTGGTGGATCCTGCCGACCATGATGGTCGCCGGCGTACTCGGCGGGATGGCGTGGGCCGCGATTCCCGCGCTGCTGAAAAGCCGCTTCAACACCAACGAGATTCTGGTCAGCCTGATGCTCACCTATGTGGCGACGCAACTGCTGATCTATCTGGTCAGCGGCCCGTGGCGTGATCCGCAGGGGATGAATTTTCCGCTCTCCGAAATGTTCAGCGGGGACGCGCTCTATCCCACGTTTTCCGGCGACTGGCATTGGAAATGGCTGCGCGGCACGCGGCTGAACGCGTCCCTTTTCGTCACGCTGGTGGCGATTCCGCTCGTGTGGGTGTTCATGCGCAAAAGCTTCGCGGGCTACCGGATGAACGTCGGCGGTCTTGCGCCGCTCGCCGCCCGCTACGCCGGCTTCTCGGACAAGAAAACCATCTGGACGTCGCTGCTGATCAGCGGCGGTCTCGCGGGCCTCGCCGGCATGGGCGAGATTGCCGGTCCGATCGGCCAGTTGCAGGCCACCTGGTCGCCGGGTTACGGCTTCACCGCGATCATCGTCGTGTTCGTGGGGCGCTTGCATCCGCTCGGCATCGTGCTCGCAAGCCTGCTGATGGCGCTGCTGTATCTCGGCGGTGAAGCGGTGCAGACGTCGATGCAGTTGCCGCAGGCGCTCTCCGGCGTGTTCCAGGGGCTGCTGCTGTTCTGCCTGCTCGGCGCCGACCTGTTCGTCAATTACCGCGTGCGCCGGCGCTCCGTCGCCGCGCAGGCCCACTGATTTCTGCCCGCCGGATTCCCATGGATATTCAACAAGCCAGCGCGCTCACGTCGAGCGCCGTCACTGCCGCGATCCCGCTGATGTTCGCGGGCGCGGGCGAACTCGTCGCCGAAAAGTCGGGCGTTCTCAACCTCGGCGTGGAAGGCATGATGCTGATGGGCGCCGTGACCGGCTACGCGGTCACGGCGGTCACCGGCAACCCGTGGCTCGGCGTGGTCGCCGCGATCGGAGCGGGGCTCGCGATGTCGCTGCTCTTCGCGTTTCTCACGCTCACCATGCTCGCCAACCAGGTCGCGACCGGCCTGTCGCTGACGATCTTCGGCATCGGCCTGTCTGCGTATGTCGGCAAGCCGTACACGTCGGCCGCCGTGCGCGCGACGATCGATACGTGGACCATTCCCGGTCTCTCGAAAATTCCGGTGCTTGGCCCCGCGCTGTTCAGCCTCACGCCGCTCGACTACCTCGCGTTCCTGATGTTTGCGGTGATCGGCTGGTTTCTGTACCGTACGCGCGCCGGACTCGTGTTGCGCTCGGTGGGCGAGTCGCCGCAGGTCGCGCACTCGGTCGGCTTTCCGGTGGTGGGCGTGCGCTACGGCGCGGTAGCGTTCGGCGGCGGCATGGCGGGCCTCGCCGGTGGCTACTACTCGATCGTGAATCTGCACCTGTGGCAGGAACAGCTCACTTCGGGCCGCGGCTGGATTGCGCTCGCACTCGTGGTGTTCGCGACGTGGCGGCCCGGGCGTCTGCTGATCGGTGCGCTGCTGTTCGGCGCGGTGACCGGTCTGCAGTTCTACGCACAGGCGATCGGCGTGCCGGTGCCCACGCAGTTCCTCGCGATGTTGCCGTATGTCGCGACCGTCGTCGTGCTCGTGCTGATCTCGCGCAATCCGAACACGATTCGCCTGAACGCGCCAGCCTCGCTCGGCAAACCGTTTTTCTCGGCGGGCTGATCCGCGTGCTTTTGTCTTCGCCGGCGTCGCATGCGTGATGCCGGCGCAACGTACCCGACGGGCACGCATGAAAGGCACGCATCACGGGCAAGCACAACACAGGTAAGCATGACAGGCAAACTCCACAGCAACTCACGCGCGAACACAACGCGCCAACATGCACGATAGAAACACGCACCACACAAACACAACAGGAGAAAACATGAAAAGAAGGAATCTGCTGACTGCTTTCGCATGGGGCGCCGCGTCGCTGGCGCTCGCCGCGCCGCTCGCGCAGAGCGCGAAGGCCGCCGACGCACCGGGCGTCGCGTTCGTCTATCTCGGCAATCCGGGCGATGCCGGGTGGACCTACGCACACGACCAGGGCTCGAAGGAAGCGGAAGCGAAATTCGGCAGCAAGATCAGGATCACCCGCATTGAAAACGTGCCGGAATCCGCCGACTCGGAGCGCGTGTTCCGCGATCTGGCGAGCAAGGGCAACAAGATCATCATCGGTACGAGCTTCGGTTATCAGGACTTCGAACTGAAAGTCGCGAAAGATTTTCCGGACACGGTGTTTTTGCATGCGACCGGCTACAAGAAGGCGCCGAACTTCGGCACCTACGACGTGCGCATGTATCAGGGCGCCTACCTTGCCGGCGTAGCCGCAGGTTATGTGACGAAGACGAACACGCTGGGTTTCGTCGCGTCGGTGCCGATTCCGGAAGTGGTGCGCAACATCAACGCCTATACGCTCGGCGCGCGCTCGGTGAACCCGAAGATTCACACGAAGGTCATCTGGATCAATAGCTGGTTCGATCCGGGCAAGGAAAAGCAGGCAGCTGAAACGTTGATCGGCCAAGGCGCGGACGTGCTGCTGCAGAACACCGATTCGAGCGCCACGCTCGCCACCGCATCCGAGAAGCACGTGCATGCGTTCGGCTGGGATTCGGACATGAAGAAGTTCGGACCTGACGCGCACCTGGGTTCGGTGGTCGCGCATTGGGGCGTGTATTACGACGCGGCGATCCAGCAGGTGCTGGACGGCAAGTGGAAAAACGACCCGGTCTGGTGGGGTATTCCGCAGAAGGCCGTCAATCTGGAAGATCTGAACACGTCGGCGATCTCGGCCGATGCGCAGGCGAAGGTTTCCGCGAAGCGCGACGAGCTGGCAGGCGGTAAGTGGGATGTGTTCACCGGCCCGATCAAGGATCAGAGCGGCGCTGTGAAAGTGCCGGCCGGCAAGACGCTCGGCGACGCGGAACTGCAGCGGTTGAACTGGTACGTGGAAGGCGTGGACGGTTCGTTGCCGAAGTAAGCGACCATTGAAGCGCGGCGCCGCTGGCCGCCGCGATCCGCAAAGGCTGCGTCCCGTATGGACGCAGCCTTTTTTTTCGCTATTCGATCCGCAGACCGACCTTGATGGTCACTTGCCAGTAAGCGACCTTGTCGTCTTCGATCTGGCCCCGCGTCTCCGTCACCTGAAACCAGTGCAAGTTGCGCAATGTCTTCGACGCTTTTGCAATGGCGGTGGTCACAGCGTCGTCGATTGATTTGGTCGACGAGCCGGTCAATTCGATCTGTTTGTAGACATGATCTGACATGAACTTTCTCCTTCAGTCTTCGCTGGTGTAAAAAATGAAGTCAACGGATCGCGCACGAAAACCGTCGTATGAGCGAGTCATGTCGCACATCGCGTGCCCGCTATCTCGCGACCGCAAGCGGCCGTTATCATTGGCGTCAACATATGACGCACATTGACGAGGTTCGAACGTGGAAATTGGTTTTTGCGGCCCCGGCCTGATGGGTGCGCCGATGGTCCGGCATCTGCTGCGCGCGGGACATGTCGTGCACGTGTGGAATCGCACGCGCGCGAAAGCGGAAGCGCTGCTCGCGCACGGCGCACAGGTGGCGGATACGCCGCGCGAACTGGTCGAGCGTTGCGAGGCCGTACTGTTGTGTGTCGCGGATGCGGCCGCGGTCGAAGAGACGGTGTTCGGTGCAACAGGCCTGCTGGGCGCGGACGCGTCGTTCGCGGGACGGTTGCGCTGGATCGTCGATCACTCCAGCATTCCGCCCGCCGCCACGCGCGCATTTGCGCAGCGCGCGGCGGCGTTGACCGCTGTGCGGGCGGGTGTGAGTCAGGGTGACGTTCAAGGTATGCGTCAGGGTGAGGGAAGGGAGGCAGCCGGCGGCGTCGGGTGGATCGATGCGCCGGTCTCCGGCGGAGTGGCCGGCGCCACGGCGGGCACGCTTGCCGTGATGGCAGGCGGCGCGGCGGCGGACGTCGATGCGGTGCGGCCCCTGCTTGCCGCATACGCGTCGCGTGTGACGCGTATGGGTGACGTCGGCGCGGGCCAGACGTCGAAATTGTGCAACCAGGCCATCGTCACCGCCACGCTTGCCGCGATCGCGGAAGCGGTGAGTCTCGCGCAGCGCAGCGGCATCGATCCGGCCAGGTTGACGGAGGGTCTCGCCGGCGGCTGGGCCGACTCGGTGCTGCTGCAGACTTTCGTGCCCCGTATGACGCAAAGCGGTCTTGCTCCGGTGGGCGCATTTCGCACGTTCCAGAAAGACATCGATACGGTCGCCGCTACCGCGTATGAGACCGGCACGCCGATGCCGGTCACGTCAACCGTGCAGCAACTGCTGCGACTCGGCGCAGCCATGGGACTGGCTCAGGCCGACCTGTCCGCTTTCATCGACATCCTGCAAACGCCGCGCGGCGTGCAGCACGACTGATTGGCGCGGGCCGGGCGGCGCGCATCGTTCCCCCCAGCACGGCGCGGATGACGCTTACAGGATGCTGCCCTCAAAAAGGGCCGCACGGCGCTTCCGTCGCACCGGCACATGCCCGGTTTGCGTGGCGGCGCGAAAGCGCGCAACGGCGTCGCACGCGCGGGTTGAATTCGCGATAACCTGCTAAAATATTGGGTTTTTCGCCGATATCACATTCAAAGGGACGCGCCGTGCTGTCTACCGCCAATATCACCATGCAATTCGGGCCGAAGCCCCTCTTCGAGAACATCTCCGTCAAATTCGGGGAAGGGAACCGCTATGGGCTGATCGGTGCGAACGGCTGCGGTAAGTCCACCTTCATGAAAATCCTGGGCTCCGACCTCGAGCCGAGTTCGGGCAACGTGATGCTCGAACCGAACGTGCGCCTCGGCAAACTGCGCCAGGACCAGTTCGCATACGAAGACGTGCGCGTGCTCGACGTGGTGATGATGGGCCACACCGAGATGTGGGCCGCCATGACCGAGCGGGACGCGATTTACGCCAACCCCGACGCCACCGACGACGACTACATGCACGCCGCCGAACTCGAAGCGAAATTCGCCGAGTACGACGGTTACACGGCGGAAGCGCGCGCGGGCGAGCTGCTGCTGGGCATCGGCATTGCAATCGAGGATCACAACGGCCCGATGAGCAACGTCGCGCCGGGCTGGAAATTGCGCGTGTTGCTCGCACAGGCGCTGTTTTCGAAGCCGGACGTGCTGCTGCTGGACGAGCCGACCAACAACCTGGACATCAACTCGATCCGCTGGCTGGAAGACATGCTCAACCAGTACAACTCGACGATGATCATCATCTCGCACGATCGACACTTCCTGAACCAGGTGTGCACGCACATGGCCGACATGGACTACGGCACGCTGAAGGTGTACCCGGGCAATTACGACGACTACATGCTCGCCAGCACGCAGGCGCGCGAGCGTCAGCAGGCCGCCAATGCAAAGGCCAAGGAACGTGTCGCCGACCTGCAGGACTTCGTGCGCCGCTTCTCGGCCAACAAGTCGAAAGCGCGCCAGGCCACCAGCCGGTTGAAGATGATCGACAAGATCAAGATCGAGGAATTCAAGCCGTCGTCGCGTCAGAACCCGTTCATCCGCTTCGAGTTCGAAAAGAAGCTGCACAACATTGCCGTGGTGGCCGACAGCATTTCGAAGAAGTACGAGCGGCCGATCTTTACTAACTTCAGCATCAGCGTGCAACCGGGCGAGCGTATCGCAATCATCGGCGAGAACGGCGCAGGCAAGACGACGCTGTTGCGCTCGCTGCTCGGCAAGCTGCAGCTCAATCACGGCACGGTGAAGTGGGCCGAAAATGCGAACATCGGCTATATGCCGCAGGACACGTATGAAGAGTTTCCTGACGACGTCACGCTGATGGACTGGATCGACGGCTATCGCCAGGAAGGGGACGACGAACAGATGGTGCGTGGCACGCTCGGCCGTCTGCTTTTTAATGCCGACGACATCCGCAAATCGGTCAAGGTGCTTTCCGGCGGTGAGAAGGGCCGCATGATCTGGGGCAAGCTGATGCTGGGCCGCCACAACGTGCTGCTGATGGACGAGCCGACCAATCACATGGACATGGAGTCGATCGAATCGCTGCAGATCGCGCTGGACAAATTCGAAGGCACGCTGATTTTCGTGTCGCACGACCGTGAGTTCGTGAGCGGCCTCGCGAACCGGATCATCGAAGTGAAAACGGATGGTACGTTGAACGACTTCGGCGGGAATTACGAGGATTTCCTGGCGAGCCAGGGCGTGCAGTAAGCGCGTCGCCGATTCCAGTTTCCACGCGTCGCACACCAAGCCCGCTTCCTTGAAGCGGGCTTTTTTCATGGCGCGCGGCCGCCGGCACGCGGCCTGAAAAGACCCTGACTCCTGCGCTCCGCATCGCTAGAAACGAAGATTCTTGAGAAAGACGACGTGCTACAACACGCCCGTCCTACCATTGTCGAATGTGTTGGCGCTTGTGCTGGCACTCGAATTCGTCGAGCGTCCATGATCTGATCGACTGGCTGCCAACGAACACGACGCGACCGGCTGTCGCAGGTCGCCTGGTGTATTCGCTGGGTTGACGCGGGTCAACGTGCGGACCCGTGATTGCTTCGACAATCCCCGCACGTACAACACGCTCGGGGAGCACATGAAGCACTCATTCGGCAGCCGCATCCGGACCACGGTGATTTCGGCCAGTCTGTTAGTCGCGGGCACGCTCGCGCCGCTCGCGCATGCCGCAGACGCGGGCGATGGCGCAGGCAGCACCGGCACCACCGCCACCAGCAATGACTCGATGAACGGCATTCACGCGGGCGATGTGCTCGTGCGTCTGCGGGCCATCAGCATCATGCCGGATGTGGGGACGACGCATTCCCTGTCGGCGTTGAACGTCGATGTGAATAACGCGATCGTGCCCGAGCTGGATTTCACCTACATGATTCGCGACTACCTCGGCGTCGAGCTGATTCTCGGCACGTCGCGTCATCAGCTGACGTCGAGCCTCGGCAGTCTCGGCGGGGTCAACGTGTTGCCGCCCACCCTATTGCTCCAGTATCACTTCAACCATGCAGGGCGGATTCGTCCGTATGTGGGCGCGGGATTGAACTACACGCTCTTCTACAACAACGGTCTGAACGCCGGCGGCGCGCCGATTTCGATCACGAATCACAGCTTTGGGCCGGCGTTGCAGGCCGGCGTCGACGTGCAGGTGACGAAGTCGCTGTTCGTCAACGCGGACATCAAGAAGATCTGGATGCACACCGATGCATCGCTCGGCGGCGAGGCGTTAGGCCGCCTGAGTATCGACCCGGTGGTGGTCGGGCTAGGTGTGGGTATGCGGTTCTAGTGCTGTGAGCCGCCGGTTACAGCTTGTCGTTTTTGAAGCGCATCGCGGTGCCGTCCTGCTCGATGCGCGTCCAGACCGCGCGCTTTTCCTCGTCGCTGAGGAACACCCAGTTGGACACTTCGGCTGCGGTGCGGCCGCAGCCTTTGCAGATGTCGTCGAAAAGCGTGGAACAGACGCCGATGCACGGGCTGTCGGGAAGATCGTGGAGATTCGAAGCCATCGGAAACCTTGAGCGCAGAAGCAGAGTTCCGCTATGTTAACCGATGCCGGCCGCAAGGTTCGCCGTGACGGACCCGTTGGCCGTGATCGATGCACGGCTGGCAGCGTGCGCCGCGCATTCGCGCAAGTTGTCCGCTCAATCACCGCGCAATGCTGTACCCGACTCGCGCAATCCAGTGTTGACGGTTGTTGTAATCGAGCAGGTCCTCCCCGTACCCGTTGAAATAGCCGACCCACACATAGCCGCCCCACGCGCTGCCGAGCAGTTTCGCAAGCGGGTAAGTGAACTGCGTGTCGACGCTGCCGTACCAGTGCTTCGTGCCCTTGCGCACCGTGGTGGCAAGCTGCCAGCCGTCAGGGCTTCCATACTTCACGAGCAGATCGACATAACCGCGATAGTCGGCGATATCCGGGTTGTTGCTCGTACCCAGGTAGTAATAGATTTTCGGCGACACGGTCAGATGGTTCGCCGTCAGGTCGCCGAATTCCCACGTCGGCCGGATGAACGGCATGTTGATACTGCGCGAGTCGTCGCCAGCCTTGCCGTTCGACTCGTGACTCACGCCCGCTGCGAAACCCATGCGCGTGAACCACGAGCTGTGCCAGCCGGTGTCCGGCACGTAATAGAACAGCTGGGGGCTGTAGGTGGTATCGCGAAACGGCCGCGAGTCGGCGGAAAGATCCCAGATCGACGTTTGCGTGTACGCGAAGTACAGGTTGTCGAGCAGCGACTTCGAGCGCAGATCGTCCGGAATGCGGATGCGGTATTTAAAGCTCAGTTGCAGCCGTGCATTCGTGTCGCCGTTGCGGCCTACGGCAATGTACATCGGCTCGTAGTACGACAGGTGAGCGAGCACGCCGCGGCCAGTCGTGGCAAGCGAGTCGCCCGGCGGCGACATCGCGTCGCCCGTCGGGCCGTCCACTTTCGCGGCCGTGGCGGCGGCCTGCGCGGGAGTCGTCGCCTGCGTCTCCGAGCGCTCGGCCTGAGCGAGCGCGTCCTGCTGCGGTCCTCGATTGATCGCGACGATCGCCGGCGACGCGTCGAAACCCACCGGGTCGATGCGCACCTCGCCGCGCGCTGCTTGTGGCCACGGTGCCGAGAACCGCACCTTGCGGAACTGCCCCGGCCGCAAATGCAGCGTGCCTGGCACGCCCGGCTCGCGTTGCAGATCGAGCGGCTGCGGCGACAGTTCCGCCATGCTGAGATTCACGCGGATGCACGGCGGCACGGTCACGGTGAGCGGCCTCGCGTCGTCGGCGGAATAGATCAGCGTGATCTGCAGCGGTTCGTTGAGCGCCGCGACGCGCGCCGGTTGCAGCATGGCGACCGTGGCGCGCGCGTCGCCGGCAAAGAGTGCGACAGCGGCGAGCGCCGAGAGCATCGCGGTGCGCGGCAGGCACGGCACCGCGCGACGGGCCGTAGGCCTCGGCTTGCAAACAGATGAGGCGGATGAAACGTGAAGGCGCATGGGCTATCGTCCAGGAAGCGGAAAAGCGAGAACAATGTAGTGCGTCACGGCGCGTCGAAAGACGGCTCAAGCAGCCGCGCCGGCTGTGCAGTCGAGGCCACCACAAGTTGCGCATGTGAGCGCGGCGGCGCAACGGGCGCCACAGGCGCAACAGGGCTCAAAAAGTGGTTTAAGAGCGGCGCGAAAACGGCCGCCAGTAAAAACAGGCAGCCGTTGCAAACCATCACGGCTCGACCCGCAACGTGCGCCTTGCGAGCATTCTGCCGGCCTTGCCACAGATTTCGGAGAATACTTACAAACTCACTGCATTGCCAGTCCGAGCGAAAAAGCGAGTGGGTCTTTCCGCGCGCTCATGCGCCGAATGTCAGCTGCCACAACAACGCAGCGTTCAGCACGACGATAAACATCGCGCTTAACCAGGACAGCGCGAGCGGCACGCCGCGCACACGCCAGCCGCGCATCAGCGCAGCGTCGGAAGCACAGCGGATCAGCGGCACCACGGCGAGCGGCAGTTGCAGGCTGAGCACTACCTGGCTTGCCACCAGCAACTGATTCGAGCCGTTCTGGCCGAACATCGTCACGGCGATGAGCGCCGGGCCGATCGCCAGCGCGCGCGTGAGCAGCGCGCGTTTCCAGCGCGGCAGCCGGATTTGCAGGAAGCCTTCCATGACCGCCTGACCGGCCAGCGTGCCGGTGACCGTCGCGCTGAGTCCGCAGGCGAGCAGCGCCGCGGCAAACAGGATGCCCGCCCAGTGCGTGCCGACGAGCGGCGCGATCAGCCGGTGAGCGTCGGCGAGATCGGTCACGTCGCGATGGCCGCTCGCATAGAAGACGGCCGCCGCGACGATCAGAAGCGCCGCGTTGATGACGAAAGCAAATGAAAGCGACGCGAACGTGTCGACGTTGACCACCTGGAGCGCGGCCTTGATCTGCGTATCGGTGCCCTCCGGCGCGTGGTGCTTGACGAGCGCCGAGTGCAGATACAGGTTGTGCGGCATGACGGTCGCGCCGACGATGCCCGCCGCCAGCCACACCATGCCGGCATGCCGCAGCAGATCGACGCTCGGCGCCACGCCGGCCAGCGCCTCGTGCCAGTCGGGCCGCGCGAGCGCCAGTTCGACCACGAAACACATTCCGACGAACACGATCAGCGCTGCGATCACGGCTTCGAGCCGGCGGCCACCCTTTTGCTGAAGCGCGAGCAGCGCGAACGTGCATACCGCCGACATCAGCACGCCGATAGTGAGCGAGACGCCTAACAGCAATTGCAACGCGACGGCGCTCCCGACGACCTCGGCGACGTCGCACGCGATAATCGCGACCTCGCTGGTCAGCCACAGGAACAGCGTGGTGCCGCGACTCGTGCGCTCACGGCACAGCTGCGCCAGATCGCGGCCCGTGACCACGCCGATGCGTGAGGACAGCCATTGCAGCAGCATCGCCATGATGCTGGCGAGCAGCACCATGCCGAGCAGCTTGTAGCCATAGGCTGCGCCCGCGCCGAGCGCGGTTGCCCAGTTGCCCGGATCGATATAGCCGACTGCGATCAGCGCGCCCGCGCCGACGAACGAAAACCAGTGCGCCGGGCGTGTGGGACCGTTACCCGGCAAACGCGGGCGGCGATTGGGCCGTAAGACGGACGGGTTGGTGTTCATTGGCGCCTGGGGTCAAGACTGCACATTTGCGCAAACCTCGTGCCCGGCTCGTACGCAGGGTCAAACGCGGCACACGTTTTATGAATATAACGCTGCACCCCTCTTGCGATACGTCGGCGTCGCAACTTGACAATCAGATAACAGCAGCGCGGCCGCCGGGGTTTTTTTCGGGTAGACAGCGGGCGATAACCCGCTAAAATTGCGCCCATTTCTTCCGGTGCGGCTTGCACTGTACCGTTTGCGCGACGAGGTGGGATTTTTTTTGGCGCGCGCAATAATTAGTGGTAGTTTTCGGGTTTTTCAGGGGAGTCGCGTGCTCGGCAACGCGGCGCGAGTGAGGATGGCCGGCGTGGTCGGCCGAGATCGGAGAACGGAATGAAAAGACGGGTAGTGGGGCAAGTGGCGGCGCTGGTCTTGTGCGCCGCGCCGTGGTTGACGGCCGCTGCGAAAGACACGCAGCTGAACGTGTATAACTGGTCCGATTACATCGCCAAGGACACCATTCCGAACTTCACGAAGCAGACCGGCGTCCAGGTCAAATACGACAATTACGACAGCGACGACACGCTGCAGGCCAAGCTTCTCACCGGCAATTCGGGTTACGACATCGTCGTGCCGACCAGCAATTACGCCGGCAAGCAGATCGCCGCGGGCATCTTCGCGCCGCTCGACAAATCGAAGCTGCCCAACCTGAAATACCTCGATCCGTCGCTGATGGCGCTCGTCGCCGGCGCCGATCCCGGCAACAAGTACACCGTGCCCTGGGCATACGGCACCACCGGCCTTGGCTACAACGTCACGAAAGCGCAGCAGATACTCGGCAAGAACGTGCCGCTCGACAACTGGGACGTGCTCTTCAAGCCGGAGAACATCTCGAAGCTGAAAGCGTGCGGCGTCTCGGTGCTGGATGCGCCGGACCAGATGTTCGCTGCCGCGCTGCATTACATCGGCAAGGATCCGATGAGCACGAATCCGGCCGACTACCGCGCCGCGCTCGAGATGATGAAAAAGATCCGCCCGTACATTACGCAGTTCAACTCGTCCGGTTATATCAACGACCTGGTGGGCGGCGACGTGTGCTTTGCGTACGGCTGGTCTGGTGACGTCGTGATCGCCAAGCATCGCGCGGTCGAGGCGAAGAAGCCTTACAAGATCGAGTATTACATTCCGAAGGGCGGTGCGCCGGTGTGGTTCGACGTCATGGCCATTCCGAAGGACGCGAAGAACAAGGAAGCCGCGCTCGAATGGATCAACTACATCGAGACGCCGCAGGTTCACGCCGCGATCACCAACGCGGTCTACTACCCAAGCGCCAATCTCGAAGCGCGCAAATACGTGGACAAGGACGTGGCGAACGATCCGGCCGTGTATCCGCCGCAAGATGTGATCAAAACCCTGTTTCTGCTGAAGCCTTTGCCGCCGGAAATCCAGCGGCTGCAAACGCGGCTGTGGACTGAATTCAAGTCTGGCCGCTAACGCCGTCAACGTGAACGGGTCAGCATCATCAAGAAGCCCTCGGTGTTCACCGGGGGCTTTGTTCGTCAAACGCCGGAGTAATGCATTGTGATGAGTAGTGAGCAGTCGGGCGCACTGACCGGGGCCGTCGTGCCATCCGCGAATCAGGGCGCTGCAGTCGCGGCCGAAGACGCAGCGGCGAATTTCGTCCAGATCGTCGACGTCGTGAAAAAGTTTGGCGAGACCGTCGCGGTCAAAGGCGTGAACCTCTCGGTGAAGAAGGGCGAACTGTTCGCACTGCTCGGCAGTTCCGGATGCGGCAAATCCACGTTGCTGCGCATGATGGCCGGGCTCGAAAGCGTGAGTTCCGGCAAGATTCTGATCGACGGCGAAGACCTCTCGCAACTGCCGCCGTACCGGCGGCCGGTCAACATGATGTTCCAGTCGTACGCGCTGTTTCCGCACATGACGGTGGAAAGCAATGTCGCGTTCGGTCTGAAGCAGGAAGGCGTGCCGAAGGCCGAACTGAAAGACCGCGTGCAGGCCGCGCTCGAGCTCGTGCAGATGGGCCGTTTCGCGAAGCGCAAGCCCAATCAGTTATCGGGCGGTCAGCAGCAGCGCGTGGCGCTCGCCCGCTCGTTGGTCAAGCGTCCCAAGCTGCTGCTGCTCGACGAGCCCATGTCCGCGCTCGACAAGCAGATTCGCCAGCGCACCCAGATCGAACTGGTCAACATTCTCGATAAGGTCGGCGTGACCTGCGTGATGGTCACGCACGATCAGGAAGAGGCGATGACGATGGCCGGGCGCATTGCCGTGATGAGCGAGGGTGAGATCGTGCAGATCGGCACGCCGCACCAGGTGTACGAGTATCCGAATAGCCGCTTTTCGGCGGAGTTCATCGGGTCGACCAATCTGTTCGAGGGCCATACGGTCGAGGACGAGCCTGATCACGTGTTTATCGAAACCCCGGACCTGCCGTGCCGGTTATACGTGAACCACGGCATTACCGGTCCGCTCGGCATGCCGGTGACCATTTCCGTGCGACCCGAGCGGATCGCGCTGACCCGCAAGCCGCCCGAAGGCGCGTACAACTGGGGTAAGGGCATGGTCACGAATATTGCGTACATGGGCGGCTATTCGCTGTATCACGTGAAGCTCGACGGCGGCAAGACCGTGATTGCGAATGTAACGAGCCTTGCGCTGACCGAGATCGATACGCCCACCTGGGGCGACGAAGTGTACGTGCGCTGGAGCGCATCTGCCGGCGTGGTCCTCACATCATGAAGCGCACGCTCAACGCATTCGCAACGTGGCCGGTGCGCCGCTTCAATCTCACCGGCCGCACGGCGGTGGTGGCGGGACCGTTCGTCTGGCTGCTGCTGTTTTTCCTCGTGCCGTTCCTGCTCGTCGTAAAGATCAGCTTTGCCGACCTGCAACTCGGCATTCCGCCTTATACCGAGCTGACCCAGTTCGCTGACGGCGCGATTCACATCACGCTCGATCTGTCGCACTACGCGTTTCTGTTGACCGACAGCCTGTATTTCGCGACCTACGTCAACTCCGTCGTGGTGGCGGCGATTTCGACGCTGCTGTGTTTGCTGATCGGTTATCCAATGGCGTACTACATCGCGCGTTCGAATCCGGCGAGCCGCAATCTGCTGATGATGGCCGTGATGCTGCCGTTCTGGACGTCGTTCCTGATTCGCGTTTATGCGTGGATCGGCATTCTGAAGAACAACGGGTTGCTGAATAACTTTCTGATGTCGATCGGGCTGATTCATTCGCCGATCGAGCTGTATCACACGAATACCGCCGTCTACATCGGCATGGTGTATTCGTACTTGCCGTTCCTCGTGATGCCGCTTTACGCGCATCTGGTGAAGATGGACATGACGTTGCTCGAAGCCGCCTACGATCTTGGCGCAAGGCCGTGGAAGGCGTTCTGGCAGATTACGCTGCCGTTGTCGAAGAATGGCATTATCGCGGGCTGTCTGCTGGTGTTCATTCCGGCGGTAGGCGAGTACGTGATCCCCGAACTGCTCGGCGGCGCGAACACGCTGATGATTGGCCGCGTAATGTGGAATGAGTTCTTCGACAACGCGGACTGGCCGATGGCGTCTGCCGTCACATGTGCAATGGTGTTGCTGTTACTGGTACCGATGGCGTTTTTCCAGTACGCGCAGGCAAAGGCGATGGAGGAAAGGCGCAAATGAAGCCGAACCGGTTGTTGCAGTGGCTGGCTTTGGGCATCGGTTTTCTGTTTCTGTATGTGCCGATTGTCAGCCTGGTGGTGTATTCGTTTAACGAGTCGCAACTGGTGACGGTGTGGACGCGGTTTTCGACGCGCTGGTATGCGGCACTGTTGCAGGACGACGAGTTGATTGCGGCTGCGTGGCTTTCATTGCGGGTGGCGTTGCTGACGGCGTTTGCTTCCGTAGTGATTGGCACGTGGGCTGGTTTTGTGCTGGCCAGAATGGGGCGGTTTCGTGGTTTCACGCTTTATACGGGGATGATCAATGCGCCTCTGGTCATTCCCGAGGTGATTCAGGGCATTTCGTTGCTGCTGCTGTTCATTGAAATGGCGAAGTGGCTGGGGTGGCCTGCCGGTCGTGGCATTTTCACGATCTGGATCGGACATGTGATGCTCTGTATTTCTTATGTCGCGATCATTGTGCAGTCGCGGGTGAGGGAGTTGCATCCATCGCTCGAAGAGGCGGCGCTCGATCTGGGTGCAACGCCTTTGCGCGTGTTTTTCTTTATTACGTTGCCGTTGATTTCGCAGGCGCTTGTTTCCGGGTGGTTGTTGTCGTTTACGCTTTCTATTGATGATCTTGTTCTGTCCGCGTTTTTGTCGGGGCCTGGGTCGACGACATTGCCGCTGGTTGTTTTCTCTCGAGTTCGGCTTGGGTTGAATCCGGAAATGAATGCATTGGCGACGTTGTTTATTGCTGTGGTGACTGTTGGGGTGGTGGTGGTTAATTATTTCATGCAGAAGGCTGAGAGGAAGAGGGGGAGTGTGGTGGTTTGAGGTTCAGGTTCAGGTTTTAGTTTGCTTGTTTTTTTGGCCTTTCCTTGTTGCGCTTGTGGTCTATTAGCGTTGCCCCTGTGCGGGGCGGCACCTACTTCTCTTTGCCGCCGCAAAGAGAAGTAGGCAAGAGAAAGCGGCTCAAACCGCTAATTTTTAAGCGGGTCCCTTGGCTTGCAGGATGCAGTGGCCCATCTGGAATCCGTGTCCCCGCACACTCCGCTCCTGTGACAAGGCAGTCATTCTTCCGGCGGCGCTACGCGCGCCGACGGGTACATCCGCAACCATCGGTTGTCCGCGCGCCCCTGCGCACACTAACCATTGATCTTCTCGGCGCCTCGCCGAGGCGAAGCCGATGGCCCCACCGCCGTGTCAGTGCACCACTGGTTTCCCTGGCAGACCCGTCCGCGACGCACGCAGTGCGGAGTGGGAGCGGATGACGGCTGTGTCACGGGCGGGGAGTGTGCGGGGGATCATTCGTAGATCGAACCAATATGCCCTCCAAGCCGGGGCGCCCGCTTCATGGCTGGCGGTGTGAGCCGCTTTCTTTGCTTACTTTCTTTGCGGCCGCAAAGAAAGTGAGTGCCGCCCCGCACAGGGGCAACGCTAATAGACCACAAGCAAGACAAGGAAAGGCCAACGCCGCAGGCGAACTACAAAAAGCCAAACGCCGCAGGCGAACCACAAAAAGCCCAACGCCGCAGGCGAACTACAAAAAAAGCGAACGCCAAGGACAACCACCAAAATTCAAAACCAGCCGCCCGCGCTGCGCGCGCCCGAAATCTCATCCCCAAAAGCAAAAGCCCGCCCGCGCCCGGGCACTAAAAATTCTCGTACCGCTTTTCCACGAGCTGCGCGTTTCGAAAAATAAACATCACATGCTCCTGGCCCGACACACCGCCGACGTAATCCCAGCGCGTCAGGTCGCCCGCATTCTTAGATGCAAAAGGGCTTCCGAGCTTGTTGAATACCTGCTTTTCCGTCGTGCCAGCCGGAAAGCGCTGCTCGAAACTCTCCCGCGTCCACCCGCGGGCATGAATCTCATCGTAAGTGTGCGTCGGCGTAATACAACCGCTCAGACCGGCCACGCAGCCCACCGTCACCGCCAAAACCATACATGACTTCATCGCTTTCTCGCATACATTGAAGATGCAAGAACCTTCGCACGCGCGCCAGCACAACACGATCAGACATATCTCAATTTGCGGAACAGGGGGAAACGCTGGCTCCCCAGCGAGCCCGCCGGGATGCACACAGTCGGCAGCGGCAGATGACCGCTCCGTCAAGATCATCAGGTCCGAAGAGGATCATTCGTAGATCGAACCAATGCGCTGCTCGAGGTCGGCGCGAACACTGTCTGGCGTCACGGTGTGACGCTCACACGGCTTGTTATCTTCCGGCCGCAACCGCCACAATGCGTGAATGCCGCCCCGAACATGGGCAACAGATAGACCACTCAGCCAACCGGCAAAGGTCCACAAGAACCCGCTGTGGTTATCATGTGCAATCAGAAAACGGCCACCAGCAAGCTCAATGCTCGATTCCTTCGCCCGCGTAACAGCCTGGCAACAGCTTTACCACTTGTGGGAACTCATCGTCATGCTCTGCAAGTTCCTTTGGGAACTGTTGCGCCTGCTAGGAGGGAGCGGATAACGCGTGACCTGCTCAGCTCGCCGCGAGGAAACGCCCCGCCTGACCCCGCAAACGCCAGCACATCCGATATCTCCCGCTTCGGCGCCCCCGCCGTCAGAATAGGCCCGCGCCGCGGATACAGCACCGGTTTCGCGCCCGGAGTGCGACTGAAAACCCGCTCGCATGAGCCGTCGGAATCCAGCGATCCCGCGCGCCCCACAGCACGAGCGTCGGCCCCCTGGTGATGCCGAGCGTCGCGGCAAGCGAGCGTGGCGGCGATGGCGCAACCGGCGGCAACGTAGTTCGAGGTTTGCCATTCGTCGTCTCCCATTCTGGTTCCATCTGGCCGGCAGCGCGCTTTCACACGCTGTGGTGCACGTTCACGCGCGGTGTGGCGTTGTCCGCGTCCGCAAGGGAGCGCACGCGCGGCGCACCCCGCCACCGCTCAACGCGCAAAACGGTAATCGTGCGGCCGTACGCGTCGCGTCCGTTTGCGAAAGCTGAACGTGAAGCCTGGCCACAGCGCGGTGACCTTGCCGCTTTTCGTCTGATACCAGCTATGACAGCCGCTAACCCACACCGAGTGCTGCATCTCTTTCTGCAGACGCTCGTTGAAATCGCGCTGCACGTCGGGGCGCAGATTCATCGTGCGGGCGTTGCGACGGCGCAGTACGCGCAGGCAGTCGGCGATGTACTGCACCTGCGACTCGATCATGTAGATCATCGAGTTATGACCGAGTCCGGTGTTCGGGCCGACGATCATGAAAAAGTTCGGGAAGTTGGCCACGCTCGTGCCGAGGTAGGCTTCTGGACCATCGCGTAGCCACATCGCGCCGAGATCCGCGCCGTCGATGCCGGTCACGTCGAACGGCGCGCCCACGTCGTTGACCTGGAAGCCCGTGCCGCAAATGATCGCGTCGGCATGATGAAGAATGCCATCGTTGGTTACGATGCCGTCGGCGACGATCTCGCGGATGCCCGTCGTGACCACGTCGACATTCGGCTGGCAGAGCGCCGGATAATAGTCGCTCGAAAGCAGCACCCGCTTGCAGCCGAGCCGGTAGTTCGGCGTCAGCTTTGCACGCAATACGGGGTCTTTCACACGACGTTCGAGATAGCCGAGGCCGAACTTCATCGGCAACTTCATCAGTTTGGGATTGACCACGAATGCGATTGCGCGCGATTCGAGTTGCCAGTAGATCGCGCTGCGCACGAAGCGCTGCGTGAACGGTAAATGGCGGAACAGCCACTGTGCGCGAGAGCCGATCGGCCTGTCGGGTTTCGGCATGATCCACGGTGCGGTGCGCTGAAACAGTTCGAGCCGCGCGACGCGTGACTGGATCCGTGGTACGAACTGGATCGCGCTCGCGCCGGTGCCAATGACGGCAACGCGCTTGCCTTCGAGTGGATACGCGTGGTCCCAGCGTGCGGAGTGAAAGAGCTTGCCCCGAAAGCGATCGAGCCCGGCAATCTGCGGCAGCGCGGGGCGCGACAGCGGACCGCTCGCCGCGATCACCACGTCGGCCTCGATATGCTCGGTTACGCCGTTGGCGTCGATCTCGACATGCCAGACCTGCCGCGCCTCGTCGAAGCGCGCGGCGCTCACCCTCGCATTGCAGCGCACATAGGGATCGACGCCGTACTGGCGCGCGCAATGCTTCAGATAAGCGAAGATTTCCGCCTGTCCGCCGAAAGCACGCGACCACGCTGGATTCGGCTCGAACGAAAACGAATACAGATGCGAGGGCACGTCGCATGCCGCGCCGGGATAGGTGTTATCGCGCCACGTGCCGCCGACGTCCGCGGCGGCCTCGTAGATCGTGAACGACGTGATGCCTTCCCGCAGCAGGCGAATGGCCATGCCGATTCCCGCAAAGCCGCTCCCGACAATCGCGATGCGGGGCGGTACGGTCGGGGCGGATGAGGCAGGCGTCACGGAGGTCTCCATCGTTGGAAAAATAATGCGGCAAAAGGATTGAATGAAGCAATTGACGCGTGCGACTACTTTCCACCGATGCGCGCAGCGACACGTTGGGGCTTATGCGAAGCGTTTTATCATCAGACTGTTCGCAGGTTCGGTGCTGCTCGCGCAGCATGAGGTGAGCGGAGCGCACGCGCAGAAGGCGTGTGATGCGGCGTTGCGCAGAGTGGCCGGATTGGCGGAATGAAATCGATCCGCGCAAGAAAAAGGCTCCTTGCGGAGCCTTTTTCTCGGGCACGGCTGTGTCCGGCCAACCGATACTGGATGCGTGGTCGATCAGGTATCCGTCCAGCCGCCCGAATCGTCATTGTTGCCCATGTCGACGCCGCCGCCGTCGTTCCAGTCGTTCGAACCCTGGCCGAAGTCGAGACCGCCGCCATCGTTCGAGTCGTTGCCCCGGCGGCGCGATTCGTCGTCGACAATGACGTCTCGCTCCACCACGCGCTCACGCCCCGAATTCAGCGCTTCGCCGAGCAGCACGCCGGTAAGCAGGCCGCCCATGCCGCCGCCAAAACCACCGCCGCCTTGCTGCACGATGACGGGCGGCTGCTGATACGGTCCCTGCTGCGGATAAGGCGCTTGAGGCGGATAGGGCGATTGCGGCGGATTGCCGAACCGTTCGGCTTCCTGTGCATACGGCGACTGCTGCGCCGCGCCGGCCTGCGCGGCGTACGGATCGGGCCGTCCGTCCGCGCGCGCCCGCAAGCTGCCAATGCGCTGTTCAAGTTCGTCCAGTTGGTACGGTGGCACCGGATTCTTGCTGTTCGACAGGCTTTCCATCACGCCACGCAACTGTTCTTCGACGCCTTCGACTTCCTTCTCCAGCGCCTCATGACCCGGCGCGGTGGAAAGCTTCACGTCGAGCTTGAGCGAGCGCACGGCGTTGAGCATATCCGTGGCGCGTTTGAGTTGCACGCGACGATCGTCGTCGGCGCGCGTGTCGTCCTGCGTACGGGCGCGCCGCAAGGTCCAGCGCAATACCAGCGCAATCACCACGACGAGAAGGATGATTCCGATCCACATACCCGCCCCCGGACCATGTCGTTGAGGTGCCTGAGGCACCATGGCCGACTGCTGCTGCACAGCCGGCGAAGTCTGTTGCGCGAAAGGATTGGGCGCGCGGCTCGACGTACCGCCACCGGCACCGCCGGTGCGCTCCGCATTCCTGCGAATGCGCGCTTCAGTCTGCGCGAAGCGGGTCGGATCGGTAAAGCGGATTTGCGGGTCCAGCGTTTTCGCCTGCTGCACCTGCGCCAGCGCGTCGGCCGGGCGGCCTTCGCGGTCGAGCACCTGTGCATACAGATAATGCGCATGGGCGTTGTTCGGATGCGCCTGCAATACTTCGCTTAGACCAGCGTCGGCCTGCTGCCAGTTGCCCTGCGACATCGCCGACTCGATCTGCTGAGCCGTCGGCACGGCGAAAGCCGAGGCCGACGCGAGCAGCAGCGATGCGAACACGCTTGCGATAACTTTTTTCATGTACGGACCGGGCGCAGCGCGCCCGTCTCCTTCAGTGCATTTCGATGGCCGCCGTTGCGGCCCGTGCTATGCACGCAATTACTGGGCCGGCGTGTTCAACTGCTTTTTCAACGCTTCGAGACGATCGTCGACGGACGGACCACGGTTCAGATCGGCAAGCTTGTCGTCGAGCGCCTTGCCGCTTTTCACGTCGGCGGAATTCAGGCGTGCGTCCGAACGCGCATTCGACAATGCGACCTTATCTTCGAGCTTCTGAAAATCTTCCGACAGATTCTTGCCGCCAATGCCGCCAAGCGCGGTTGCCGCCACATCTTTCGCCTGGGCGATCTGCTGCTTCGCCTGAAGAATATTCGAGCGCGCGTTCAGGTCGTTGCGACGCGTGCGCATGTCTTCGATCTGGCTCTTCAACTGTGCAACCGACGGCTCCAGCGTAACCAGTTCCTTCGCAAGCGCGTCGCGTTCCGCTTCCGCGTTCGCCTGTGCGCCGAGTGCTTCGCGAGCGAGTGCTTCGTCGCCCGATTGCAGCGCGCGCTTTGCGCCGTCTTCATACTTCCTTGCCTTGTCCGCGGCGACATCGCGCTTGCTTTGCTGCGTGGCGACCTGCGCCTGAATCTCGATCAGCGAATTCTCAGCTTTGGCGATGCTCTCGTCGAGCTCGCGCACGATCTGGCGCGAGTCACGCGACGGGTCCTGCACCGAATCGGCTGCGTCGTTCAGGAGACCTTTGAGCGTGCGCGAAATGCTGTCAAAAAGCGACATGAAAACCTCCAGAGAATGTAATCGGCGCTGAAAAAATCTGCATGCTTCAGTGCTTTCCAGTGCTGCTTCGTTACTACTTTACGCCGCTGCGCGTGAAGCTGCGCAGTGTTCGGACCGGAGTTCGGGGCGCGCGGGTGAAATGCAATAGCTGCGCCAGGAAATGTCCCGTTCCGGCAGGCGAAGCGCAGCCGCGTAATGCATAAAAATATGCGACAGGTGATTCAGTCGCTCGCGGATATTACACCACGAGGTCTCTTAAAACCGCCTTAAAGGGCGCGATGACAGATCTGCCAACTTTGCAGCGTTCCGGTGTCGATTGCGTGTCGTCAATGTTGCGCAGGAGTCGGAGAGTAGAAGGCTGTGATGTGTGCAGCGCGAGCAAAGCTTGCAGTATGGAAAGCTCAGAAGAGGGCGTCGTTTCGTGTAACGAGGTGCAACGACTTCGCAGTAGCGATGCGGCGGGCACGCGATCGCGCGCGGTTCGACAGGCGAAGTGTCATATAGGCAACGGATTAAAACGCTTCACGCGAACCGGCCGCCTTCAGTGCTGGGATCGGCGCGTGGATCTTCATCTTCGTGTGACGTGTCGACGCGCGGGCGCTTCATCACGCGCCGCACCTGCGCATCCGCTTCGGTCGCCGTCGGCATCGCGCCACCCGCTGCGGCTTCAGCGGCCGCGACGCGCGCGACGGCCTCTGCGGTTGCAGCGGCTTGCCTATCCTCCGCTGCGGCGAGCGCCGCGAGGACGCCGGCGGGCAGCAGTGGAGCGGGCGCAGATACCGGCGAGCCCGGCAACGCACCCGTGGCCGCAGCCGAAGCAGCGCCTACGCCTGCCGTGCCGGCAGCGTTGTTTTCACTTCCCGCGCCCGTTTGCAAAGCTGGCGGCTGCGTCGCGCGGGCGTACCTGGTGCCGCGAGCGACACGTTGGAGTGCCGCATCGAGCGCATCCGGCGCGCGCGGCGCACGCAGGCGGTCGACGATACTCGCCGCTTTCACCTGTTCGCTCGTCGCGCCGAAGCTCAGCACGGCGCGCCGCATCAGTTCGCTGACGCTAATGCCCAGATTGTCGGCGGTGGCAGTGATCGCGCGTTTCTGCGCGGTCGTGACAAATACGACGATGCGCTCGCTGGGCTTGTTCATAATCGGCTCGCAGACTTGTTGGCATGGGCGAATCACGGCGTATTTCTGGCCTACGCCGGCGCGGCAATCGTGGTTGGCACGCGCTCGCGTCCATCATATGACGAGTTGCACCGATGCGGAACGTGCGCTGCATGAAAATCCCGTGACATCAACGGGTTGTAGCGTTTGCGAGGCGCTTGTCCACAGGCCTTTGCACATTTTCTGTTGATAACTTTGCGCCGCTGATAGCGCACGAGGCTGGCGTCTTCTACAGGGTCGAACCGGTCCAAAGGGAATTCTTACAAAAAAACACCCTTGGAGCGTGCGCGATTTCTTTTAAAATGCGCTGTTACGTTGCGCCAGAAGCGGTCTCGGGCGCGCCGTTGCGGCCGGCCGGGGGCACAGGGTCGCGCGGTGCTTTGCGTTTCAGGCCACGATGTTTGCTCACGATCCATGCACGCGCCAGGAGCGCGCGCAGAAAGGCGTTCAGTTACGCGCCCACCATTCCAGTCATGCCAATCATCAAACGACCGCATTCTTCCAATTCTCCGGCTGGCGAAGACCGGGACTCCTACCAACGCACTCCAGGACGCAACGCTGCCGCGCGCGACGCCGAGTCTGGCCGCCGCTCGATCGGCGCCACGATCGGTATCTGGTTCATCGGCCTGATTGCGACGCTCGCGGTAGTAGGCGCGCTGATTCTCGGCTATGCGCTGGTGGTGATGGGGCCGCAACTGCCTTCGCTCGACGCGTTGACCGACTATCGCCCGAAAGTGCCATTGCGCGTGTACACCGCGGACCACGTGCTGATCGGCGAATTCGGTGAAGAACGCCGCAGTCTCGTACGCTTCCAGGACATACCGGATCAGATGAAGAAGGCCGTGCTGGCGATCGAGGACTACCGCTTTTACGAGCATGGCGGAGTGGACTTCGTGGGCATTCTGCGAGCGGGTTTTGCCGACCTGGCGCACGGCGGCGCGTCGCAGGGCGCGAGCACGATCACCATGCAGGTGGCGCGCAATTTCTTCCTTTCCAGCGAAAAGACCTACACGCGCAAGATCTACGAAATGCTGCTCGCGTACAAGATCGAGCGCGCGCTGACTAAAGATCAGATTCTCGAGCTGTACATGAATCAGATTTATCTGGGTGAGCGCGCTTACGGTTTCGCGGCGGCCGCGCGCGTCTATTTCGGCAAGGATCTCAAGGACATCACGCTCGCGGAAGCCGCCATGCTCGCCGGCCTGCCAAAAGCGCCGTCGGCGTATAACCCGGTGGTGAATCCGAAGCGCGCGAAGATCCGTCAGGAATACATTCTGAGGCGCATGCTGGAGTTGCGCTACATCAGTCAGGATCAGTACGATCAGGCAGTGAAAGAAGAGATTCACACGAGGAACCCGGGCAACGAGTACAGCGTGCACGCGGAGTACATTGCCGAGATGGTGCGGCAGATGATGTACGCGCAATACAAGGACGAAACCTATACGCGCGGCCTGAACGTCACCACCACAATCGACTCCGCCGATCAGGACGCCGCGTATCGCGCGGTGCGCAAAGGCGTGATGGATTACGAGCGGCGTCACGGCTATCGCGGACCGGAAGGCTTCGTGCAACTGCCCGCACCGGGCGACGACCGCGACCAGACGATTGACGACGCGCTGACCGACCATCCTGACAACGGCGAGATCATCGCGGCGGTCGTCACGGATGCCAGCCCGAAGCAGGTGAAGGCGCAACTCGTGGACGGCACGCAGATCACGATCAGCGGTGACGGTCTGCGCTTCGTCGCCGGTGCACTGAGCACGCGCGCCACGGCCGCGACGAAGATCAAGGTCGGCTCGATCGTGCGGGTCGTCGAGGGCGACAAGGGCGGCTGGCAGATCACGCAGCTTCCGCAGGTGGAGGGCGCACTGGTGTCGCTCACGCCGCAGGACGGCGCGATTCGCGCGCTCGTGGGCGGCTTCGACTTCAACAAGAACAAGTTCAATCACGTCACGCAGGCATGGCGCCAGCCAGGTTCGAGCTTCAAGCCGTTCATCTATTCAGCCGCACTCGACAAGGGGCTCGGACCGGCCACGATCATCAACGACGCGCCGTTGTACTTCCCGTCGAGCACGCCGGGCGGCGACGCCTGGGAGCCGAAGGACGACGACCAGCCTGACGGTCCGATGCCGATGCGTCTCGCGTTGCAGAAGTCCAAGAACCTCGTGTCGATCCGCATTCTGTCGTTCATCGGCACGAAATACGCGCAGGAGTTCGTCACGCAGCGCTTTGGTTTCGATGCGGACAAGACCCCGCCGTATCTGCCCATGGCGCTCGGCGCGGGCCTCGTCACGCCGTTGCAGTCGGCGGGCGGCTACTCGGTGTTTGCAAACGGCGGCTACCGCATCAACCCGTATCTGATCAACGAAGTCACCGATGCGCGCGGCGAGCCGCTCTCGAAAGCGCAGCCGCTTACCGCCGGCCGCGACGCACCGCGCACGCTCGAACCGCGCAATGCTTTCATCATGAACAGCCTGCTGCATTCGGTGGCTACATCGGGTACGGGTTCGGGCACCAACGTGCTGCATCGTTCGGACCTGCAAGGCAAGACCGGTACGACCAACGACGCAAAGGACGGCTGGTTTGCCGGCTATCAGCAGTCGCTCGTCGCGGTGGCATGGATGGGTTACGACCAGCCGAAAACACTCGGCAGCCGTGAGTTCGGCGCACAACTCGCGTTGCCGATCTGGGTCGAGTACATGCAGCGCGCGCTGCGCGGCGTGCCGCAAAGCGAGCCCCCGCAGCCCGACGGGGTGACGAGTGTCGACGGCGAATTGTTTTACACGGACATGACCCCGGGCAATGGGTTCGTCGCCAGCATCGGTCTCGATTCGGCGAATCCCACTGCCGGCGCGAGCGACGCCGTGGGCGGTGTCGGCCCCGCTGGAATGACGCCGCCGGTCGTGCCGCCGCCGAGCGTGTCGTCGAACGAGAAGAAACAGATCATGGACCTGTTCGAATCGAACAAACCGTGACGCAATGTCGTGTGCCGGGCCGCTCTTGTCGCGGCTTCGGGACGGAGATGTCTTAAATTTTCTGAGAGTGCGGGGCGCGATACGACAGTGAGCGCTCCGTGCTGATTGCGACGCGGCCCGACCGGGCGAGCACATGCGTCCGCTACGCGTCGTGTGTTCTATTCACGCCCGCGCTATCTTCATCGAACGTCCTATTTGACGGGACGCTTTCCCAGAACACGGCCGCGCGTCGTCCATTCCCCCTGACACTGTGTTTCCCGACGTGAGCGGTACGGCGTGGCGCCCTTGCGTGTCGTGCATGTGCCTTTCTGTCGGGCGGCCCGCAGCTATATCGAGCACGGGGCACTCCTCGATCAGACTAATCCGAATCTTCACAAACGTTGCAGCGCTGCCAATTTTTGCAAATTGTTGACATTCAGTTCATGTAATATCCGCTAATTTACGGATCGTTAGTCATCCGTAATACGAATCACAAGAATGAACCGGAACACAAACAGGCTGAGAGACAGCCGGCTGAGGGAAATGGGGCTCGCCGTCGAGGAATTCGCCACGGCAGCAGGCAAGCGGGGATGTGAGACCGCGTCGAGCCGTCGAGAATTACGACGTGTGATCTTTTTGCTGCGGCGGTACGTGTTGGCGGCGCCTGTAGTGGCAGGCGCGCTGCCGTCGCTATCGGATGCACAGATCGTCGCCGGTGGCGAGCATGCGCCGTCCGTCATTCAGACGCACAACGGCCTCGATCAGGTGAACGTGATATGCCCGACAAGAAACCGAAGGATCTTGTGTCGCAAGTGTGTGCTGGAACTGGACCATGCAATGAAGCAACATTGAACGCGGCCATTCAAGCGCACGGTACAAATGCTGATGCAGCGGCGGCAAATATACAGACGATGGGCGCTTACGGCGCGCCAGCGGCCGCGCTGACGCTCATCGGGCCAGAAGCCGTGACTGCTGCGATGTTGGCTGGCGGACTTGATTACTCCGGTAGCGCGTACAGCTATTACGCTGGTTTGTCGAAGGATCGACCGAGCTTCACAAATTCGTACATTGCCGGAGTGGTCGGCGGGCTGAGTTACCCGCTTGCGATCAGCGGCTCGGCGGTCTCAGGAATGGGAACCGCTGAAAGGATTGTGGCCAACGGATATAACGCGGCGGTCGCGGGTGTGGGCGCGTTTGGTGCGGCCGGTATGACGGGCAGCAATCCCGATCTGTCTGGCGGATTGGCTGTCGGATGGCCGGCGCGGGGACTTATGTTAATGCGGTGTTGCCAGGCGCATTGGGATCGTTTGCAAATCAACTCATTCAGGGAATGGCCGGGCCGCTGCAAAACTACATTCAAAACCACCAGAGCCAGCAAAAAAAATGATGCGAAATGAGACGCGACGAGTTGTGGTCCGATTTATAAAGGCTTATCTATCGCTCGGTGCCATGATGGTGTTTGTAGTGATGGTTTCTATTGCCAAGGGCTCGGATTGGAAGATTCTACTGGTCGGGATACCACTGTTCCTGATCTTTTTTAGTGGAATTACTTATCAATTGGTCAAGGAACTGAGAGCGTTAAGGCATCAAAGTGCTGCCGAACAAAAGGAGCATTGAAAGCAACAAGCCCAGCCAATACCGCGTCGATGATCTCGACTAACGCAGGGCGGATTGGATCGGTGGCCGCTGCCGCTGCGTCTGTGCCATCGCCTTCCATACCTGTATTCGACATGATCGCATTTGGGGCGACAGTTACTGGCTTGGGTGCGGATGCCGTGGCTCAACTCGCGAAGCCCAACGTTGGTCAGTATCTGGAGAGCGGTACCACTGGAATTGTCGCGGGGGCTATTTCAGGACTTTACCCCGGGCTGACACCGGCAGTAAGCGAGGCTGCCAATCAGTTCAACGATGGTAGCTGGGCTAAGGCTATCCAAGGATTTACCAATTTCGAATGGAATCGGTTTGTAAATGGTGGAGGAAACAAATGAAGTGCATCGAGGATGGAAATTTGACATGGGCGACAAGCGTAATGCTATTCGTAGTTGGCCTGACCATTATGTTCAGCTCCCTTAAATGCGCTCCCTCATCACGTTGGAGCGTCATACCGGTATTGTTTGGATTTGGCGTCGCCGCCGTCGGTGGTATGACTTGCAGGGCGCGAATGTTGCATATCAAGCCGTTCGACAACAGCTACAAGAAGGCGCGCAAGAGCTACGAGGTCAAGGACGAAAACAATAATTCAGGGGGGGAGAAATGACCGAGTTGCAATCTACCGCTTTTGTCAGTGAAGACAAGTTCGCTGTCGCGCAGGTCGCGCTCTATATTTTGGCGGTGCTCCAGGTGGTCGCTGCGGTTATGTTGGCGACGGGTGGCGCTCCTATCCCGTTTCCGCAGCAGGCAACAGCGATGCAACGTCTTTCAGGAACGGTCAACGCAGTCGTCATGGTTCTCGCCTTTGCCGTCGTCTACTGCCTGTTAGCACGGTGCTTGCGCCGACCCACAAAACTGGTCTGGCGCATCGCATTGGGGACATTTCTCACTAACTTTGGCATGGTCGTTCTGACAATGGTTGCTCAACCCGGCCCAAGCCCGGTATTGACAGGGTGCCTTTGCTTTGCGGGCATTGTTTCTGTATTGAGAGGGTGTAAATCTGTCAAAGCATATTCTCACTCTTGAGTCGTGAGTATGACGCCATGGACGTCTGCTGTTCGGTTCAACCGGCAAAGCCTCAACAACGCGACGCGTTTCGACGACCAAATAAGCGGTCGTCAACATACTTTGTTTGACCGTCGAGTACGCCTTGCTGGCTCGGTGCCTGAATCGCTGTGCAGGCCTGGTCTGGCGTATTGCTACTGGCATATTCCTCATCAACACGGTCGTTGCTGCACTAGCGACACCCGCGCAACGCAACCTACTACCGTAGCGCTAATGTCGCTTGTTGTATTGGGATTCGGCGCGTTTGGCACGCATGAGCCCGACCTGACGGTCTTGGTTCCGGGAGTTGGGCTGTGTCGATTAGGGGTTGCGTTCGCCGATCGAGTCGAGCGTTCGCGCGCACGGAAGTAGTCGGAACAATTTAAATTGATGAAAATTCAAAAGAGGCTAGCGGCGCTGCCGCTCACAGCCCTGGTATCGCTCGCGTCGAACGCGCAGCATGCGCCGACGCCGGCCGATGAAGCCGCCGCCGCACGGGCCAACGCCGGGCAGAACCAGCAGATCCAGCAGCAGCGTGACGCACAGCAGCGCGACGCAATCGTGCAGGCTCCCGCCGTGCGTTCGACCCTCCCAACGTTCGTGGGCTATCCGCTGCTGCCGGTCGAAACACCATGCTTCCGCATCGGCAAATTCGCGCTCGATGTCCCAACAACGCTGCCCGCTGCCGTGCGCAGCACGGGCGCGTCGGCGCTATCACTGGACCCGTTCGCCTTTGCGCGCGAGTGGCTCGATCACTATAGGGGCCAATGCATCGGCAAGCCCGGCATTGACACGCTCACGAAGGGGCTGCAGCAGGCCATCCTGAGCCGTGGCTATGTCACAACGCGCGTACTCGTCCCGCAGCAGGACCTGTCCAGCGGCATGCTGGCGCTTGCGCTCGTTCCTGGCGTCATCCACCAGCTCCGTTTTGCGGGCGCTGAGACACAAGGCACCCTTAAATCTGCATTCCCCGCCCGCGACGGCGACCTGCTGGACCTGCGCGACCTTGAACAGGGCCTGGAGCAGATGAAGCGCGTCGCGTCGCAGGACGTGGACATGAAGATCGAGCCGACCAATACTCCCGGCGAAAGCGATGTCGTGGTGAGCGTGAAGCGCGCGAAACCTTGGAGCCTGCTCGCATCGGTTGACAACTCGGGTACGGATGCGACCGGCAAGTGGCAGGGCAACGTGAGCCTTGGCATCGACAATCCGCTGGGACTCAACGATATTCTCACAGCCGGCGCAAATCAGGACCTGTCGTTCGGCAACAAGGCGCTCGGCTCGCACGGCTTCAACGGTTCGTACTCGCTGCCGTGGGGATACTGGACGGCCACGCTGTCTGGCAACACGAACGCCTACTACCAGAACATTGCGAGCGTGAACCAGACGTTCGTGTCCAGTGGTAACTCGCAGACAGCCGCACTGAGGCTCGCGCGCGTACTGAGCCGCAGCCAGAGCGATGTATTCGGCGTGGAGTTCCAGCTATCGAAGCGTTTCGGTGAGAGCTTCATTGATGACACAGCCATACCGCAGCAGCGGCGCAACAACACGTTCATCGAAGCGGGCCTGACCGACCGGCACTACGTTGGCGTGTCGCAGTTCGACGGCACGCTTGCGTACCGTCAGGGGATTGGCGGGCTGGGCGCGACGCCTGATCCGTACCCCGACGGTCCCACATACCGTTACCACATGGCGGTTCTGGATGCGAACCTGTCAGTGCCGTTCGCGGTCGCGCAACAGAGCTTGCGCTACATGACGACCGTTCACGCGCAGTTCACTAACGACACGCTGTTCTATCTGGACGACCTGACCATCGGCAGCCGTTACACGGTGCGGGGCTTCGACGGCGAAACCATGCCGGCGGCAGAAAAGGGCATCTACTGGCGCAACGAGTTGCAACGGCCCATCGGCGAGACGGGACAGGCGCTGTATGCCGGTCTCGACTATGGGCGCGTGTTTGGGCCGAACACCGCGTTTCTGGCCGGGACACAACTGGCGGGCGCGGTGATCGGTATCCGCGGTGGTCTGCCTTCCCGCTTCGTCGGTATCACCTATGACCTGTTCGTTGGGACGCCGGTCTACAAACCCAGCGGGTTTCCGACTTCGAGTGTGACGGTGGGAGTGCAGGCGACGGCGCAGTTCTAGCGTGCCGTGGGGGAACGCGGGGACCGTTGCCCATCCGACATGCACCGCAGCATCGACCACTCATCTGTTCAGACTTTAGACAAGTCACTTGTCTCGCTAGACCGCACCAAGGGTCGCCGTTAGCTTGAATCCCAAACGAGACGCATGTCTGAGATATAGGACCGTCCTGCTGTAAGAGGACGAAGGTTCGCCGCACCGCAGCGTGTGGGGAAACATGGGGGAATGGATGTCTAAGGGCGCGAGGGGAAAGCAATTTTCTCCAAACGCCGCCCGGAAGGGTTGATGTAGCGGGGCTGGTTATCACAGGGTGTGATTTGTCCACAGCTTTGTGAACAAAAACTGGGGATAAGTACGCGCGACGCCCAACGGCATCCCCGAGCTAGTTGGAGTGTCCTTGACCGGCATCGGAACTCGCCCCTGGAACCGTCGTCGCCGTGTCTGCGGCGCGCGTCGCCGGGCTGGCCGATTCAACAGGCGGATTCCCCATCGCCTGAAAGAGCGTCGCCGTATCGGTCAGACGCGCACTGGTATAGCGGATCTCGTCGAGCTGCGCGTTGCGGTACTGCTGCTCGCTCGAGCGCGCGGCCGCAATCGGCACGGCGCCGAGCCGGTAACGCCCGGCGGTGTCCTCGAAAACGCCTTGCGCAGAGCGCGCGGCGATGCTCGCGGCGTCCAGCGCCTGCGCATCGTGTTCGAGCGCGGCGAGCGTATCGGCGACGTTCTCGAATGCGCTCAGCACCGTTTGTTTGTACTGGAAAACCGTGGCGTCGTAGGTGGCGAGGGCCGCGCGCCGTTGTGCGAACAGCGCGCCGCCGTGAAAGATCGGCTGTGACAGCGACGCGCCGATGCTCCAGATCGCGCCGGCGCCCGACAGCGCCACCGGCCAGCTGAATCCGCCTTGACCCATTGACGCACTGAGCGACAGGCTGGGGAACATCTGTGCCGTCGCCACGCCGACGTCGGCCGCAGCCGCTTTGAGTGCGGCGTCGGCGGCCTGGATGTCCGGGCGCGAACGCAGTAATTCGGAAGGCACCACGACCGGCACCTGATCGGGCACATGCAGTTGCGCGAGAGCGAGATCGTCGGGCGCGGCATCGGGCGTGCGGCCGAGCAGCACGGCCAACGCATGGCGCGAGTTCAGCCATTGCTGCCTGAGTCCCGGCAAACTCGCCGACAGACTCGCCGCACTTTGCCACGCGCTCAACTGGTCGGCATGCGAGACCGCGCCCAGCGCATATCGGCGTTGCGTGTCGCGCGCCTGATCGTCGGCGATCGTCACGAGGCGCGTGGTGGTGTCGATCTGCGCATGCAACGCGGCACTCGTGATCGCGGCGGTGACGATGTTGGCGGCCAGCGCGCGACGCGCGGCGTCGAACTGGTACGCCTGCACATTCACGCGGGCGGCAAGCGCGGCATCGGCAAGCCGCGCCGCGCCGAACAGATCGAACGTATAGCGCGCTTCTAACTGGCCGGCGAACACGTTGTACAAGAACGTGTTGGTGCCGATCTCGGGAATTGCCAGCGCGCGATTGCGGGTCGCCTGGCCGCCCGCGTCGATGGTGGGCAACAGCGAGCTGCCGATCTGCGCGCGCAATTGCTCACGCGCGGCGGCGAGACTTCTGTCGGTAGCAGCGAGTGTCGGGCTATTGCGCAAGCCTTCGTCGACCAGCGCATTGAGCGCGTCGGACTGATACAGCTTCCACCATTGCGGCACCGGTTTCGCGCCCACCACGAACTGTTGCGCGACGCCTTGCGCGACCACGGTCTGCGACGGTTGCGCTTCGACGCCGTAATGCGACGGCTGCGGCATCGCGGGCGGCGCGCCATTCGGGCCGAACGAGCAGCCGGCGAGGGCGAGCGCGATGCCCGCTGCGAGACCGGTCGGCTTCATGACGCGCAACGAACCGGGACAGGAGAAAGTCATCATGGCTAATTCCCCGTATGCGACGCGCCGGACCCGCCGGGCGCTCGCGGCTCGCGCTCGTTCCGCTCGTCGTTACGCACCCGGAAAGACGTGGCGTACAGCGCAGGCAGATAAAACAGTGTGAGGACGGTCGCGCTCGTGATGCCGCCCATCAGCGCGGTGGCCATCGGGCCGAAAAAGTTCGACCGCAGCAGCGGAATCAGCGCGAGCACGGCGGCCGCCGCGGTCAGCGTGATCGGCCGGAAACGCCTTACCGTCGCGCCGACGATCGCATCGAAACGCCGGTGGCCCGCCGCGATGTCCTGCTCGATCTGATCGACCAGAATGACCGAATTGCGCATGATGATGCCGAACATTGCGATCACGCCGAGCATCGCGACAAAGCCGAACGGCTGACCGAACAGCAGCAGCGTGAGCACGACGCCAATCAGGCCGAGCGGCGCGGTCAGCACCACCATCAGCACGCGGGCGAAGCTTTGCAGCTGGATCATCAGAAGAGTCAGCACGGCGATAATCATGATCGGCATCTGCGCGTTGATCGAGGTCTGTCCCTTGCCGCTTTCCTCGACCGAGCCGCCTATTTCGATGCGGTAACCGACGGGCAGCGTCGCGCGAATCCGACTCAGCGCGTTGTCGACCGAATGCGTGACGTCGATCCCTTGCGCGCCCGGCGCAACATCCGACTGCACGGTAATGGTCGGTTGCCGGTCGCGTTCCCAGATCACGCCGTATTCGAGGTCGTTGCGCAGATGGCCGAGCGTGCCGAGCGGCACCGCGCCGTTCGGCGTCGGCATGGCCAGCGTGACGAGACGGGCAGGGTCGACGCGCTCCGCTTTCGGTGCGCGCAGATCGACGCTAATGAGCTTGTCGCGTTCGCGGTATTGGGTGACCGTGTAGCCGGAGAGCGTCATCGCGAGGAAGCTCGAAATGTCCGCCGAGCTCACGCCCAGTTCGCGCGCCTTTTTCTGGTCGACCTCGAAACGCACCGAACGCTCGGCGGGCTCGTCCCAGTCGAACTGCACGTTGCTCGTCCCGCGGTCCGCACGCATGGTGGCGGCAACGCGCTCGGCGATTGAACGGACCGTCGCGATGTCGTCGCCGCTCACGCGAAACTGCACCGGGTAGCCGACCGGCGGACCGTTTTCGAGGCGCGACAGGCGCGTGCGAATGGCCGGAAAGTGATTACGCAACTCGGGTTCGAGCCACTGCGCGAGCTTGTCGCGATCCTTGACCGACTTCGCCGTAATCACAAACTGCGCGAAATTCGGCTGCGGCAACTGCTGGTCGAGCGGCAGGTAGAAGCGCGGCGCGCCCGTGCCGACGAAGTCGACGGTGTGATCGATCTCGGGCCGTCCGTGGATCGCCGTTTCGAGGCGCTCGGCCTCGCGCAACGTCGCTTCGAACGACGCGCCTTCAGGCAGGCGCACGTCCACCAGCAGTTCCGGGCGATCCGAACTCGGGAAGAACTGCTGCGGCACCAGCGTGAAGCCCGCCATGGCCAGCAGGAACAGCAGCACGGTAATGATCAGCACCACGAAGCGCCGCTCGATGCACCAGCCGATCCAGCCGCGCAACCGCCGGTAGAAGCGCGTGTCGTAGATGTCGTGCTCGTGGTCGTCGGGCAAATGCGCTTCGTGCTGTTCGCGCTTGCGCTCCGGCAGCAGGTGATAGCCGAGCAGCGGAATCAGCACCACGGCGGCGAGCCACGATGCGAGCAGCGCGATCGCCGACACTTCGAAAATGGAGCGTGTGTATTCACCGGTGCTCGAGCGGGCGAGTGCGATCGGCAGGAAACCCGACACGGTGACGAGCGTGCCCGTCAGCATCGGAAATGCGGTGCTGGTGTACGCGAACGCCGCGGCGCGCGTGCGATTCCAGCCTTGCTCCAGCTTCACCGCCATCATTTCGACGGCAATGATCGCGTCGTCGACGAGCAGGCCGAGCGCGAGCACCAGCGTGCCGAGCGACACCTTGTGCAGGCCGATATCGAACAGATACATGCATAACGCGGTGACCGCGAGCACCACCGGAATCGAGATCACGACCACCATGCCGGTGCGAAAACCCAGCGACAGCAAGCTTACAACCAGCACGATCGCGACCGCTTCGGCGACGGCTTCGAGGAAGTCGTCGACCGAATGCGCGACCGCGTTCGGCATGCTCGACACTTCGACCAGTTGCAAGCCGGCCGGCAGCGCGGCGCGCAGCTTCACCATGTTCTGATCGAGCGCCTTGCCGAGCTGGATCACGTCGCCGCCAGGCTGCATCGTCACGCCGATGCCGAGCACCGCCTTGCCGCCGGAACGCATCTGCGTGGCGACCGGATCGTCGTAGCCGCGCAGGATCGTCGCGATGTCGCCGAGGCGGAACGAGCGGTTGTTGATGCGGATCAACGTGTTGGCGAGATCGTCGACACTCCCGAACTGGCCAGTAGGACGCACGAAAACGCGGTCGTCGTAAGTGGTCAACGTGCCTGCCTGCGATACGTCGTTCTGCGAATTGATCGCCTGTCCGAGTTGTTGCGGCGAGATGCCCAGACGTGTGAGTTGCGTATTGGCGATTTCGATGTAGATGTGCTGATCCGGGTCGCCGAAATAGTCGACCTTGCCAACGCCCGGCACGCGCAGCAGCACGGTGCGCAACTGGTCGGCATAGTCGTGCAGTTGCGCGGCGGAGAAGCCGTCGCCTTCGAGCGTATAGATGTTCGTATAGACGTCGCCGAACTCGTCGTTGAAGAACGGGCCCTGAATGCCCTGCGGCAGCGTTGCCGCGATATCGCCCACCTTCTTGCGCACCTGATACCAGGTTTCCGGCACATCCTTGACGGAAGCCGAGTCTTTCATCGAAAAGAACATCAGCGACTCGCCAGGGCGCGAGTAGCTGCGCACGAAATCGACGGCCGGCGTCTCCTGCAATTTGCGGCCGATGCGATCCGTTACCTGCTCCTGCACCTGGCGCGCGGTGGCGCCGGGCCAGAAGGTGCGGATCACCATGACCCGGAACGTGAAGGGCGGGTCTTCCGATTGTGCAAGCCGTGTGTAGGCGAGGATGCCGAATGCGGTAGCGAGCGCGATCAGGAAAACGACCAGCGCCTGGTGGCGCAACGCCCACGCGGACAGGTTAAAGCGCCCCTCTTCATGTGCTGTGCTCATGAAGCGAAATCCTCGGGATGCAGCGGCGCGACCACCTGGACTTTCTCGCCGGCCGTGACCGTATGCACGCCTTGCAGCACGACGCGCTCGCCTTCGTGAAGCCCCGCGCCGACCACGATGGTGCGTTCGTTGTAGCGCGTGACGCTGACGCGGCGCAGTTCGAGCGCATTGTCGGCGGGCCGCACGACCCAGACGGCCGGCTGCGCGCCGTCGTGAAAGAGCGCGGTAGCGGGAAGGGTGAACGAGCGGGTCTGACTCGCGCCCGCCGTATTCGACGGCGAAAACGCAATGTCGGCTGTCATACCGAGCCGTACGTCCGGGCCTGTATTGTCGAGCGTGAGTTTCGCGCGGTAGGTGCGGCTTTGCGGATCGGCGGCCGGCGACAGTTCACGCACGCGCGCCGTGAACGTGCGGCCCGGCAGCGCCGCGAGCGATACCTTCGCGGCCTGTCCGACGGCAAGCGCGGGCAACGCGCTTTCCGGCACGTCGCACACCACGTCGATGTCGCCGGTCCATGCGAGGTTGTACACGGCCTGGCCTGCCGACACGTTTTGCCCGGTGTCGGCGTTTTCCGCGGTAATGACGCCGGCGTGATCGGCAACGAGCGTGGTGTACTGCAACTGGTCTCTCGACAGCGCCGCTTGCTGCGCGGCCTGGTCGCGCTGTGCGGCGGCCGACGCGTACGCGTTCGTGGTCTGTTCGAGTTGCGCGGGTGCAATCAGGTTTTCTTGGGCCTGGGCCTGATCGCGATCGAGCTGCTGTTTCGCAAATACCAGACCGTGCTCGGCGGCGGCAAGCTGCGCCTGAGCGCTGGCGGCGTTTTTTTGCGCATCGGCCGGATCGAGGCGGGCGACGATCTGGCCGTTTTTCACGACGTCGCCCAGACGCACGCGCCGCTCGATGATCTTGCCGCCGACGCGGAACGATAGCGGAGTTGCATAGCGCGCCTGCACTTCGCCGGGCAGCGACGCCGTTTGCGCGGCGCTGCCGTCCGGCTGCACGGCGATGGCCACGACGGGGCGTGCCGCGGGCGCAGGGGCTTCCTTCTTCGAGCATGCCGCAAGCGCAATGACGCCGGCCGTGACGACAACCGCGGCCGCCCGACGCTGCCAGAGCTTCGCACCCAGACGTTGATCTTGCGGACGCACCTTCGACGATGCGGATGAACCGGGAAGCTTCACATTCACCCCAATTGGAGACAGCGGACGAACACGGCAAGCGGCAAGGCTTGCCGGCAAAGACGCGGTGCCACTTATGAAAATGGCATACGCAGCCGACTTCGAATGATGTTCTGCATTCTAATACACACCTGTATTTGAATGTCGAGGTGAATGCGAATTCTTTTCGGTGCTAGACTGGCGCCCATGAAACGGCAACGACTGACACGCGAGCAGAGTAAAGACCAGACGCGCGAGCGTCTGCTCGACGCTGCGCAAGCGTTATTTATGAAGAAAGGGTTTGTCGCGGCGAGTGTGGAAGATATCGCCGGGGCGGCCGGTTACACGCGCGGCGCGTTCTATTCGAACTTTCGCAGCAAGAGCGAGCTGTTCCTCGAACTACTGCGGCGCGACCATGAAGTCATGCAGGCAGAGCTGCGCGCGATTTTCGATAACGCCACGTCGCGCGACGAAATGGAAGAGCGGGTGCTGCGCTATTACAGCAACATGCACCGTGAGAACAAGTGTTTCCTGCTGTGGGTCGAGGCGAAGCTTCTGGCCGTGCGCGACGGGCGTTTCCGTCTACGTTTCAACGCGTTCATGCGTGAGAAGCTCGAGCAGCTCGCCGCGTACATTCACGAATTTTCCGAGCGCGTCGGCACGCCGCTGCTGCTGCCCGCGCAAACGCTGGCGATGGGGCTGATGGGTCTGTGCGACGGCGTGCAGTTTTTCTACGCGATCGATCCGCAAAATGCGCCGTCGGAAATGGTCGAAACGGTCCTGGCGGGGTTTTTTGCGCGGGTCGTGTTCGGGCGCAACGTCAGTGCTCAGGAGTGAATGCCAAGCGCTGGAATAAGAGATCAGCGCTCGAAGACGCCGCCCGATTGACGTACGACGCAGCGGCGCCTCGCCGGACCGCGTCACACCACAGTGACGGGCTGGATGAACGCCGCCAGACGACCGGCAAGCGTGAGATTGCCCGGATAAGTCAGTTGGTCGGCATTTGCGCGCAGGCGTCGGCGGCTGGCGTCGTGCAGACGTACGCGTACTGGCCGCTGTCGCGCAAGACCTTTTCACCAACGTGCAGCACGACCTTGATATCCGGGCAACGCTCGTAGGCGATGAACGCCGAACAGGCGGCCGCCGACCAGCACACCAGTGAGAACGCGATTTTTTCGAGGAGCTGGAAACGATGTGTCATAGCGATTAATTCCTTTCGGACGCTATCTTACCAGCTTATAAGGGTTTATACCTAGCCACCTGCTCATGTTTTTGGCAGATGTGGCGCGAAGGCCGCATCCGGCTGCGGCAATCCTGACGCGAATGTCATGTCTGGGTCAGGGTTGGGACATGATCGGATCGATACAATCGGAGCATTGGGCAAACCCGTGTGCGCGTTGCCGCGCGGGTCGATAGAGGCGGCAGCGCTGCGCCGGCCCGGCTTACGAGGCAGGAGTCGTTCCATGAACCAGTTGCAGTCGATGCGCGTTTTCGTCAAGGTCGCCGATCTCGGCAGTTTCGTCGGGGCGGCCGGCGCGCTGGATCTCTCCACCGCCGTGGTCACGCGTCATGTGGCCGATCTGGAAGCCCGGCTCGGCGTGCGTTTGCTCAATCGCACTACGCGGCGCCTTTCGCTGACCGAGTCCGGTTCAACCTATCTGGAGCGCGTGCGTCACATTCTCGAAGACCTGGAAGGCGTCGAGCAGATGGTCGTCGCGCGAAATCACGAGCCGGTCGGCACATTGCGGATCGTCGCGCCCGTGGTGTTCGGACTGCATAGTCTGGCGCCGGTCGTGCAGTCATACGCCGCGCGTTATCCGGACGTGGTGCCCGATGTCACGCTCGCGGACCGGCACGTGGATCTGGTCGAAGAAGGGTATGACGTCGGCATTTTCGTTGCGCGATCCACGCGCAGCGCAAGCATCGTTACGCGCCGGCTGACGACAGGACACAGCGTCGTCTGCGCAACGCCTGCGTACCTGGAGCAGCACGGCACGCCGATGCGGCCCGAAGATCTGCTGGATCATCCATGCCTGAGTCGCCCGGCGGAGCAGGGCGGCGAAGAGCGCGTGTTCACCGGACCGGCGGGCGAAACGCGCGTGCGGCCGGCCAATGCGATCGCGTCGAACAATGCGGAAATGCTGCGGCAGTTTGCGTTGCTCGGCATGGGCGTGGCGATTCTGCCGAGCTATCTGATCGGCCGCGATCTCGCCGCTGGACGGCTCGTGTCCTTGCTCGAAGACTACAGGTTGCCGCCAATCGAGGTGACGATCGCCTATCCGAGCCGCCTGCATCTGCCCGCCAAAGTCCGCACATTTATCGATCACCTCGTCGAGCACTTTCAGCCGGCCAGCCACTCCGCGCGGCACGCTCGTGCCATTACATCGACGGCTGCGCCGGTCGTGCTGAACCGCGCCAGCATGCCGCTGGTGCCGGAAGTGCTGCTGCCGGAAGGGACCTTGGAAGAGGAGCCGACGCGCGAGAGTGCGCGGCGTGTTCACCGGAATGCGCAGATGGGCGCTCAGGCACCGTCGCTACTCTGACGACTCAAGCGGGGCAAGCCAGCAAGATCGCCGCGAACACGTCACGCCGCCCATCCGCTTAACCGCTTATCCGCTTACGCCGGGCCCAAAACTGCCGCCGACGAGGCGCGTGACCGAGTCCACATCGGCGTAATCCTGCTCGGGCAGGCCGTCCAGCATGGACAGCACTTCGTTACTTGCGCCCGCGTCGCGCGCGGCGTTCACTAGCGCGTCCTTGTTTGCCGGGAAGGAGACTTCGCCCAGAACGTCGGCGATCTGAAGGTCGATCGATTCGCCGGGGATACCCGATGCGGTCATGCAAACGCTCCTGACAATAGAATTAACGGGAATCGTGGCGCAGCCCGGACAGGGCGGCCATGTGCAAGGCGACGTGCCGGAAAAGCGGGAAGTCGAAGCGGCGGGCGAATGGCCGCTCTTACGTCTGCAAATGTTCGTGCTGCCCAATGAAGCTTCGGTCGAGATGGCGCGACTTCGGCAGCGCAATATGCTGCCATTGTTGCGGACTGTCAGCGGCGGCCACGTCCGGTGCGGCCGGCGCAACAGGCGCGGCATCGGCGCGTTCGGCGAGACTGCTCGCACTCGTGCCGTCCGGCGCGGTATGCACCGGCGCGGCGAAACACGAAGCGGACAGCGTCACCATAGTCAACAGTGTCGAGGTTTTCATCGCCCGACCTCCTAAGCTCATGCGGCGCTAACAGTAGAGCAAGCGCTGTGCCCTCCCCGCGTCGAAAGGATGGCGCAAGCTACGCGCGGGTTTCTCACAGCGGACTCGGGCGTCTTTACCATGTTAGTTGGCAAAAATCCGTCATGCCCGGCCATTTGCTGCAAAACCGAATTGCAATTTGCCGATGGTGGCCCCAAACCGCCGTCCATGTCGCGAACGGGCGTTCGTCGCATGAATTGCAGCGATGAAAGCGGGCGAGGCGATGCTTATTGGCCGGAGGCGTCAGCTTCGTTGGCCGCAAGCGTAGACATCAGTCGCAATCAACTTGCGCGGAAGAATGGTCCGCGTGGTTCCACGCCAATCACCGGCTACCGCAGCACGTCGAAACGCGTCCAGGGCCACGAAGGCCGATCCTGCATGTAGCCGTTCAACCAGTTCCACTGCGGATGGCGCTTCATGAACGACTGCGCGTCGAACGGGCGCCCGCAGGGATGTCCCCAGCGCGCGGTGAAGGCCATTTCACGTGCCATATCGCTGTCCACCACCTTGCCGTCGTTCGCGCCCCACGGATTGAACGGTCCGTGGTCGGTCCCGCCGAAGCGCGCGTCGTCCAGTTCCAGATGTCCGCAGATGGTGCGTGAGCAGGGATTGTCCTCGCGATCGAGATAGACGTCGTGATGGTCCGCGATCATCTGCTTCGCGAGTTCCACATCGATCTTTCCGCGATGCAGTTCCTCCAGTTGCATGAAGCGCAGGCGCCGCGCGCCGTTCTTGCGCACGTCCGTGTAATCTTCGCCCTCGCCGAGGCACTCCTGGTTGCGGATCTTCAGATCGGTCGCCGTGTTGTAGCCGCTGTAAAAACCGTTTTTCGTGCTTTCGAAACCGGAGTAATGCAGCCCGAGTTCATAGCGTGCGATCTCGCCGGTCTTCGTGTCGCCGAGTAGCCAGCTATTCGCGTAGCCGCCGTTGTTGCCTACGGCAAACATCTCACACCATTCGCCGATGCTGTTCGCGTACTGCGACGCACGCCGGGAGCGGTAAAACTCGGGCGAGCCGGCCGCGTTGTAGCCGACGAAGTTGGAAATCGTCGTCTCTGTCACCATCAGGCCGCCGGACGTCACCCAGAAATCGGTGAGACTCGAAATGCAGCCCGGCAAACCTTGCATCAGGATGCGATTGCCCTTGTCCGGCACGATGTCGAATACGACGTTGAACGCGTCGCCCGCCGCGTAGCGGTCCCACGAGTTATGCGCCATGACGATGCGGCCGTCGCGCGTGGCGTCGCCGGTTGCGATGAATGCGCTGCAATGATGCCCTCGGCGCCCGCGCCACGGCTTGAGGCCCAACTCCGGCTTCTGCTGCGCCGCGTGGGTCGGCCACCAGCTTTGTAGCAAATCCATGTAGCCGTTCCACGCCAGCACTTCGGCGAACGGCAGCTTCGCGCCGTCGGCGATGCCCTGAATTTCATCGGCGAATTCGGTGTCGAGTCTGTTCGCGAACTGGGCGACCGCGGCGTTGATGAATGTGTCGAATTCCTCACCGGTGTCCCACTTCGCGAGATAACGGGCAGTGCGAATCGCGTTATGGATTTCAGTGGCAAGTAGCTGGCCATGCTGCTCGCCGCGATCGTACGGTTCGCCTTCGACATGCACGAAGATCCAGCCCGCTTCGTCGCGGCGCACGGCATCGAGGGAAGGTTCGCTCATGGTCGCTCCAGTCAAATGCTTGCGTCTGCTTGCGCCTGCTTACGTCTGCTTGCGCCTTCGGCCTGCATCAGGCACCGCTGCTCGAATCAGGCACCGCTGCTCAACAAAAGTGAGTCAGCGTGACGTGTGAAGACCGTACATCACAGTGCCCACAGCGTTTAACCATTGTAGGGTGTCTGGCCGCGTTTGCACGTGTCGCAGCGGGTTGTCTCAAACTATGCGCGAGCGCCGTGTCGGAGTGGCCCACGACCTTCAAGGACCACGCGCGGCGCATGCGGAAGAGTGAGCGTTTAACGCGTTGGGTTCATACGGAAATACGCATCCAGCAACGACGTCTTGTACACGACGCCCGCGAGCTTCGGATGCGCCGCGCTTTCCACTACTGGCAGCCGTTCGCCCTGAAACGCCATGAAGTGCTGCAACGCGACGGCAAGCGGCATGTCCGGGGTAAGCACGTCGAAGTGCGGCTGCAGATAGTCCGCTGCCGTTTTGGTGGACGTGTCGCGTTTGTCGAGCAGGTCGGACGTGATGTCCTTTAACGCAACCACGCCGAGAAACGCGCCGGATTCATTGGCGACGTACAGATACTTGACCGGGTATTCGAGAAACACACGCGTCATGTCGGCGACGCTTGCATTGGGCGGCACGACGGTTTCAGCGGGCCGGATCAGCTCGCGCATCTGCGTGGCGCGCAGCCGCGAGCGCTCCTGTTCCGCTTCATTACGACGCAACGTGATCTCGTACATCGATGTCTTGCCGATCGCCCGCGAGACGAAATAGGCGACTACACACGAGAGCATCAGCGGCAGCACCACCTGATAGCTGAGCGTCATCTCGAAGATCATCAGAATCGCCATGAGCGGCGCTTGCGTGGCGCCGGCCAGAAACGCGCCCATGCCGACCATCGCATAGGCGAACGGCGCAGACGTGCCATGCGGCCACAGCGCGTGCATGGCTTGCCCAAACAGCGAGCCGACTACCGCGCCGACGAAGAGCGTCGGCGTGAACACCCCGCCGACCGCGCCGGAACCGGTGGTCGCCGCCGTTGCGACGAGCTTGAATACGAGCACGAGGACGAGCGCGCTCCAGGTCCACGGCGAATGCAGGATCGCGTTGACGACGCTATAGCCGTTGCCCCACACCTCGGGCGTCCAGACCGACAGCACGCCGACCACGAGGCCGCCGAGCGCGAGCCGCAACGGCAACGGCAACGGCAGCTTGCGGAAGTTGGCTTTCGAGAAATCCAGCATGCGCAAAAACTGCGGCGCGGCCGCGCCGCACAGCGCGCCGAGCGCGACAAACAGCAGCACTTCGACACCGGCGACGGGCGGAAACACCGGCATTTCATACGGCGGCTTGTAACCGGCGAACTCGCGCATCGTGATATTGGCGACCACCGCGGCGACCACGACCGGCCCGAAGCTTTCCATCGCGATCGAGCCAAGCACGATTTCCGTGACAAAAAACGCGCCGGCAATCGGCGCGCTATACGCGGACGTGATGCCTGCCGCCGCGCCGCATGCGACCAGCAGCCGCAGGCGCGCCGGATCGAAATGCACCCAGCGCCCGATCAGCGAACCGGCGAGCGCCGCGAGCTGCACCATCGGCCCCTCACGGCCGATCGAGCCGCCGCTCGATATCGTGAAGAGCGACGACACGCTGCGCCAGAAGCTCAGCTTCACGGGTACGACGCCGTCACCGATCGCGACCGCTTCCATGTAGTCGATATGCGTGCATTTCTCCGCGTGACGCTGCGCGATCAGCAGAAACAATCCGGCGATCAGGCCGCCCGCCGCGGGCAGCCAGATCCGCACGGTCCACGGAAGAGCCCGCGCCATTTCGACGAAGCTTCCCGCCTTGCCAACCGCCGCGGTCTGCAGCAGCGCGATGCCCTCGCGAAAAGCAATCGTCGCGAAAGCGCCCGCTATGCCGACCACGACCGACCAGACCAGCATGGTATGGGCGTCGGAAAGACGGAACAGGTCTTGCGCGCGGGTGCGCAGCTTCAGCAGGAATGAAAGCACGTTGGCAGGGCGGGGCGTGAGGGTTGAGACAGGCAGGCGCACGCAGTCAGCCGCGCGCTCGCCATAACCGGCGCGCACGCAACGTTCGGTGAATGCGACAAACGCGGGCGGTTCAAGCGGCCGCCTTATCGAGTGCCGGGTAGTGCCGGAATATGCAGGACTCGTTGTGTTCGATGCGCCGGTCAGATTGCAGATACGCTGCGATTCGTGGCCGCTGCATCACCGCGTCGTGCAGCGCCGCGAGTCGCGGGTAATGTTCGCCGAACCGCTTCAACGCGCGCGGAAAAGCGTACAGCAGACCGTCGATCAACTGGAACATCGAAAGATCGACATAAGTGAGCGAGTCACCCACCAGATAAGTATCGCCGGCCGGATTCTGCTTCAGCACGCGCTCGAAATAGTCCATGAACTTCGGAATCCGGTTGTCGATAAAGTCATGTGCGCGCGTTTTCGCGGCGTCTTTCTGGTCTTCGTAGTACAGGCTGCTTGCGATCGGGTGGTGCGTGTCGTGCGCCTCGGTGACCACGTCGGCGATTGTCAGCTGCAGACCGTTGGCGACGTAACGCAGGCTTTCCACCGATGGCGCGAGACCCAGCCGCGGGCCGAGATAGAACAGGATGTTGGCGGTCTGCGCAATGACCAGGTCGCCGTCTTTCAGGAACGGCGGCGCAAAGGGCGGATACGGCTCGTCCGTGCTCTTCATCACGGCCAGCATCGCGTTCGTGCCGAGTCCTGCCGACGCGTCGCCGCGCGCCACCTCGACGTAGTCCGCGCCGGCTTCTTCCAGTGCGAGCCGCACGAACTCGCCGCGGCCCTGCAAGCCGTCCCAGTAATAAAGTTCCAGGCTCATCGATCGATCCTCATTGCGGTTGCCTCGTTGCAGTTGAACGAGTGTTGGCGTCAGCAGCCAGTATGCCGTGCGAGCTGCCCGGATAGGGATCCAGAATGCGCAAAACCCCGCACGCGGCGGGGCGGGGCAAACGCGCGGGCGCAGGCGCGGGCAAGGGCGGCCTAGCCGAACAGACGTTGGACGGCCCATGTGATTCCCAGCCCACCTGCAACCAGCCACACGTACAGGATCAAACCCGTGGTCAGTGCACGCGGTCCAGCCTGACGGATCTGGTCGATGCGTGTTTCGATGCCGAGCGCGGTCATCGCCATCGTCAGTGCGAAGGTGTCGAGCATGTTAAGCGTGCTGGTCGCGGAGGCCGGCAAAACGTGCAGCGAGTTGATCACGACGAAAGCGAGGAAGCCGAGCGCGAACCACGGAATCGCCAGCTTGCGCGGCGTTTGCGACACGCGTTGGGCTTCGGGCCGTGCACCGCGCGCCGGGCGGTTCACCCACAGGCCGACTGCGAGCAGCACGGGCACCAGCAGCATGACGCGGGTCATCTTGACGATGGTGGCGATGTGCGTCGCTTCCGGGCTCACGTTGCTCGCCGCGCCGACCACCTGCGCGACTTCGTGAATCGTGCCGCCGAAGAAAAGCCCCGCGCCGACCGTGTCCAGATGCAGCCAGCCCGCCTTGAACAGTACCGGGTACACGAACATGGACAGCGTGCCGAACAGCACCACGCTGCCCACGGCCATGGCGCTCTTGTGCGGTTTCGATTGCAGCGTCGATTCGAACGCGAGCACGGCGGCGGCGCCGCAGATCGCGCTGCCGGCAGCGGTCAGCAGCGCGGTGTCGCGGTCGAGCTTCATGATTTTCATGCCTGCCCATGTGCCGATCACGAGTGTACTGACGACGATCAGCACGGATTCCGCAAGCCCCGGCAGACCGACCTGCGCGATTTCCTGAAGACTCACACGCAATCCAAAGAACGCGACCGCGATGCGCAACAGCTTGCGCGCCGAGAAGTTGACGCCGGCTGCCCAACTGGCGGGCATGCCGTCGCGCAATGCATTGCCGTACAGGGCGCCGGCCACGATCCCCACGATCAACGGGCTCAGGCCCAAGCCGGCGACGGCCGGAATCGATGCGATGCGCGTGACGGCGGCGGCAAAGAGCGCGACGAACAGCACGCCGTTGAGCTGGCCGCGCGTGGACAACGCGGGTGTGGCGGGAGCGGAAAGACGAGCGGTAGACATGAAGCGGCCCCTGATTGACTGACACGAATCGGTGCGATGCGAACGGGCTAATCCTAAATTAGATATATCGATATATAAAATCATGATTTAGAATGAGATATATCGCCTCATCTGATACTTGGACGGCATGACCCCGGACCAACTGATAACTTTCGCGACCGTCGCCGAGCATCGCAACATCAGTCGCGCCGCGCTCGCCTTGCACCTGTCGCAGCCGGCGGTGTCCGGCCAGTTGCGGCAGCTGCAGGATGAATTCGGCGAGCCGCTCTATCAGCGCGACGGCCGCGGCGTGCGTCTGACGCCCGCCGGCGAGCGACTCGCGAGTTACGCCACGCGGCTGCGCGACACTTACCGCCAGGCGCATGCCTACCGCGACGCGCTGCGCGGCGTCGAGCAAGGCACGCTGCGGATTGGCGCGAGCACGACTCCCGCGAGCTATCTGCTGCCGTATCTGATCGCCGACTTTCACCGCCGTTACCCGGAGGTCGCGGTTCATACCGCGGACGGCAACACCGCGGAAATCGTCGGCGCGCTGGGCGAGGTGGATATCGCGATGATCGAAGGACCGGTCGGCTCCAATCTGCCGCCCGATACCGCCGTGCATCCCTGGCGTGAAGACGAGATCGTGGCGATCCTGCCGCGTGCGCATCCGCTCGCGCAGGCCGCCGAAGCGCGATCGGGCGACGGGCAGGTGCGGCTTGCCGCGCTTGCCGACTGTCCGCTAGTGCTGCGCGAGGCGGGGTCCGGCGTGCGGCAGATTGTCGAACGTGCGTTTGCGCGAGCCGCAGCGCCCATGCGCGTCGCGCTGGAAATCGCCGGTGTGGAGGGCGTGAAAGAGGCGGTGCGCGCCGGTATGGGCATCGGTTTCGTCTCCGCCATGTCGATGCGTCACGAGGACGGCGCACTATGCCTGCTCACGCTGAGTCCCGAGCCGCTTACGCGGCGGCTATCGATCCTCGTGCCGCATGCCAGCGCGCCTTCGCGTGTGGTCGAGCGGTTTCTGGCGCTTTGTCTGGTCGAAGAGGACTGACAGTTCCGTATCGTTCCGAACCGATGCCTAGGGATTTCCACTATGGTGTGTGACGGGTGCTCCGCGCACTATCCATGCATTGGAAGCGCTTGGGCGCTTTTTTTAAATATGTGGTTGGAACCGGTTCCAAGTACCGGCCGCGGCGTGTAAAGGACCAGACTGGCTATGGCTGATGCAGTAGACGTGGTGATCGTCGCGAGCGCCTTCGGTGTGGACGCCGTGCGCACGCATGGCCATCTGACGTGGGCCGAAGCAAGCCGGCGCGCGGGTGCGGCGGGTTTCGAAGTGCGTCGCGAACTTTTTGCGAGCGAAGCCGACGCTACGCCGCAGGCGCTGCGCGCGCTGGGCGCACGCATGGCCGAGCTGGGCATGTGGTCGGTCTATTCGACGCCGGCGTCGCTCTACACCTCGCAGGGCACAGTCGACGCGGACGCATTGCGCCTGTCCGTCGACGAAGCGACCGCGTTGGGTGCGCGCTTCGTGAAGCTGCAACTGGGCGGCTTCGCGGGCGATGCCGGCGCCGCCGTCATCGCGGATCATATGCGTTGCGCGAGCGTGCGGCTCGTCGTCGAAAACGGGCAGCAGGCCGAAGGCGGTTCGCTCGCGCAGTTCGTCGGCCTGTTCGATGCGCTGGCGCGTGAAAACCGCGCCGACCTGCTCGGCATGACTTTCGATACCGGTAACTGGGCGTGGCGCGACGTGGTGCCGCTGGAAGCTGCGAGGCCGCTCGCTGCGCACGTCGATTACATTCACTGCAAGACGACGGTAGGCGAGGGCGCACGCCGTTTTCCGGTTGCCCCGGCCGCCGACGACGCGCAGTTTGCCGCGCTGCTCGATAACCTGCCGCGCCATGTGCCGCGCGGCATCGAGTTTCCGTTCGATCCACAGCATATCGATGCGGACGCGGCGCATTACGTTGCATGGCTTGCCGCCGCGTAAGCGGCAGGTAGAACCTGAGAGAAAAAGCAGCATCGACAACGACGCAGGCGCGATGAGCGCATGCAAAGAAAGGCCGGGACGCGGCGCGCAAGACGCCACGCGAAGGCCGGGCATCAATGGAACAAAGGAGCGAGGCATGAGCACCCCATCCGCAGCACTCGATGTGATTACGTACGGTGAAGCGATGGCCATGTTCGTCGCCGCCGAAACCGGCGCGCTGGCGAGGGTCGGCCAGTTCACGAAGCGGATCGCAGGCGCGGATCTGAACGTCGCGATCGGCCTGTCGCGGCTCGGCTTCAACGTGGGTTACGTGAGCCGTGTCGGCAACGACTCGTTCGGCCAGTACGTGCGCGACACGCTCACCCAGGAGGGCATCGACCAGCGCTGCGTGATCACCGACGATCGATTTCCCACCGGCTTCCAGCTCAAGTCGAAGAACGACGACGGCAGCGATCCCGCGGTCGAATACTTCCGCAAAGGTTCGGCGGCGAGCCACCTGTCGCGCGACGACTACGTAGCCAATTACGTGCTGTCGGCGCGTCACCTGCACCTCACCGGTGTGGCGCCCGCGATTTCGGCAAGTTCGCGTGAGCTGGCGTTTCACCTCGCGCGGGAAATGCGCGCGGCCGGCAAGACCATTTCGTTCGACCCGAACCTGCGGCCGACGCTGTGGCCGTCGCGCGCCGCAATGGTCGAAGGTTTGAACGCGCTTGCGGAGCTGGCTGACTGGGTGCTGCCCGGCATCGGCGAAGGCGAAATCCTCACGGGATACACACAGCCCGACGAGATCGCGCGCTTCTATCTGGAGCGCGGCGCGCGGGGTGTGATCGTCAAGCTCGGCGCACAGGGCGCCTACTTTCGCACCGCGGAAGACGCCGCCGTAATTGCCGGCCAGCCGGTGACGAACGTGGTGGACACGGTCGGCGCGGGCGATGGTTTCGCGGTCGGCGTGATAAGCGCGCTGCTCGAAGGCAAGTCGCTGCCGCAAGCGGTTGCGCGCGGTAACCGGATCGGCGCGCTGGCGATTCAGGTCATCGGCGATTCGGAAGGCTTGCCGAGCCGCGCCGAACTGGACGCGCTCGAAAAGGGCGACGCACCTCGGGTCGCGAGCATGGCATGAATTGCGCGCTATGAGCCGCGTGCTCCAGGCGGCGCGCCACGAGCCGCTTTCCGACGGGCCGTGCCGTAATCGTGTCGCAGTCGTGTCGCAGTCGTGCCGCAATAACAGCAAGAGCGCTCGAACGGCGCCTCAGGACCTCCATCACTGTTTCGGGACGCCGTAAAAGGAGACACCCATGACCTCATCGCTTGCGATTCGCCGCTGGTGGACGATCATGCCGATCGTATTCATCACCTACAGCCTGGCTTATCTCGACCGAGCAAACTTCGGTTTCGCGTCGGCGGCCGGCATCAATCAGGACCTCGGGATCAGCAAGGGATTGTCGTCGCTGATCGGCGCGCTGTTTTTCCTCGGCTATTTCTTTTTTCAGATTCCGGGTGCGATTTACGCTGAACGCCGCAGCGTCAAGAAGCTCGTGTTCTGGAGTCTCATTCTGTGGGGCGGTTGCGCGGCGCTGACCGGCATGGTGAGCAATATTCCGTCGCTGATGGTGATCCGCTTCGTGCTCGGCGTGGTCGAAGCGGCCGTGATGCCCGCCATGCTGATCTTCATCAGCAACTGGTTCACGAAGAGCGAGCGCTCGCGCGCCAACACGTTCCTGATTCTCGGCAATCCGGTGACGGTCCTCTGGATGTCGGTCGTGTCGGGCTATCTCGTGCATTCGTTCGGCTGGCGGCACATGTTCATTGCCGAGGGCATACCCGCCGTCGTGTGGGCCGTGTGCTGGTGGTTCATCGTGCAGGACAAGCCGCAGCAGGTTGCCTGGCTCACGCGTGAGCAGAAGGACGATCTCGCCAATACGCTGCGCGCCGAGCAGGCCACGATCAAGCCGGTGCGCAACTATAGCGAAGCGTTCCGCACGCCCGCGGTGATCAAACTGTGCGCGCAGTACTTCTGCTGGAGCATCGGCGTGTATGGCTTTGTGCTCTGGCTGCCGTCCATTCTGAAGAACGGCTCCACGCTCGGCATGGTCGAAACGGGCTGGCTGTCGGCGCTGCCCTATCTGGCCGCGACGATTGCGATGCTTGCCGCTTCGTGGGCATCCGATAAACTCAATCGCCGCAGACTGTTCGTGTGGCCGTTTCTGCTGATCGGCGCAGTGGCGTTCGCGGCGTCGTATGCGCTCGGCTCGTCGCATTTCTGGCTGTCGTATGCGTTGCTCGTGATCGCGGGCGCGGCCATGTACGCGCCGTATGGTCCGTTCTTCGCGATCGTGCCCGAGCTTTTACCGAAGAATGTGGCAGGCGGTGCGATGGCGCTGATCAACAGCATGGGTGCACTCGGTTCGTTCGTGGGCTCGTACGTGGTCGGCTATCTGAACGGCGCGACAGGCTCGCCGGCGGCGTCCTACGCGTTCATGAGCGTGGCGCTGATCGCCTCCGTGATCCTCACGCTGATGGTCAAGGCGCAACCGCAGCCCGAAGCCGCGGAGCAACGCGAGCGTGCCCATCCCACCGTTGCAAGGAAAATTGGCTGATGAAAAAGATCGTCGCATGGAAGCCGCTGCCCGATGACGTGCTCGCTTATCTGCAGCAACACGCGGAGGTGGTGCAGGTCGATCCCACCCAGCACGACGCGTTCGTCGCCGCGTTGAAAGAGGCCGACGGCGGCATCGGTTCGAGCGTGAAGATCACGCCGGCCATGCTCGAAGGCGCGAGCCGGCTAAAAGCGTTGTCCACGATTTCGGTCGGCTTCGATCAGTTCGACGTGGACGACCTCACGCGCCGCGGCATTGTGCTCGCACACACGCCCGACGTGCTTACCGAATCCACCGCCGACACGGTTTTCGCACTCATTCTCGCGTCCGCGCGGCGCGTGGTCGAACTCGCGGACTGGGTGAAGGCGGGCGAGTGGAAGGAAAGCATCGGGCCGTCGCACTTTGGCGTCGACGTGCAGGGCAAGACGCTCGGCATCGTCGGCCTGGGGCGGATTGGCGGTGCGGTCGCGCGGCGCGCGGCGCTGGGTTTCAACATGACCGTGCTGTACACGAACCGCAGCCCGAATCCGCAAGCGGAACAGGCGTATGGCGCACGCCGCGTCGAATTGTCCGAATTGCTCGCCACGGCCGATTTCGTCTGCCTGCAAGTGCCGCTCACGCCGCAAACGAGGCATATGATCGGCGCGGCCGAACTTCAGGCCATGAAGAGAAGCGCGATCCTGATCAACGCGTCGCGCGGCGCGACGGTGAACGAACAGGCGCTGATCGAAGCGTTGCGCGACGGCACGATCCACGGCGCGGGTCTGGACGTCTTCGAAACCGAACCGCTGCCGGCCGACTCGCCGCTGCTCGGGATGGCGAACGTGGTCGCGCTGCCGCACATCGGCTCGGCAACGCATGAAACCCGCCATGCGATGGCGCGCAACGCAGCGGAGAATCTGGTCGCCGCGCTCGACGGCACGTTGTCGAACAATATCGTCAATCGTGAGGTCCTGCGCAAGTGAGGACGTCATGAGTTCGACGCCGCTTGCTGCCCGGCGCCGCGCCACGATCACCGACGTCGCGCGCGAAGCCGGCACTGGCAAGACCAGCATCTCGCGCTATCTGAACGGCGAGACGAGCGTGCTGTCGCCGGAATTGCGCGCGCGGATCGAGGCGGCGATCGAGCGACTCGACTACCAGCCGAACCAGATGGCGCGCGGGCTCAAGCGCGGCCGCAACCGTCTGATCGGCATGCTGCTCGCCGACCTGACGAATCCGTACACCGTGGAAGTGCTGCAAGGCGTGGAAGCGGCCTGTCACGCCCTCGGGCTGATGCCGCTGATTTGTCACGCGGCGAACGAAGTCGAGATGGAGCGGCGCTATCTGCAACTGCTCACCACGTATCGCGTGGAAGGCGTGATCGTCAACGCGCTGGGCGTGCGCGAGGAAACGCTGCGGCCGGTGGGCGGCGGCGGTATTCCGGCGGTGCTCGTGGATCGTTCCGTCGACGGGCTCACCGCCGACATGGTCGGGCTCGACAACCGCGCGGCGGCGGAGCTGGGCACGCGGCATCTGCTTGATGCCGGCTTCGACGAGATCTGGTTTGTCGTTCAGCCGTTCGAGCAGGTAAGTTCGCGGCAAGTGCGAGAGACGGCGTTTCGCGAGGTCATGAGCGCGCAGACTGGCGGCGGTATGGCGCGCGGTCGTACGCTGGTGCTCGATCTTGCCGACCCTCGCGAGGTCGAGCGCAGCCTTTGCACGCTGGATCGTACGATCGACGCGACGCCTCGCGCGCCCGCCGATGCAGCCCGTCACGCCGGCGCCGACACGGCCCCAAAGGCGCGCCCTGTCGCATTGTTCGCGGCGAATGCGCCGGTCGCGCTGTGTCTCGCACTGCATCTGAAAGCGCGTTATGGCGACGACTGGCAAACGCGCGTCGCGCTTCTTTCCATCGACGACCCGGAGTGGGCCGAATTGACCGGCGTCACGACCATCCGCCAGCCGACCTATGAGATCGGCTATCGCGCGGTCGAGCTGCTGCATGAGCGTATCGAAGGCGTTCAGACGAGCGCGCGCGATTACCTGCTGCCGGGTGAACTGATCGTGCGGGCATCCACTTCCCGTTGATGGCGCTTTCTTGCAGCGCAGCCCGGATTCGCGCATCGTTGAATTCAGTTGCGCATGGTCGCGCTGAGTTTGCGCCGATCTGCGATCATTCGGGCTGCGGCGCGCAGCGGTTGCGCGCCGGTCATCGCAAGGAAACTCATGGTTGTTGCACCGATTACCCTGTCGAGCCTCGCCCTCGCGACGCTGCTGGTCGCCGCTTTACCTTTTCTGATCTACCGCCGCCTGCGCAGGCCGCTCCATCTGAATCCGCGCGACGCCATTACCGGCATTGCCGTATTCGCGCTGTTCGCCATGGTGATCGAACGCGCGCTCAATGATTACGTGTTGCATCGGAACGCAGCCACGGCCGAATTTCTGTCGAACCCCGTCGCGTTCGTGATTTACGGCGCGCTCGCCGCGGGCATTTGCGAAGAAGTCGGGCGCTTCATCGGTATGCGTCTGCTGTTCAGGCGTGCGAGCACGAAGCCCGCGCTGACCGGCGGCCTGAACGACGGCACCGCGTTGACGTACGGCCTTGGGCACGGCGGCGCGGAGGCGTGGCTGGTCGGCGTGCTCGTCCAGATTCAATGGATTCTGTTCGCGATTTTTGAGAATCGCGGCCAGCTTGACGGCTACCTCAGCAATCTGCCGACCGAGTCCGTGATGCGTATTCACCTGATCCTCGCGAGTCTCACGCCGCAGACCGCAGGCATCTTCGCGCTGGAGCGCGTGGCCGCGCTGGTGTTCCAGATCGGGCTGTCGGTGCTGATGTGGCGCGGCGTGCGTGCGGGTTGGCGCGCGATCCTGCCGCTCGCAATCGTGCTGCACGCGGCGGTGGATGTGCCGGCCGCGCTCTTTCAGGCGCAGCTCGTGCCGCTCGTGGCGGTGGATGGCGTGTACGCGATCGGCGCGCTGATCGTCGCGGGGCTGCTGGTCAGGACGGTTCGCCGGCCAGTCGTGGCGGCCTGACGGCGACGCCGCGTCGAGCAGTCATTCATGCGCTGCGGCGCGCACATCTCTTTGCTTGAACCTTTCGGCAGACATCATGGAAGCTTACCAATACGATTGCGCGAGTCCCGAATTCGAGGAACTGGCGCGCGTCATCAGCGATCTCTTTCCCGAGCAGACGCAGTTCATCCAGCGGGCGCCGGAAGAGGGCGATACGCCGGCGTTGGCGATTCACTGGGTCGCGATGCGTTTCGGCGCAGCAGCGCGCCGGATCGTGATGACGGTGGTAATTTCGCCAGCCGCGTGGGCCCGTTATCGCGCACTGCCGGCGCGCTTGCGCGGCCGCAGTTTCGCGGTATTGCGTGCGTATGTGGAGGCGAGCATCGGCTCGCTCGAAGAGCAGTATGCGAACGGCGAGGCGGTGCCGCGCGACGTCACCGTGGATCTGGGAGATGAATTCGCGTAGATGCCGATCGACGCGGCGCGCTTCAGTCCGCGCGCCGGTAGACCTTGGCAAACCGTGCGGCTTGCACGACGCCATAGTCACCGGGCGCGTACTGCATGATCCAGTCGCCGGCCGCGCCGCGCAGCACGTCGCCGCCTTCCGCGGAGCGGGCGAGCGAAAACGCCTGGTGCATCTGTTTGGCGAGCACGACGGCAGGGCGGTTGCGATACGCGCCGGGCTCGCCATGCGCGAGTGCGGGATCCACGGGCAGGTACTTGGCGTCGAAGCGCGCGCGGGAGACGACCCAGCGCTCGCCTGTCGATCCGGTGATCAGTGCGTCGCCGGGGGCATAGCGGTTCGGGCCTTCGAGGCTCATCAACTCGCCGGCGGCGGCGGCGAAAGCCACGCTCACCGTTTCGTTCTTGACGACGCGTTGCGCGTCAGCATCCTGACTCAGGTCGAGATTTTTCAGTTCAGTCATGAAGCGGCCGTGGGTAATGAGCGGATGCGGCGCCGGCCCGAAGCCTGACGCCGCCAAGCCGCCATCATGCCAGAAGCATGAGCGAACCTCTCGAAGGCCTTACTGCCGAGGTGCGCCGCATTGGCGCAGCACGCCAGTCATGCGAGATGCTTACTGACTGGCCGATGCGTCGCTCGCAGGCGCCGGCGAAACCTTGCCGATCCTGCCTTTGCCATGGTGACGGGGACCGCCAGAACCGCCCGGCTGATGGAAGGTTGCGTCAGCGAGCTTCTTCTGTTCAGGCGAGAAGCTGTTGTACAGCGGATCGAATGCGTCGACCAGCTTCTTCATGCCGTCAGCGTGCGCTTGCGCGATCGTCGCGTATTGCTTCATGTCGTCGAGCGCGGACAAGTTGGCCGCGGCGCGCCGTTGCTGGAACAGTTCGCCCATCGTCTGGCCGTTGCTGCGCATCACGTCGGCAAACGCGTTCCATTGCGTTTCCTGTGCCGGGGTGATCTTCAGTTGCGAGTGGAGATAGGCGATGCGGTCTTCGACATTGCGCTCGTGGCCAGCCTTGCCGGACGCCGGCGCGGAGGCGCTTGCCGGTGCCGCGGCAGGCGCGGAAGCTTGTGCGAATGCGCCGCTCATCGCGACTGCGGAGGCCAGCATTACCAGTGCTTTTTTCATCGAAACTCCTGATGTCTGTTCGAATTGGGACAAGGCGTTCAAGGCGAGCGGCCGGTTGCGCATCGATCGGGTCGACGCACGACAGCCGGATGCCTAGATTGCCGTCGCCGCTATTAGTATCACGATCTCCGGGCGATGCGGCCGGTATGCGACAAACGCTTACAACCGAAACGATCGCGAAATAGCCGGTGCTTACATTTATGGCACGGAAGCTTTCGCAGTAGTGCTTTACGGTGGTCCGCTCGCTTCGCGCAAGACGGCGGCCAGGGTGGCCAGCAGTGCATAACGCGGGTTCACGTATATCACGTTGTCGTGAAAGAGGCCGGTTGGTCAACGCAGCACGTGGAACTCGCGCGATAATCCTGCGCAATCGCGTGCTTTGCACCGATCCATTGCTACGGCACTTCTACGCTACTTCTCGTCACCTTTACGCCACCTCTACGCCACTTCGATGAGACCACCGCGCCTCGACCAGCTCGACGAACTCGACCGCAACCTCGTTGCGCTGTTGCAAGCCAACGCCCGCGAAAGCGTCGCCAATCTTGCCCGTCAGCTCGACGTGGCGCGTACCACCGTGATCGCACGGATTGCGCGGCTCGAACGCAGTCAGGTGATCGCAGGCTATAGCGTGCGGCTTGGGCAGGACGTGCTCGATTCGAGCATCCAGGCGTATGTCGGAATCATCATCGCGCCGAAGCACGGCCCCGCCGTCCAGAAGCGTCTGGGCAAAATGCCCGAGGTGCAGATGCTGTGCGCGGTGAGCGGCGAGTTCGATTACGTGGCCTGGCTGCGCGCGGATTCGCCCGATCGTCTGAACGATCTGCTCGACCAGATCGGCGGACTCGAAGGCGTGGAGCGCACCACGACGTCGATCATTCTCGCGCGCAAGATCGACCGTGGAATGAGCTGACCGCCTCACACGGATTTTTACGCCGTTTTAACAACGTTTGGTCATATCGACGAATCGCTTCGTCAAAACGTCGAGTTTGATGGTCAATGCGCAGCACATTGCGCGTATGAACTGTTTTTGCTTCTCCCTAGACTGTGGCTCAAGGGTTCGGCCCCTGGCCTGCGCTGCGTCTGACGCCGCGCAGGCCTGGCCGAGAACGGCACACGGATAACAGGAGAAAAAGCTCATGAAAGTAGCCATCGTTGGCGCAGGCCTGATCGGTCACACCATCGCGCATATGCTGCGTGAAACCGGCGACTACGAGGTCGTCGCATTCGACCGCGACCAGCACGCGCTCGACAAGCTCGCCGCTCAAGGTATCTCGACCCGTCGCGTGGATTCCGCCGACGCCGCCGCGCTGCGCGGCGCGATGCAGGGCTTCGACGCACTGGTGAACGCGCTGCCTTACTACCTTGCGGTGAACGTGGCGTCGGCCGCTAAAAGAGCGGGCGTGCATTACTTCGACCTGACCGAGGACGTGCGGGCCACTCACGCGATCCGTGCGATCGCCGACGACGCCGATCATGCATTCATGCCGCAATGCGGTCTGGCGCCAGGGTTCATCGGCATTGCCGCGCATGAGCTGGCAAACCGCTTCACCGAAATCCGCGACGTCAAGATGCGCGTGGGCGCACTGCCTGAATTCCCGACTAATGCGCTGAAGTACAACCTGACATGGAGCGTCGACGGATTGATCAACGAGTACTGCCAACCGTGCGAGGCGATCCGCGACAGCCGCACGCAATGGGTGCAGCCGCTGGAAGGCCTCGAGCACTTTTCACTCGACGGCACCGAGTACGAAGCCTTCAACACGTCGGGCGGGCTGGGCACGTTGTGCGAGACGCTGTCGGGGCGTGTCGAATCGCTTGACTACAAGTCGGTTCGTTATCCGGGGCATCGCAACCTGATGCAATTCCTGCTGGAGGATCTGCGTCTTTCGAGCGACCGTGACACGCTAAAGAGCATCATGCGCCGTTCGGTGCCGTCGACGGCGCAGGACGTGGTGCTCGTCTTCATCACCGTGAGCGGGATGCGCGACGGCCAGCTGGTGCAGGAAGTCTTCACCCGCAAAATCTTCGCAAAGACGGTGTGCGGCGTGCCGATGAGCGCGATCCAGATCACGACGGCCGGTGCGATGTGCGCGGTGCTCGACCTGTTTCGCGAGCGCAAGCTGCCGCAAAAGGGTTTCGTGCGGCAGGAGCAGGTGTCGCTGCAAGACTTTCTGGCGAACCGCTTCGGGCAGTTGTACGAAGGGCAGACGCTGAACGCCATGGCGACCGTATAGGCGGTGCGGCGGTGCTGGCAACGCGTGCGATCCGGGCGGCTCTATGCCCTGCACGCCTGGCTGTCGTAGTCGAGCCGGCTCGGGCTGGCGGGTCTCACTGGCGGGTCTCACTGCGTGAACCCGGCGCGAGCGGGCGCCGAAGGCGGCGCTCCGGGCACGCAGGCTGCCCTCAGCGTCAGCCTGCGTGCGAACGCCGCTTCATAAAATACCTGCAAGCAGCGCTTCATAATCCTGCGATGCCGGCGCGGTGTTGTCGAACATCAGCAGGTCGGCGGCCATGTCGCCAGCCGGCACGAAGCGGCGTTTCCGGTAATCGTCCCAGTGCGCGAGTTTGTACGCGTCGTTCGGATTGCCGCGTTCGACGATGCGCCGGTGCGCCGTCTCTTCGGACGTATGCACCCACACCACCCGCGACGTGACGTCAGCGCCGACACCCAGCCACGCGTGATCGAACAGACGCCGCTCGCGTACTTCTCGTGACAGCGGCGCAACCACGATCGCGCTCACGCCGAGTTCGAGGTTATCGCGCGCGGTGTCGATCAGGCCGCGATACTCCGGGTCGCGCAGATGGTCGAGAAAGAGCGGGCTGTCGCGGTCGTATGGGTCGCCGGTCAACAGGGTCATCGCAGCCGAACTGTAGCCGCCGTACAAGATGTCTTTGTCCAGCAGACAGAACGGCGCGGCGCTCGATCGCATAAGCGGGCCGATCATTCTTCGGGCGAGCGTGGTCTTGCCGGTTCCCGCGTGACCACAGAAAAAAACCAGATGTGTCACGAGCGCGCGTCCGCTTTCGTGGCGGACGGTGTGCCGGCGCGTTGCGGGTCACGCGCGAACGTGCCATTCGCCTCCAGCCACATCACGTTGATGATGCCGAATCCCAGCGCCACGCCAATGCCCAGAATCCATGTGAAGTACCACATAGCTATTTCCTCGATGGTGGGTCCGGTTGCCTTGCGACGATCATGAAGAAGATCGGGGTGCTGCGCAAGTCGCCATTTGGCCGTGGTGCCGGCCGCAATGCGGGTCGCCATGATGGGCTGCCTGTCTCAAGGCGAAGAAGGACTGCACTGTATCAACGCGCGATCGCTGGACATGGACGGCGCGAATTTGGCCCAGCAGTGCATCATCGCTGTTCGCGCGGCGTTGAAGGCCGGTCTTTAACAATTGGATACATGGCGTTCACGCAGAGCACTTAACATGGCGATTCTTGCGGTGACATCCATTGCAGATCTGACAAAGGGCTTACGCTTTTCGCGGCGCCGTTCGGTCTGTTTTCCGTTCCAGGGTTATCCAATATGCTGATTAATTGCGCCGCCTATCAGGACGGTCGGAAGCTGGCAGACATTCATATCGACGCTATCAGCGATTACGTGGCGCGGCCCGAATGCTTCGTCTGGGTCGCGCTGAAAGACCCCGAGCCAGACGAACTGGCCGTGATGAAACAGGAGTTCGGCCTGCACGATCTGGCAATCGAAGACGCGCAGTTCGGTCACCAGCGTCCGAAGATCGAGGAGTATGGCGATTCGCTCTTCGCCGTGATGCACACAGTCGAACAGGACGAACACGGCGAACTGCTGATCGGCGAAGTCGACGTGTTCGTGGGCAACAACTATGTGCTCTCGGTGCGCCGTGGCACACGAGCCGGCTTTCAGAACGTGCGCGCTCGCTGTGAACGCGAGCCACAACTGCTCAAGGAAGGCGCCGCGTTCGTGCTCTACGCGCTCGCCGACGATATTGTCGATCGCTATTTCCCGGTGATCGAGTCGATGAATACGGAGATCGAGGCGCTCGAAGACCGTATTTTCGACCGCAACAACTCCGCGGCGTCGCGCGCGATCATCCAGGATCTGTATTCGCTCAAACGACGCCTCGTGATCCTGCAGCATCATATTGCGCCGTTGCAGGAGGCGATCAGCAAGCTGACTGGCGGCCGCATTCCAAGCGTTTGCGAAGGCATGCAGGCGTATTTCCGCGACGTGTACGATCACCTGGACCGGATCGTGCGCATCATCGACGGGCGGCGTGAAATGGTCGTGACCGCGGTTCAGGTCAACCTCGGGATGATTTCGCTAGCCGAGAGTGAAGTGACCAAGCGGCTCGGTTCGTTCGCCGCCCTGTTCGCGGTCCCAACCATGATTGCGGGCATCTACGGCATGAACTTTCAAAGCATTCCGGAGCTGCACTATAAGTACGGCTACCCGGTTTGCCTTGCCGTGATGCTCACGGTGGATCTCATCCTCTACTGGCGCTTTCGCAGGGCGGGCTGGCTATAGGAGCGGCGAGGCGCGACGGCCTGTGTGCGGCCAGGGCGCGTCGCTCACGCCACGAATCCTTGTTCGCTTTTCAGTGCGTCGTCCGTGTGTGGATGTTGGGTGCGTATCGTTCTCCGAGTTGTTCCTGCTTGCAGCGCGCGCAATAACAGTCCAGCATAGGCGGCCCGCTGACTGCCGATCTTGCAGCAGCGGGCTATCCGCCATGCACGGACCGAGCGAGGAACCCTTGCCACACGCTGCCTGCCGACGCGCCTCGAAACAAGGCCGCCGCTTCGAACAAGCGATTGCCAGTCGCCATGATCTCGCCGCATTTTGTGCGCGGCGGTGCACTGCAACACGGCAATTCGTTGACACTTTGAACAGATTGCGCTGAGAATAGGCCTCGCAAACGTTTGCGCGCCACTAAAAATACGGCTCGTTTTCGAGCTCGAGAAACCTGGAGATATGCATGAACCATCGCCTTCGCCGCCGCATTCTGGCGGCCGCTGTTCTTGCCACCGCTACCGCAGCCCTGCCGTTTTCCTCCGCTTATGCGCAGACCGCCCCGGCCCACAAGCCGAAGGTCGCGCTCGTGATGAAGTCGCTCGCGAACGAGTTTTTCCTCACCATGGAAAACGGCGCGAAGGACTATCAGAAACACAACCCCGCGCAGTTCGACCTGATCACCAACGGTATCAAGGACGAAACCGATACCGCGAACCAGATCCGCATCGTCGAGCAGATGATCGTCTCGAAGGTCGATGCGATCGTGCTCGCGCCGGCTGATTCGAAGGCGCTCGTGCCGGTCGTGAAGAAGGCAGTGGACGCGGGCATCATCGTCGTGAATATCGACAACCGGCTCGACCCGGACGTGCTCAAGTCGAAAGATCTGAACGTACCGTTCGTCGGCCCGGACAACGCGAAGGGCGCGCAGAAGGTCGGCGACTATCTCGCGAAAAAGCTGAAGCCGGGCGACGAGGTCGGCATCATCGAAGGCGTTTCGACGACGACCAACGCCCAGCAGCGTACCGCCGGCTTCAAGGCCGCCATGCAGACCGCGGGCGCCAAGGTGGTATCGGTGCAATCCGGCGATTGGGAAATCGACAAGGGCAACGCGGTAGCGTCCGCCATGCTCAACGAATACCCGAACCTGAAGGCACTGCTCGCCGGCAACGACAACATGGCGATCGGCGCGGTGTCGGCCGTGCGCGCCGCCGGCAAGCAGGGTAAGGTCTACGTGGTCGGCTACGACAACATCAACGCGATCAAGCCCATGCTGAAGGACGGCCGTGTGCTCGCCACCGCCGACCAGTACGCGGCGAAGCAGGCCGTCTTCGGCATCGACACCGCGCTGAAGGCGCTCAACGAGCACAAGAAGCAGTCGGAGTTGTCGGGCGTGGTGGAAACGCCGTGCGATCTGGTGACCAAATAAGGTCGTCAGTCGTGCAGGCATGAGCCTTCGCATGCGGAAATCGAGCCTGATGCACGTGCCGGTGGTAGGGATCTGAGCCGGCACGTACGCACCAAAGTGCTTCGCGAGTCCGCGCGAATTCAATAAACGCTCAAGAAACCCGCCGCGCCGCCGTTAAGTCCAGTGATATGCGTCATGACGGCGGTCGCGCGACGGCAAGTGAGTGGCCCTTGGAGCCCGCGCCTTGTTCCGCGCGGGGCCGGCATCACACGTGGCAACGAACGGCGGCTTTCGGGCGAGCGCATTGCAGCGAGCCGAACGCCGGCCGGACGTCACGGAACCAGGATTGCAATGGATTCAAACGACCACGACGCCTCGACTGCCGTGCTGTCTGTCAGCGGCGTCGGCAAGACTTATGCAGAACCGGTGCTCGCCGACGTTTCGCTGTCGCTGCGTGCCGGCGAAGTACTGGCGCTCACGGGCGAAAACGGCGCGGGCAAGAGCACGTTGTCCAAGATCATCGGTGGGCTCGTCGAGCCGACTACGGGCACGATGCGCCTCGCCGGAGCGCCTTATGCGCCGGCAAGCCGTACCGAGGCCGAAACGCTCGGCGTGCGCATGGTGATGCAGGAGCTGAATCTGCTGCCGACGTTATCGGTGGCGGAAAACCTGTTCCTGAACCGGCTGCCGCATGCCGGCGCGTTCGGCTTCGGCTGGATTGACCGCCGCAAGCTGCGCGAGGACGCGCGGCGGGCGATGGCGCAAGTCGGGCTCGACGCGATCGATCCCGACACGCTGGTCGGCGAACTCGGGATCGGCCATCAGCAGATGGTGGAGATCGCACGCAATCTGATCGACGACTGCCGCGTGCTGATCCTCGATGAACCGACCGCGATGCTGACCGCGCGCGAAGTCGACCTGCTGTTCGAGCAGATCGACCGGTTAAAGGCGCGGGGCGTCGCGCTGATCTATATCTCGCACCGGCTCGAGGAGCTGGCGCGGGTGGCGGAGCAGATCGCGGTGCTGCGCGACGGCCGGCTGGTGCACGTCGACGCGATGGCCAACCTCACGAGCGACGAGATCGTCACGTGGATGGTGGGCCGCGAACTCGGCGAACAGATCGATCTGGGCGTGCGCAACATCGGCGCGCCGCTTCTGAAAGTGGAGGGGCTCACGCGCGGCAAGGTGGTGCGCAACGTGTCGTTCGAAGTCCGCGCCGGCGAGATCTTCGGTATCAGTGGGCTGATCGGCGCGGGGCGCACGGAGTTGATGCGGCTGATTTACGGTGCGGACCAGAAGGACAGCGGCACCGTGTCGCTCGCAAGGGCGCCGGGCGCGCCGCCTACGCCGGTGCAGATCGGCTCGCCCACGGATGCGGTACGCGAAGGGATCGCGCTGATCACCGAGGACCGCAAAGGCGAAGGTCTGCTGCTGCCGCAGCCGATCGCCGCGAACGTGTCGCTGGGAAACATCGGCAGCGTGGCGCGCCATGGCATCGTCGACGCGAAGCGTGAAAACGCGCTCGCGCAAAAACAGATGGACGCCATGCGCATCCGCAGTTCGGGACCGGGGCAGATCGTCGGCGAGCTGTCGGGCGGCAACCAGCAGAAGGTGGTGATCGGCCGCTGGCTGGCGCGCGACTGCCAGGTATTGTTATTCGACGAACCCACGCGCGGCATCGACGTCGGCGCGAAGTTCGATATTTATGGCTTGATGGGTGCGCTCGCTCGTGAAGGGCGCGCGCTCGTCGTGGTGTCGAGCGACCTGCGTGAACTGATGCTGATCTGCGACCGGATCGGCGTGATGTCGGCGGGGAGCATGACGGGGGTGTTTGAACGCGACGGCTGGTCGCAGGATGCGTTGCTGGCCGCGGCTTTCGCCGGCTACCGCAACCGCGAAGCGTTGCTGCACGCCCCCGACACCAGTGAAGCAGGGAGTGTGTGATGACAGATCAATCGTTGCGTGAAGCATCGGGCAGCAAGCAGGGCGCCGCGGGCGTGACACCGGCCGCCGACCCGTCCGCGCCGATCGCGAGCGGCAAACCGGCCGGCACACGGCTGGGCTTTTCGAATTACCTGGGTCTGGCGGGCGCGTTGCTGGCCATGATCGTGCTGTTCTCGCTGCTGAGTTCGCACTTTCTGACGTACGACACGTTCAGCACGATCGCCAATCAGATCCCGGATCTGGTGGTGATGTCGGTGGGCATGACGTTCGTGCTGATCATCGCCGGAATCGATCTGTCCGTCGGCTCGGTGCTGGCGCTCGGCGCGTCGGTGGTGAGCGTCGCCGCGCTGAAATGGGGCTGGGGCCCGTTTCCGTCGGCCCTGCTCGGGGTGGCCGCGGCGGCGCTGACCGGCACGATCACCGGCTCGGTCACGGTGGGCTGGCGGATTCCGTCGTTCATCGTGTCGCTCGGTGTGCTGGAAGCGGCGCGCGGCATGGCCTATCAGATGACCAATTCGCGCACGGCGTACATCGGCGACGCGTTCGATTTTCTGTCGAACCCGCTCGCGCTCGGCATCTCGCCGGCGTTCCTGATCGCCGTCGCGGTGATGGTGATCGCGCAGCTGGTGCTCACGCGCACGGTGTTCGGCCGCTACCTGGTTGGCATCGGCACGAACGAGGAAGCGGTGCGGCTCGCGGGCGTCAATCCGCGCCCGTACAAGATCATCGTGTTCGCGCTGATGGGCGCGCTCGCCGGTCTTGCCGCGCTATTCCAGATTTCGCGTCTGGAAGCGGCCGACCCGAACGCGGGCGTGGGGATGGAGCTGCAGGTGATCGCAGCGGTGGTGATTGGCGGCACGAGTCTGATGGGTGGGCGCGGCTCGGTGATCAGCACGTTTTTCGGCGTGTTGATCATCTCGGTGCTGGCGGCGGGTCTTGCGCAGATCGGCGCGAACGAACCGACCAAGCGCATGATTACAGGCGCGGTGATCGTGGTGGCGGTGGTGCTGGACACGTACCGCAGCCGCCGCAAGCGCGCCTGACAAGGGCGCGGCAAGGTGTCGGCCCGTCGCCAGGTGGCGCGGGCGGCGGGAAAAACAGGCAGGAGAGCAACAGGTTATGGCGACGATCAAAGATGTGGCTGCCGTGGCAGGCGTGTCGTTCACGACGGTTTCGCACGTGGTGAACAACTCGCGGCCCGTGTCGGCCGACGTGCGCGCGAAGGTCGAGCACGCGATCCGTCAGCTTCACTACGTGCCGTCGGCGGTGGCGCGATCGCTCAAGGCGAAGGCGACCGCCACGATCGGCCTCGTCGTGCCGAACAGCACGAACCCGTACTTCGCGGAGCTCGCGCGCGGCATCGAGGATGGTTGCTCGCGCAACGGCTATTGCGTGTTCTTCTGCAATTCCGACGACGACCCCGCGAAGCAGCGTAACTATTTACGTGTGCTGCAGGAAAAGCGCATAGACGGCCTGATCGTCGCATCTGCCGGCGACGACGCCGTGCTCGCGCAGACGCTCGCCGATGCCCGCGAGCCGCTGGTCATCGTGGACCGCAACATCGAAGGACTGAGCGCCGATCTGGTGCAGATCGACCACGAGAAGGGCGGCTACCTCGCCACCCGTCATCTTCTGGAACTCGGGCACGTGCGAATCGGCTGCATCACCGGGCCGGTTCAGACGGCTGTGAGCGCGATGCGGGTCCACGGTTTCATTCGCGCGATGACCGAGCGCGGCATCGACATTCCGCCCGACGCGATCGTGGAAAGCGATTTTTCGGGCACGGGCGGTTACCGCGCGGCGGCTCAACTGTTCGACACGATCAAGCCGTCGGCAATCTTTGCCGGCAACGACATGATGGGCATCGGCGCATTGCGTGCGGCGGCGGAGCGCAATATCAGCGTGCCGCGCGACTGTTCGATCATCGGTTTCGACGACATCGAACTGGGACGCTTCACGTATCCGGCGCTTTCCACGGTCGGGCAATCGGTGCGCGCGCTGGGCGACATGGCCGCGCAGACGCTGATCGAGCGCATCGCCGGCACGTCGTCGGGCAATGTTCGCGCGCCGGGGCGCCGCCGTGTCGTGTCGCCGCGGCTGATCGTACGCGAATCAACGGCAACATGGGCCGGTGCGGCCCGGCGCGATCTGGCGGCCTGACGGGCTGCTGGCGCGGAATAAGGAGAAAAAGTTTGGCAAGTCTGGAAACACATGGCCGCGTGACGGTGATCGGCAGTCTGAATATGGACCTCGTGACGCGCGCGCCACGTCTGCCGCAGCCGGGCGAAACGCTCGCCGGCCATACGTTCGCCCAGGTCGCGGGCGGCAAGGGCGGCAATCAGGCGGTCGCGGCCGCGAGGCTCGGCGCGCAGGTGTCGATGATCGGCTGCGTGGGCGCCGACGGCAACGGCGAGCAGTTACGTGCGGGCCTCGAAGCGGAAGGCATCGACTGCGCGGCAGTCGAGACCGGCAAGGAGTCGACGGGCGTGGCGCTGATCGTCGTCGATGACAGCAGTCAGAATGCGATCGTGATCGTCGCGGGCAGCAACGGCGAGGTGACGCCGGACACGGTGGCGCGCCACGAGGCCGCGATCGCCGCCGCCGACGTCGTGATCTGCCAGCTCGAAACGCCGCCCGCAAGCGTGCACGCGGCATTGGCGGCAGCGCGCCGGCTCGGCAAAACCGTGATCCTGAATCCGGCGCCCGCAACCGGTCCGCTGCCGGCCGACTGGCTGCCCCTCGTCGACTATCTGATTCCGAACGAGCTCGAAGCGGCGACACTGACCGGCCTGCCCGTCGATTCGCCTGAAGACGCAGCCCGCGCGGCGCAGGCGCTGCGAAAGGCCGGCGCGCGCAACGTGCTGGTCACGCTCGGTTCACGTGGAGTCTATGCGGCGCTTGAACAGGCGCCCGCGTCGCTGTATGACGCGCCAAAGGTGAAAGCGGTCGATACGACTGCGGCGGGCGACACATTCATCGGCGGCTTCGCGGCGCAACTCGCGCAAGGCGCCGATATCGAGTCGGCGATCCGCTTCGCGCAGCGGGCGGCGGCGATTTCGGTCACGCGCGCCGGTGCGCAGCCCTCGATTCCGACCCGGGCCGAGCTGAATACGTCAGCCTGATTCCACAACGCGGCGTTGTTCGTGCTCGGCGACTCCTGTTGCGCGACACGCCGCGATTCCTGTTTCCGTCGACGCATTCTTTTTGCGGGGCCACCCGCGGTGGCTTGCCGACGCGCGTCAAATGCCGGGTTTATGCCCGCACGCGTGCCCGGGTTCCGCGCCCGGTTCCATCCCGCGCTTCATGCCCGTTGCGCCTACTTCTGCTCCAGCCGACCCATCGCGAAACGAACGGTCTGAATCCCGCCATCCGGTGCGCTGCGCGCGCGTACAACTCTGCACCATCTCCTTACAACGTCTTTCTTCATACCTGAATAATCCTTCAAGTATGCGTTTCGGGTGCCGTAAACGAAGATATTCAGGCGGCGCAGTCAAAGCGTCCGGCACGCCGACGCCACACGCTACCTGGCGCTGCGTTGCAGCCTCTCATTTTGTCAAAGCACAGGAATCAGCATGTTGAAGAAAGGCATCACGATCAAAGCGCGCATCGGCCTCACGATGGCTTTTCTTGCCGCGCTGCTGGTCGCTATTGGTGGGTTCGGACTGGTCGGCATGAGCCGCTCTAACAACGCCTATCAGGACACCTATACCAATCAGATGCCGAGCGCGGTCGACATCGGCAACGCGGAATTGTTTGCCGCGCGCGAACGTCTTGCGCTCGACCGCGCAGCCTTCATGGTCGGCACTCCCGAATCCGCGCCGACGCTCGAACGCGCCCGCGCGATGCGCGCGACGTCGGACCTGTGGTGGAAGAAATACATGGACCTGCCGCGCGACGCGACCGAAGATCGCCTCGCGCAGGACGTCGTTGCACGTCGCGAAGCACTGCACCAGCAGATGGACGCGTTCGCCGCCTCTATCGGCGCGAACGACCAGGCTACGCTCGTGGAAGGCGCAAAGCGCCTGCAGGCCAGCTACAACGCGCTTGCGGCGGCGGACGATGCGCTGCGTAAGTTCCAGTTCGACTCGGCCCAGCAGGGTTACGAGTCGGCGCAGAGCAGCTTCGAAACCTTTCGTCTGGTGAGTTTCGGCGCACTTGCGCTCGGCGTGCTCGCCGCAGCACTGTCGTATCTCGCGCTGAGCCGCGCCATTGCCCGTCCGCTTGACGAGGCGCTCGGTCATTTCGAAGCGATTTCCGCAGGCGACCTGCGTCGCCCGGTCGTGGTGAACTCTCGCGACGAAATGGGCCTGCTGCTGGACGGCATAGCGAAAATGCAGCGCAGCCTGACGCAAACCGTTCGCACGGTGCGCAGCGGCAGCGAATCGATCGCGACGGCGACCCGCCAGATCGCGGCCGGCAATATCGACCTGTCGTCGCGCACCGAAGAGCAGGCGTCGGCATTGCAGGAAACCGCGTCGAGCATGGAAGAGCTGACCGGCACGGTCAAACAGAACGCCGAGAACGCGCGCCAGGCCAGCTCGCTTGCGGCCAATGCGTCGGAAATTGCCAACAAGGGCAGCGCCGTGGTCGGTCAGGTAGTCGGCACGATGGGCGACATCAACCAGAGTTCGGCGAAGATTGCGGACATCATTTCGATCATCGAAGGGATTGCGTTCCAGACCAATATTCTGGCCCTGAACGCGGCCGTCGAAGCGGCGCGCGCCGGCGAGGAAGGGCGCGGCTTCGCGGTCGTCGCGGGCGAAGTGCGCAGCCTTGCGCAGCGCTCGTCGGCGGCGGCCAAGGAAATCAAGGAGCTGATCGACACGTCGGTGGAACGCGTGCAGTCGGGCTCCGCGCTCGTCGACGAAGCGGGCCGCACGATGACCGAGATCATCGGCGCGGTGCAGCGCGTGACTGACATCATGGGCGAAATTGCGGCGGCCTCGGAAGAGCAGAGCAGCGGCATCGATCAGGTGGCACGCGCCGTCACGCAAATGGATGAAGTGACCCAGCAAAACGCTGCACTGGTCGAAGAGGCGGCGGCAGCGGCTTCGTCACTGGAAGATCAGGCGGGCAAGCTGCGTACCGCCGTGGCGGTGTTCCAGCTCGACGAAAACGGCTATAGCGCGCCGGTGAGCATCGCGCCGAAGCGCGTATCCGCGCCTGCCCGGTCGACGGTCGCACGCAAGGTGTCGGCCGGCGCGCCATCGTCCACGCTGCCGACTGCGGCAGCCACGGGCGCGGCGAAAGTGCCTTCCACGCCGGCAGTGGAGGCGGTGCAGCACGCACCGGCCCGCGCGTCTGCGAAAACGGTCGTGGCCGCGGCGGCAGGCGGCGATCAGGATTGGGAAACGTTCTGATCGGATGGCACCGCAGTCGCAGCACGCGCCGCAACATTCATTCCAGGGACGCGCGTCAGAGTGACGGGCGCGTTGGCCTGGGATCGTCTAACGTACAAAAGACCGTGATTGCGTCAGCATTCGCGGTCTTTTTTCATCGTGTGCGCATTAAGTCACGTTTGTGAGCGCGCCCAAACCCTGGCGGGCGCCATGATCCGGTACATTGATGTGCGCATCCGTGAATGCATGTGCAACCCTACTCCCACCGCGCCAGCCCTAAAGGACCGACATGACGCCACACGACCTCGCGACACGCCTCGTCGAAGCACGCCGGCAGCATCGCCCGATCGAAGAGCCCGCACCCGACAGCCTGCCGCCCGACGCCGCGACCGCCTATGCAATCCAGCAGGCGGTCGTAGCGGGCCTCGGCGAGTCTACCGGCGCGTGGAAGATCGGCGCGAAGGCCCCCGGCGGGGCCGCGTCGGGCGCGCCGATTCCTGCGTCGCTCGTGCTGCCTTCGCCCGCGCGCGTGCCGCATCACGCCTTTTTTCGCGTACTGGTCGAGCTGGAGATCGCGTTCCGCTTCTCGGAGGCGATCGAGCCGCGCGGGCGCGCGTACGCGCGCGACGAAGTGCTGTCGAGAGTGGGTCTGGTGCTGCCGGCTATCGAGATCGTCGACAGCCGTTTCAGCAAATGGCCCAACGTCGCTCCGCTCGCGCAGCTGGCCGACGCGCAGAACAACGGCGCGCTCGTTACCGGGCACGCAGTGGCCTACGCCGGTCTTGCACGGGGTTTTGACTTCGTGTCGCCCGAACTGGAACTGACTTTCAACGGCGAGTCGCTGGTGCCAGAGGCTACCGGCAACCCGGCGGGCGATCCGCGCGAGTTGCTGGTGTGGTTCGTCAACCACTGTGCGGCAATGGGTATCACGATCGAGCCGGAGTGGACGATCACCACTGGTTCATACGTCGGTGCGCACATCGTGGACAAAGCGGGCAGGGTGCATGGCCATATCGACGGTCTTGGGGAAGTGGAATTGGAACTGACCTGACCGCTGTCAGCCTGACCGCTGTCACATTCGTCGCGCTGTTACCGCAGATTACGACGCTCGATCTGAACGGCTGCCTTTCGGCAGCCGTTTTATTTTTTTCGCATCTGCGGCAACGCGCTGACCGTATAACCATGGAGCACGAATAAACACGCATCAGCAACGCGCCAGCCGACCATGTTGATGACGCGGTTAATACGCCGCGCTGGCAGCGGGTGAGTGTGCTTGATACCGCATGGCCGAAGGAATCGTTGAGTGTTACCGGGCTGCCGCGGAACAAAACGGCTCACGTCACGACGAAGGGGTTATGCGGGCAAAGCAGCCGGTTCGACCACCATTCGGGCGCGATATGCAGATGGGTTGTTTGCATATGAACGGGCTTCATTGGCAGGTGAATAAAACATGTAACAGTCGTGCCGACGTGTAGACGTGACATGCGCGCGATGCGTTGTAGGGGAAAGCGGGGAAACAAAAATACGGGGTACGTCCACGCTTTTTGCAACGAAGCACGCATGCGGGCGAATGCGACGAGGTCTGTACACGAGCGCAAGATTGTATGTGGTCGAAAGGCTGTTTCCAAGTGAGGAAATATCGGGAGGCGGGTACGGCGCGATTTTCGCAACGTAGTTCGTGAAAAAAAATTTAAAAGGGTTTAGGATGAATTCGAGCGATGTCGTTTCCGAATAGCGCGCCGCGCACGACATCGGTCTAGACTTCGGCGAGGAGGTAGCATGGATATCTACAGCAGTTTCGCGACCCGCTTCGAAAAAACGCGAGAGGATGAGCTCTCGCTTGAGGAGTACCTCGCGCTCTGCAAAGACAATCCCGCCGCGTACGCCACGGCTGGCGAACGCATGTTGACGGCGATCGGGGAGCCGGAACAGATCGACACTCGCAACGATCCGCGTATGTCGAGAATTTTTGCTAACAAGGTCATCAAGGTATACCCCGCATTCCGTGAGTTCTACGGAATGGAGGAGGTGATCGAGCAGGTGGTCGCCTACTTCCGGCACTCGGCCCAGGGGCTCGAAGAAAAGAAACAGATTCTGTATCTGCTGGGCCCGGTTGGCGGCGGCAAGTCGTCGATTGCGGAACGTCTGAAGCAGCTCATGGAGCGCGTGCCGTTCTACGCGATCAAGGGCTCGCCAGTGAACGAGTCGCCTCTCGGTCTGTTCGACTATGAGGAAGACGGCCCGATTCTCGAAGAGCAGTACGGCATCCCGCGCCGCTACCTGAAAAGCATCCTCAGCCCGTGGGCAGTCAAGCGGCTGCACGAATACAACGGCGATATCCGCAAGTTCCGCGTGGTGCGCCGCTACCCGTCGATTCTGCGCCAGATCGGTATTGCGAAAACCGAGCCGGGCGACGAGAACAATCAGGACATCTCGTCGCTGGTTGGCAAGGTCGACATCCGTAAGCTCGAACAGTACGCGCAGGACGACGCAGACGCCTACAGCTATTCCGGCGGCCTGTGTCTGGCCAATCAGGGCCTGCTCGAATTCGTGGAAATGTTCAAGGCGCCAATCAAGGTCTTGCACCCGCTGCTCACCGCGACTCAGGAAGGCAACTTCAAGGGTACGGAAGGCTTCGGCGCGATTCCGTTCGACGGTGTGATTCTCGCGCACTCGAACGAGTCGGAGTGGAAGGCCTTTCGCAACAACCGCAACAACGAAGCACTGCTCGACCGGATCTTCGTGGTGAAGGTGCCGTATTGCCTGCGCTACGGCGAGGAAATCAAGATCTACGAAAAGCTGCTGCGCAATTCGTCGCTCGCGAATGCGGTGTGCGCGCCGGGCACGCTGAAGATGATGGCGCAGATGTCCGTGCTCACGCGTTTGCAGGAGCCGGAGAATTCGAGCCTCTTCTCGAAGATGCAGGTGTACGACGGCGAGAATCTGAAGGACACCGATCCGAAAGCCAAGTCGTATCAGGAGTATCGTGATTTCGCCGGCGTGGATGAAGGGATGACCGGCGTGTCGACCCGTTTCGCGTTCAAGATTCTTTCGCGCGTGTTCAATTTCGATACGACGGAAGTCGCGGCCAATCCGGTGCATCTGATGTATGTGCTCGAACAGCAGATCGAACGCGAGCAATTCCCGCCGGAAACCGAGCAGAAGTATCTGTCGTTCATCAAGGACGTGCTCGCTTCGCGCTATGCCGAATTCATCGGCAAGGAGATTCAGACCGCGTATCTCGAGTCGTATTCGGAATACGGTCAGAACATCTTCGATCGCTATGTGACGTACGCGGACTTCTGGATCCAGGACCAGGAATTCCGTGACCACGACACGGGCGAGAGCTTCGACCGCGCTGCGCTGAATGCGGAGCTGGAGAAGATCGAGAAGCCGGCCGGGATCAGCAATCCGAAGGACTTCCGCAACGAGATCGTGAACTTCGTGCTGCGTGCGCGTGCTGCGAATGCGGGGAAGAATCCCGCGTGGATCAGCTACGAGAAGCTGCGCGTCGTGATCGAAAAGAAGATGTTCTCGAACACGGAGGAACTGTTGCCGGTGATTTCGTTCAATGCCAAGGGTTCGGCGGAGGAACAGCGCAAGCACGAAGACTTCGTCAATCGCATGGTGACGAAGGGCTACACGCCGAAGCAGGTGCGCTTGCTGTGTGACTGGTATCTGCGCGTGCGCAAGTCGTCATGATCCGCACTGCGTGCCGCTCGCGCGGTCCGACCGCGCGAGCACCCTGCGAGGCGCAAGCCGCATGGACATAGCATGGCTGCACATGCGGCATGTGTCTCGCGCACCGGAAATATCAGTGCAGTCGTAGGGAAGGAAGAAGCGCTAGTGCACTTTCTCCGACCGTATGCTCTGCACGGGATCAGAGTGAGCATAAAGGCGCTGACTCTGGTCGACACGGGAGACCGGGCGTGCTTCATCAAATTATCGACCGCAGGTTAGCAGGCAAGAACAAGAGCATTGCCAATCGCGAGCGTTTTTTGCGTCGCGTTAAGAACTACATTCGTCGCGCCGTCTCGGACGCGGTCCGCGACCGGAGCATCAAAGACATCCAGAACACCCAGAGCATCACGATCCCGCGCAAGGACATTGCGGAGCCGTCGTTCCGTCATGGCCCGGGCGGCAAGCGGGAAATGGTGCATCCTGGCAATTCCGACTACATTCGCGGCGACAAGATCCAGCGCCCGCAAGGTGGCGGCGGTGGCGGCGGTGGCAATCAGGCCAGCAACGAAGGCGACGGTCAGGACGACTTCGTGTTCGAGTTGAGCCGCGAAGAATTCATGCAGTACTTCTTCGACGATCTCGAACTGCCGCGTCTCGTCAAGACTCACCTGATGGCCGTGCCCACATGGAAAAGTATCCGTGCAGGTTGGGCCGCTGAAGGCACGCCGAACAATATCGACGTGGTCCGCTCGCTGCGCAGTGCGCTCGGCCGGCGAATCGCACTCGGCGCGCCGCTCGTGAACCAGTTGCGCGAGATGGAACGGCAACTGGAGGTGATGAAAGACGATCACGACGACCGTCGCGAAGAGATCAAACTGCTCGAAGAGGAAATCCACCATTTGCGCGGCCGCATCTGGCGTATTCCGTTCATCGATCCGTTCGATCTGCGCTACGTGAATCGTGTGAAGCAGCCCACGCCGTCCAGCCAGGCCGTGATGTTCTGTCTGATGGATGTATCCGGTTCCATGGACGAACAGCGCAAAGACCTCGCCAAGCGGTTTTTCATCCTGCTGTATCTGTTTCTCAAACGTAACTACGAGAAAATCGAAGTGGTGTTCATCCGTCACCACACGCGCGCCGAGGAAGTGGACGAAGACACGTTCTTCCACTCCACTGAAAGCGGCGGCACGGTCGTATCGAGTGCGCTGGAGTTGATGCAGAAGGTCATGGACGAGCGTTATTCGCCAACCGAATGGAACATTTACGGCGCGCAGGCGTCCGACGGCGATAATTGGACCGACGACTCGCCGAAGTGCCGCAAGATCCTGCATGATGACATCCTGGAGAAGGTGCGCTATTTTGCGTATATTCAGGTCACGCCCGAAGAGCAGAACCTGTGGCTCGAATATGCACAGCTGGCGCTGAGCCAGCCGCATATGGCGATGAAGAAAGTGGAAACCGCGGCTGACATCTATCCGGTGTTTCGCGAGTTGTTCGAAAAGCAGGCGGCCAATTCATGACGTCTGAGCACCTGCACAACGAAGCGCGCGGCTATCCGCCGGAGCGTGGGACAGGCGTGCCGCAGCGTGAGTCGGGGCATGCCGAGGCCGGGGCGGACGCAGTCGGGTCCGCCGCCGCCGGAGCAGTCGACAGCGCTGCAGCGCGGGGACACACCGGAACGCCCACTGAGGGGCAAAGGGAAGTCCGTATGAACGTAGCCGATAGAAGGCCTCTGCCGTGTCCGTCCGACTGGACTTTTGAATTGATCGAAGAGTACGACTCGCATATTGCCCGCGTGGCGGAGCAGTATGAACTCGACGTGTATCCAATCCAGCTCGAACTCATCAGCGCCGAACAGATGATGGACGCTTACGCGTCCGTCGGCATGCCGGTGAACTACCGTCACTGGTCGTTCGGCAAACACTTTCTCTCCACCGAAAAAAGCTACCGTCGCGGGCAAATGGGGCTGGCGTATGAGATCGTCATCAACTCGAATCCTTGCATCGCCTACCTGATGGAAGAGAATACGATGACGATGCAGGCGCTCGTCATCGCGCACGCGGCGTACGGGCACAATTCGTTTTTCAAGGGCAACTATCTGTTCAAGCTGTGGACGGATGCGCACGCGATCATCGACTATCTCGTCTACGCGAAGAATTACATCGCCGAATGCGAGGAGCGCTTTGGTCTGGACCGCGTCGAGGAGCTGCTCGATTCATGCCATGCGCTGATGAATTACGGTGTGGACCGTTACAAACGTCCGCAGAAGCTGTCGCTCGAAAAGGAATTCGCCGCGCGCCGTGAGCGCGAGGCGTATCTGCAATCGCAGGTCAACGAATTGTGGCGCACATTGCCCACCCGGCACACGCCGCTGCCAGAGGAAATCGAGGAGCGTTATCCGCCGGAGCCGCAGGAAAATCTGCTGTATTTCGCGGAGAAAAACGCGCCGCTGCTTGAGCCGTGGGAGCGGGAAGTCATCCGCATCGTGCGCAAGGTCGGGCAATATTTCTATCCGCAGCGGCAAACCCAGGTGATGAACGAAGGTTGGGCCACGTTCTGGCATTACACGTTGCTCAACACAATGTACAACCAGGGCAAGCTGGAAGACGGCTTCATGATGGAGTTCCTCCATTCGCACAGCAATGTGGTCTACCAGCCGCCAGTCACCAAGCCATATTACAGCGGGATCAACCCGTACGCGCTCGGTTTCTCGATGATGAGCGACATTCGCCGCATCTGCGAGGCGCCCACGGAAGAAGACCGCAAGTGGTTCCCGGAACTCGCCGGTAGTCCGTGGCTGCCCGCGTTGCACTACGCCATGCGCAATTTCAAGGACGAGAGTTTCGTCGCGCAGTATCTGTCGCCGCACATGATCCGTGAAATGCGCCTTTTTTCGGTGCTCGACGACGACATGCGGGACGCGCTCGAAGTCTCCGCCATTCACGACGACAGCGGATACCGGTATGTGCGTCAGGCATTGTCACGGCAGTACGATATGCATCACCGCGAGCCGAATATCCAGGTGTGGGCCGTCAATACACGCGGCGACCGGAGCCTGACGTTGCGGCACTTCATGAGTGACAACCGGCATCTGTCGTCGGATAGCGACGAAGTGCTCAAGCACATGGCGCGGTTGTGGCAGTTCGACGTGTTCCTCGAAAGCGTCGACGAAAACGGCACGGTCAGGAAGCGCTATGAGTGCAGGTACGTGCCGCCGGCGGTGCGGGTTTGACGCTTGCAGAAGCTTGCCAGGGTTCGCTCAGCGAGAAAAAGCCAGCTTTCGAGCTGGCTTTTTCAAATGAATGGCAGGAAAGGCCAGATCACCATGGCCGCCAACGGTCATGCCACCACGATCTCCGTCCCCAATGCGTGCAACAGGTCGCGTAGCGCTTCGGCCTGCTCCATTTTTGCGTCGCCGCGCAGATGGATCTGAACCGCGCGTCCGGCGATGCCGTCGACAGGCTGGGCAAGCCACAACTCCACGGCGAGCCCCAATCCTTCCGGCTGGTTGACGGCAACGGGTTCGATGACACGGGGCTTGAAACAGGCACTGTCCGACATCGTGCATTCCCTCCGGTCTGTTGGCGCTTCGACTCCATCCTAGTCACCGGAGGCTGTCGGACCAAGCAACAAATCGGAAGATGTTAAGCAGAAGATGCTTAGTAGAATCTGAGGATAGGCCAGGCTGCACGCTGGGCGTGGAATATAAGCACAGAGGCGAAAAAAGGCGAAAGGACGAGAAGAGGAAAAAGCGTATGCGGCTTTGCGAGAACGTATAGCAAAGCCGCCTGAAGGCTCGCGCCTTCTTCAACCGACCGGCGGCTCGTCCTCGCCGGGTTTTTTGCCGGGCTGATCCGCAGGCGACTGATTGCGTCCTTCATCGCTGCGCTCGGGCAATTTGCTTTTTTCGTTGTCGCTATGCACCGCGGGTTGCGGATGTTCGAGGTCGGTCGGCTCGCTCTTCGGTTGTGCGTTGGTGTCGCTCATTGCTGGCTCCTGGTTGGGATGACCTGAGCGAAGCAGCAAGGCGCAGGCCCGGCAGCACCTTGCGATGACTTCTTACGCACAACCTTTGGGCTCTGGCGCATCGTGAATGCACGCGCGCAGTGCCAGCACGCGTCGAGTCAGTGCGATGGCCGTGCAAGTCGCAAACAACGCACGGTGACTGTGAGGCCCGCCCCGCGGCCTTAGCGTGCCCATTCTGTCCACGTTGGCACGACATTCGCTTAACGCTCACGCAGAGTAGAAGCGGCTAGCGAGCCGGCATCACCATGCCGGTCACCGTGGGGCATTGCTCTTGGGGCGCATCGTGCGCCCACGTCGAAACAGATTCGGCGTTTGAACGAAACCGTCCGGTTTCGCCAACAAGGAGCGTGCGATGCAGTTGCCCCAGATGTTCACCCGACTGTCATGCGTTTTCGCGATCACACGCGATGGCACACCTGCGTCTGCGCCCATGCGCCTGCGCGTCGCTTCGCCATTGCCGTTGCGTGCGCATTCACGCGATCACGCGATGGCGGCCGAGGCGCGCGGACCCGTCATCGTCCGTTCCTTGCCGCCTTTCCAGCCTTTCGCCCTTTCCCCCACGTTCACACGGAGTTCACTCATGCGTGTTTCGCCTCTTCTTTCCCGCGTTGCCGTGGCCGGCCGCCTGTTTCTCGCGCGGGCAGTCACCGCGGCTGCGCTCGCCGGCCTCGCGCTCGCCGCGCCGCTCGTTCACGCCGACGATCACGTTACGCTGCTGACGAGCTGGTACGCGCAGGCCGAACATGGTGGCTTTTATCAGGCCGTCGCAACGGGCATCTACAAGAAGTACGGGCTCGACGTCACGATCAGAATGGGCGGCCCGCAGGTCAACGGCATGCAGCTGCTCGCCGGCGGCCAGGCGGACTTTCTGCTCGGGTACGACTTCCAGGTGCTGTCGAGCGTCGAGGCCGGCATTCCGGTAACGACTGTTGCCGCTGCATTCCAGTACGACCCGCAAGGCATGATGACCCACGCCGACGTGACGAGTCTCGCGGGCCTGAAGAACAAGACGATCCTCGTGGCTGGCTCGGGCCGCACGACATGGTGGCCGTGGCTCAAGGCGAAGTATGGCTATACGGAAGCACAGGCGCGCCCCTATACATTCAACCTGCAGCCGTTCTTCGCCGATCCGAACGTGGCGATGCAGGCGTATCCGTCGTCGGAAACGTACCAGGCCGAACAGGCCCACGTCAACGCGCATTTCTTCCTGTTCGCCGATGACGGCTATCCGCCGTACAACACGACGATCGTCACGATGCGCGACACGATGAAAAACCGGCCGGAAGTGGTCGCGCGTTTCGTGAAGGCGTCGATGGAAGGCTGGAAGAGCTACCTGAACGATCCTGCTCCGGGCAACGCGTTGATCAAGAAAGACAACCCGCAGATGAGCGACGGACAACTTGCGTACGGTGTCGCGCAACTGAAAAAGCTCAAGCTCGTCACCGGCGGCGACGCGGCAAGCGAGGGCATCGGCACGATGACGGATGCGCGCTGGAAAAAGACCTTCGACTACATGGTGGACGCGAAGCTGCTCAAGCCCGCCACCGACTACCACGCGGCCTACACGCTGCAATTCATCCAGAACGCGAAGGTGATGCCGTAAGCGCGCTGTCGTCGCTGAAAGCACCCCGAATACGCTTGAAAAAGGAGCACCTCATGCTGGTCACCCGACAAAAAGTCCTGCGCCGTTTCTGGTACGCCATCATGCCGATGACGCAGCTCGAAGCCGGCCCGCAGCCGTTCACGCTGCTCGGCGAACCGATCGTGTTATGGAAGGGCGCGAGCGGCAAGCCGCATGCGCTGCGCGATCGCTGCTGCCACCGTACGGCGAAGCTCTCGAAGGGCTTCGTGGACAGCGACGGCAATATCGCGTGCGGCTACCACGGCTGGACCTACGACTGCTCGGGCCAATGCGTGAAGATTCCGCAGAACAAGGACGGCGCGATTCCGTCGCGCGCGGTCGTGCCGTCCTATCACTGCGAGGAGCGCTACGGTTACGCGTGGGTGGCGCTCGACGACCCGCTGCAGCCGATCCCCGAGTTTCCCGAAGACGGTGCGCCCGGCTACCGCCGCATTCTGCAGTTTTACGAGCGTTGGGAAACGAGCCCGCTGCGCATGATGGAAAACTCGTTCGACAATTCTCACTTCAGCTTCGTGCACAAGGGCAACTTCGGTCTGTTCGACAACCCGAAGCCGTCCAGCTACGAATTCCGTCCGCACGAATGGGGTTTTGAAGCCGAGACGCATGTGCCCGTACGCAACCCGCCGGCGAGCTACCGGATCACCGGCACGCAGGAAGAGGTGACCGAGCGTCATCTGGTGAACCGCTGGTTCATGCCATTCGCGCGCCGGTTTGGCTGCGTGTATCCGGCAAGCGGCATTCACCACATCATCTATAACTGTGCAACGCCGATCGACGACCGCACGCTGATGCTGTCGCAATGGCTCTATCGCAACGACACCGAAGACGCGTGCTCGACGCAGGAGCTGATCGACTGGGATCGCCCGATCACCGACGAAGACCGCGACATTCTCGAAGCCACTGACTACGATGCATGCATCGACGTGCGGCGTCAGCAGGAGTGCCATATGGAATCGGACCAGCCGGGCCTGCTGATGCGGCGCATGTTGCTCAAGCTGCTGAACGATCATGGCGAGTCCGAAGTATTTCGCGACATCATCCCTATTCACGCGCAGGAGTGACCATGCTGGCCAATCAGACTGCAGTGCCGGGTTCGAGCGCGCCGTTGCTGTCGGTGCAGCGCGTGGACAAATGCTATCCGAACGGCACGGTCGCGCTCGAAGACGTGCGGCTCGCAATTGAACCCGGCGAGTTCATCTCGCTGCTCGGTCCATCCGGTTGCGGAAAAAGCACGTTGCTGAAGATGTTTGCCGGCATCGAAACGCCGACGCACGGTCATCTGCGCTGGTGGGGCCAGCCGTTCGATACCGTCGGTTCGAACGGGCGGCGCATGTCGATGGTGTTTCAGGAGGCCACGCTGATGCCATGGGCGACGGTCGCGGAAAACGTGAGACTGCCGCTCGATCTTGCCCGCGTGCCGCGCCGCGAAGCGGACGCCCGCGTTGCCGAGGCGCTCGACGGCGTCGGCCTCGCGAAGTTTGGCAACGTACTGCCGCGCGAGTTGTCCGGCGGCATGCAGATGCGTGCGTCGCTGGCGCGGGCGCTCGTCACCGAGCCGGATCTGCTGTTGCTCGACGAACCGTTCGGCGCACTCGACGAGTTCACGCGCAACCGGCTCGACGGCGATCTGCGTGCGCTCTGGCAGCGGCGCGGCATCACGGTGGTGTTCGTCACGCACAGCATTTACGAGGCGGTGTATCTGTCGAGCCGCGTGGTGGTGATGCAGGCGCGGCCCGGACGCGTGATCGCCGAAGTGCCGATCGACGGACCGCTCGAACGCGACGACGCGTTTCGTGTCAGCGAACCGTTCATGCGCGACTGCAGGACGCTGTCGGAGCTGATCACCGATGCGCATCGCGCGTCGTTTGCGAACGAAGAAACAGGAGTGCAATCATGACAGGCGAAGTCCTTGCGGGTCATACGGCTCAATTCAACGGTCAGGCAGCCGCAGCACGCGAGCCGGCTGCTGTCATATCCAATGCGTCAAGCCGGCCAACCCGCGCGACCCAGCGAACCCGCGAGCCGTGGCTGCAGCGGCCCGGCGTGACGAAGGCGATCGCGCCGTGGGTGGTGGGTCTGATCGTGCTGGCAGCGTGGCAGGGCTGGTGCGTGCTGATGAAAGTGCCGGCCTATCTGGTGCCGTCGCCGGTGGCGATCGTCGGTGAACTGCTGCAGGACGCGCCTTTGCTATTCGGCAGCCTGCTCGCGACGCTCAAGATCACGTTGCTCGCGTTCGCGCTCGCGACGGCTCTGGGTGTGGTGATCGCGCTGCTGTTCGTGCAGAGCCCGTTGATCGAAGCGAGCCTCTTTCCGTACGCGATCCTGTTGCAGGTCACGCCGGTCGTTGCGATTGCGCCGCTCATCATCATCTGGGTGAAGGACATGACCGTCGCGCTGGTGTTGTGCGCGACGCTCGTCGCGTTGTTCCCGATCATCTCGAACACGGCGCTCGGTTTGCGCAGCGTCAATCCCGGCCTGATCAATCTCTTCAGGATCAATCGCGCGACGCGCTGGCAGACGCTGACCCGTTTGCGCATACCGAGCGCGCTGCCGTATTTCTTCGGCGGCCTGCGTATTTCGAGCGGACTGTCGCTGATCGGCGCGGTGGTCGCGGAATTCGTCGCCGGCACGGGCGGCAGTGGCGCGGGGCTCGCATACCAGATCCTGCAGGCGGGTTTCCAGCTGAACATCCCGCGGCTTTTCGCGGCGTTGCTGCTGATTACCGTGACAGGCGTCGTCCTGTTCGCGATCACGGCGTGGGTCTCGCGCATCGGTTTGCGCGGCTGGCACGACAGCCAACTCTGATGCTTTCCCGATCCTTGCGCGCACAACCTATGACCTCAGAACACACGACATCTTCCACGCTAATCCGCAACGCCGCGGCAATCATCACAGGCGGCTGCGGTTCCGCCGATGATCCCGCACGCGTGAACGGTCCCGACATTCGCATCGTCGGCGATACGATCGACGCGATCGGCACATTGACCCCACGGCCGGGCGAACAGGTCGTCGACGCCACCGACTGCGTCGTCTATCCGGCATGGGTCAATACTCATCATCACCTGTTCCAGTCGCTGCTCAAAGGCGACACGGCCGGTCTCGACGCGACGCTCACACCGTGGCTCGCTGCCACGCCGTACCGGTTTCGCGCGCTTTTCGACGAGCGACGCTTCCGGCTCGCGGCTCGCATTGGTCTCGTGGAACTGGCGCGCTCGGGCTGCGCGACCGTCGCCGATCACAATTATCTGTACTACCCGAACATGCCGTTCGACAGCTCCGCGATCCTGTTCGACGAAGCGGACAAGCTCGGCATGCGCTTCGTGCTGCTGCGCGGCGGCGCGACGCAAACGCGCCAGCTCGAAGCCGAACTGCCCACCGCGCTTCGCCCTGAATCGCTCGATGCCTATGTCGCCGACGTCGAACGGCTGGCGTCCGGGTGGCACGATGCGTCGCCGCGCGCGATGCGGCGTGTCGTGATGGCGCCGACCACGGTGCTTTACTCGATTTCGCCGGCCGAGATGCGCGCCACCGCCGCGGCCGCGCGACGGCTCGGCTTGCGTCTGCATAGTCATCTGTCGGAGACGGTCAGCTATCAGGACAGCGCGCAGGCCATGCACGGGCAGTCGCCGGTGGCGTTTTGCGGCGAGCACGACTGGCTTGGCAGCGACGTCTGGTACGCGCATCTCGTCAAGGTGGACGCCGACGAAATCGCGCTGCTCGCGCAAACGGGCACCGGCGTCGCGCATTGTCCGCAGAGCAATGGCCGGCTGGGCAGCGGCATTTGCCCGGTGCGGGCGATGGCCGACGCGGGCGTGCCGGTGTCGATCGGCGTGGACGGGGCAGCGTCGAATGAAGCCGCCGACATGATTTCCGAAGTCCACATGACGTGGCTCGCGCAACGCGCACGCGGCGGCATGCTGGCGCAGCCGACCTATCGCGGCGGCAGCTTCGAAGGCGGCGCGAGTGCGGCGAGCGTGGCCGACGTGATTCACTGGGGGACAGCGGGCGGCGCGCGCATCATGGGCCTGAACGAGGTCGGCAGAATCGCCGTGGGTCTGGCGGCGGACATCGCCGTGTACCGGCTCGACGATCCGCGTTACTTCGGCTTGCACGATCCGGCCATCGGACCGGTGGCGTCGGGCGGCAGGCCGTCCGTCGCGGCGCTCTTCTGCGCGGGCAAACGTATCGTCAGCGACGACCAGATCGACGGGGTCGATCTGAAACAGCTGGCGCGCGAGTCTCGCGACGCAGTTCGCGAACTGCTGAGCGAAGCGGCTTGATTGCGGACCCGGCGGCGCACGGGAGACCGCGCGCCGGCGACTGACAAATCACCGCTTGAGCGCGTCTGTTAAACAGCGCAACGTGAAGAAGACACATTGACTGGCGGTCTTTCAAGTCTCTTAACTTTCCGAACCGAGCCGGAGCTATGACGCGTCGCGCCGATGCGTCAGGCCGCCGCTTCGCGCGGCGCACTGCCTGTCAGCGACACGATGAAATCATAGAAAGCGCGCACCTTGGCCGGCGGATAATGCCGCGACGGATAGAGCGCATACAGCGGATAGACCTCGTCACCCCAATCCGGGAACAGTTCGACCAGTTTGCCGCTCGCGAGCAGCGGTTCCGCGCCGAGCGAAAGAATCTGCGCGATACCCTGGCCTGCAGTGCAAACGCTATGCAGCGTACCGACGTCGTTGACCGTCAGACGGCCTTGCGGCGCGATCACGATTTTCTTGCGGCCCCGATGGAATTCCCAACTGAACGGATAACCCGTGAGCGGATCGCGAAACTTGATGCACACGTGCCTGCTGCCTTCGAGTTCGTTGGGACTCGCGGGGCGGCCGTGACGCTTCAGATACGAAGGCGCAGCGACGGTGAGAATGCGCGTATCGAGCAGCTTGCGCGCGATCAGCGTGGACACCGGCGGTTCGCCAAAACGGATGGCGAGGTCGAAACCCTCTCCGACCATGTCGCCCAGCTGGTCTCGCGTGATCAGTTCGAGCTGCAGATCGGGGTGCTTGTCCACGAAGCCGCCGAGCCTCGGTCCCAGCACGAGACGTGAAAAGAACGGGTCCATGTTCACGCGCAAACGGCCACGAACGGCAGTCGCCCCTTTGGCCGCGGAGGCCGCGGCTTCTTCCAGACCGCCCAGGAGCGGCACAATCTGTTCGTAGAAGCGCCGCCCCTCGTCGGTCAGCGTGACCGAACGCGTGGTGCGGTCGAACAGGCGGATACCCAGCCGCGCTTCGAGTCGCGCGACAGAACGGCTTACCCCGGATTGCGACATGTCGAGGGCTTCGCCAGCGGCCGCGAAACTGCCGCAGTCGACGATAGCCGTCAACACCCCCATCCCGTTCAGCATGCGCTCGTCAAAAGGCATGTGTTCTTCCTTTGTTATGCGTTCACGCACGACATGCTAACGCGAAACACCGTTTGAATTCACGCGCGAGCGCCGGGCGATGCCATCTGATCTAGCCGATGAATGATTGTTTGTCATGAGTGGAATGACAGCCACGCTCTCGCGTCAGCATGTGCTCACGCGCTAAGCTCGATCCATTCGCCCGATGTACGATGGAACGCGATTCTCTGTTATGCGCCGGGCATATCTCGACAGTTCATTGGGAGCGTATCGATGTCTCGTATCTTCATTACCGGTTCCGCCGACGGTTTGGGCCAGATGGCCGCGCGCCTGCTCGTGGACGCCGGACACCAGGTGGTTTTGCATGCACGCAACGCGGCGCGCGCCGCAGAGGCGCTCGAAGCGGTGCCGCAGGCCGAAGCCGCATTGGCCGGCGATCTGGCGAGCATTCAGGCCACCGTCGCGTTGGCGGAGGAGGCCAACCGCTCAGGGCCTTTCGATGCGGTGATCCATAACGCGGCGGTCGGTTATCAGGAGCCGCGCCGTGTCGCCACCGTCGATGGGCTGCCGCACGTGTTCGCGGTCAACACGCTCGCGCCGTACATACTGACCGCATTGATGGAGAAGCCCAAGCGCCTGGTCTACCTCAGTTCGGGTCTGCACCGCAGCGGCGACGCGAGTCTGGATGATCTGGCATGGGAGCGCCGTCCGTGGCGCGGCACGGCGGCTTACTCCGACTCGAAGCTGCACGACGCGCTGCTGGCGTTCGCAATCGCGCGCCGCTGGCCGCAGGTTTCGTCAAATGCCGTGGAGCCAGGCTGGGTCGCAACGAAAATGGGCGGCCCGGGTGCGCCGGACGACCTGCAGGCCGCGCCAAAGACCCAGGTGTGGCTGGCTGCGAGCGACGACACCGCCACGGTGAGCGGCGAATACTTCTATCACATGCAGCCGCGCGAGACGCACCCTGCGGTGCGCGACGACGCCGTGCAGGAGCGTCTGATCCAGGCGTGCGAGAACTTTTCGGGTGTGCGGCTGCGGGATTGACGCACACGCTTGGCGGCCTCGCGCGGCGGCGGCGCCGTCGCGCTTCAGTGGCCCGCGCCCTGTGTCGCCTGCGCGCGCACCGGCCGCGCGCCAGGTGCTTCATCGAGATGGCGGAAGATCCACGCGGACACCAGCGTGATCACGCCGACACAGACGAAGCTCAGCCGGAAACCGAGCGCGGTCGATCCCCCCTGTGCCGAAAAGAGATTCACGAGACCGCCGCCGATCGACACGCCAAGCCCGATCGCCAGCATCTGCACCATCGAAAAGAGGCTGTTGCCGCTGCCTGCGTCTTCGTGGGAAAGGCCTTTGAGCGTGACGCTGTTCATGGCAGCAAACTGCATGGAATTGGCAGCGCCGAACACGGCGAGAATCCCGGCTTCGACGATCAGCGGCGTGCCGCGCGTGATCAGCGCGAACGCGACGATCGCCGAGCCCACGATGATCGTGTTGACGAGCAGGAACGTGTCGTAGCCATAGCGTCGCACGAGCGGCGCGATCCAGCGTTTGGCGACGGTGCCGGCCAGCGCCGCGGGCAGCATCATCAGGCCCGAATGCAGCGGCGAGTAACCCAGTTGCAGTTGCAGGAGCAGCGGCACGAGAAACGGCACCGCGCTCGAACCGACGCGGCACACGAGGTTGCCGATCAGCCCGACGCTAAAGTTCGGCTCGCTGAACAACGACAGTTTGAAGAGCGGATTGGCGCGGCGCCGGGCGTGCGGAATGTAGGCCAGCGCGGTCACGACGGCGAGCGCGAACAATCCCGCCGACCACGCCGCGCGATGCGTGGCGACCGGCGCGTCGACCGCGAGTGAGAACGCGATCATGCACAGCGACAGCAGCCCGCAGCCGACGAGATCGAACGGCGGCGCCTGGGTCTCGCCATGCGACGGCAGAAAGCGCTGCACCGCATAGAGACCGAGCGCGCCGATCGGCACGTTGATCAGAAAAATCCAGTGCCACGTGACGGCCTGGACGAACCAGCCGCCGAGCGTGGGCCCGGCAATCGGCCCCAACTGGCCGGCAACCGAAATAAAGGCGAGTGCGGACACATACTGGTCGCCCGGCACGCTGCGCAGCACGGCGAGGCGGCCAATGGGCAGCAGCATCGAACCGCCGACGCCTTGCAGCACGCGCGCCATCACCAGTTGCCCGAGGGTATGCGCGCTCGCGCAGCAGATCGAGCCGAGCACGAACACGAGTATCGCGACGAAATACACGCGCCGCGTGCCGAAGCGGTCGGCCAGCCAGCCGGACGCGGGCGTGAGCATGGCCATGGTCAACGTGTAGGCGACGACCACCGGTTGCATCGCGAGCGGCGCGACGTGCAGGCTCTTTGCGATGGAAGGCAGCGCGGTGTTGACGATCGTCGTGTCGAGCGACTGCATGAAGAAGCCTGCGGCGACGATCCACAACAGCGCGGTCTGGGAGGAATCCTTGGTCATGTGATGAAGGCCCGGGAGGCCGGAAAACCTTATAAGCCAAATGTCGCCCGGCGCTCTGGCCGGACATCGTGCAAATCCATGGGGATTTCGTCATCATATTGACATCCACGTCAATCGGGAACCCCGCTAGCTGCGTTGACTGTTATCGACATTGGCGATGACCGGCGCGACAATGCCTTTATGCTTAATCCGATCTGGCTCAAGACCTTCACGACCGTCGCCGCCTGCCACAGCTTCACGGAGGCGGGGCGGCGGCTCGACCTCACGCAGTCGAGCGTCAGCGAACACGTGCGGCGGCTCGAGGAAAGCGTTGGACGGCGCCTGTTCGTGCGGGACACCCATTCGCTCGCGTTGACGGCGGACGGCGAGGCGATGCTCGCCCATGCAAGCGTGATCCTCCAGGCGCTCGCCCGCGCGGAGTCGCAGTTTCGCGCACCGCGTCTGAAGGGGCGCGTGCGTCTGGGCTCGTCCGACGACGTCGCGCTCGGCCCGCTGCCCACGGTGCTCGCGGCGTTTCGCGATGCCCATCCCGATGTGGAACTCGAAATCACCATCGGCATGACCGGCAAGCTCTATGAATTGCTGAACGCAGGGACGATCGATCTGCTGGTCGGCAAGAGGCGGCTTGGCGACCGGCGCGGCGTGCCGCTTTTCACGGGGAGGCTGGAATGGCTCGCACGTCCCGGCACGCTCGTCGATCTGAGCCAGCCTTTGCCGCTGATTCTGGTCGCCGAACCGAGCGTGACGCGCGCCGTCGTGCTGGATGCGCTGGCCGAAGCGGGTTTCAGCTGGCAACTGGTGTGCACGAGCAGCAGTCACGCGGGTTGCATCGCGGCGGCGCGCGGCGGCCTCGGTGTGACGGTGAGGCCGCAATATCTGAGCGCGCGCGGCCTTGCGCCGCCCGTGAATGCGGCGAGTCTGCCGGCGTTGCCGTCGGTGGAATTCATCGCGCTGGCGGCCCGGCGGCTCAGCCGCCCCGCGGGAACGCTGCTGCAACTGCTGCACGACAGCGATCTGCGTGGTTCATGGATCGGTGAGTGAGTGCCGCGCGAGGTTGTCATGCCGTGGCGCGGCTTGAGTAGGTCTGGCAGGTTCGGTGGCCATAAGCGATTTTATGCGACCCGACAGGATGAATCGGACTCCAGATCAATTCATGGAGCTGAATCTGGTCTCGGCGCGATTGCGCGCGGGAACGGATCGTCCTTACGCGATGTAATGGCATCGTTGCCCAGTGCGCGGCGCTTGTGTATGGTGGGCTACTCACGTATTCAATGAGATCGCAACATGACAGCCGCCAACCCCGCAGCACACGCCGGTGCCGACCCCTCCGGTTCACCCGTGCGCTCCGACGTCCTGATCGTCGGCGCCGGACCTGTCGGCCTTTTCGCCGCGTTCGAAGCGGGCGTGATCGGCCTCTCGTGCCAGATCGTCGATGTGCTCGGCAAGGTGGGCGGCCAGTGCATCGAGCTCTATCCCGACAAGCCGATCTACGACATTCCCGCGATACCCTCGTGCACTGCGCGAGAACTGGTGGACCGACTGCTCGCGCAATGCAAACCGTTCGACGTGCCGATTCATCTGGAACAACGCGTCGAGTCGGTCGAGCAGCGCGACGACGGGCGCTGGACGGTGCGTACCGATCGCGGCCTCGTGTTCGACGTCGCGTCCATTCTTCTGGCGGCCGGCAATGGCGCATTCGTGCCGCAAAAGCTGGCGCTGGCCGAGGCGGTGCCGCTCGAATCGCGGCACGTGCATTACAGCGTGCAGCGTCTCGCCGATTTCGCGGACAAAAACGTGGTGGTGGCCGGCGGCGGCGACTCGGCGCTCGACTGGGCACTGGCGCTGCGCAAGGTCGCGCGACGCGTGACGCTGGTCCATCGGCGCAAGGGATTCAGCGCAGCGGATTCGAGTGTCGAACTGATGCAGCGCGCGGTCGCAGCGGGCGAAATGGACTTTATCGTCGGCGCGATTTCAGCGCTCGCCGAGGAGGGCGGCGTGTTGAAGTCGATCACGTTGCGTCATGTCGAAGGGGAAACGCAACGCGATGCGGAGCATCTGGTGGTGTTGTATGGACTCGTGGCGGATCTCGGCCCGATCGCGCAATGGGGGCTCGCGATTCATGGCGGCCGGGTCGACGTCGACACATCTTTTTACGAAAGTTCGCGGCAGGGGATTTTCGCGGTCGGCGACATCGCCAATTATCCGAACAAACAGAAGCTGATTCTGTCCGGCTTCCATGAGGCGTCGCTCGCGCTGCGCAAGGCGTACACCTACGCGTATCCGGACAGGAAACGGGTGCACGTTCATTCCAGCTATGACGCGAAGCTCGCGGAGAAAGTGGGCGCGGCGGGCTGATCGCGTTCCCATGCCTGCATAGTCTTGCGGTGCGGCCTCGGCTTGACCTGGAGTTGGTGTTCAACTGCTCGACTTGCTCACCACGTCCGACAAAACAAAAGCCCGGCAGTGACGGTCGCGTCACTGCCGGGCTTTTTTACAACCGGTTATTTGCCTGCCGTTCCACTCGCCGCTGCGGCGGCGCTGGCCGCCTTGTCCTTCTTCTTGGCCTCGTGATGGCCAATGGCGCATCCCGCTGCGGCGCCTGCGACGCCGTGGTCGCCCGCAACATGGCCGGTGACGCCGCCAACCGCCGCACCCTTGGTGCAGCCTTCTGCCTGCGCGGCCGTATGGACAAAGGCGAGCAGCGCCGCGAGGGACAAGCTAGTGAATACGCGTTTCAATTGGAGCTCCTGTTTTAATGATTGACGCATTTGCCACAGTAGCAATTCCGGGGCCCGACCGGCTCCGCCGGACAAAGTGCGGGATGCGAAGCGGTGGTCTGCGGCCGGTGTATGCTTTGACTTGATCCTCATCCGTCATCATCATGAATCAGCTAGCAGTTTCACCCGCCGCTCAGAGCCACGACTCCAGCGCTGCGCTGGAGGTGGCCGGAAAACCCGTGCCGGTCGAAGTCAACTACGGCGACCTCGTCCAGGCAATCGAGGACTATGCGATCTTTCTGCTCGACCCACACGGCTGCATCGTCAGCTGGAATGCCGGTGCGCAAAAGCTGAATGGTTACGCAGAACACGAAATCATCGGACAACATTTTTCACGTTTTTATACGGAAGAAGCGAACGCGCGCGGCTGGCCTGCTTATGAACTGCAGCAGGCGTCGCTCACGGGCCGTTTCGAGGACGAAGGCTGGCGCGTGCGCAAGGACGGCACGATGTTCTGGTCGAACGTGGTGATCACGGCCATTCGCAACAGCGCCGGCGTGCTTACCGGATTCGCGAAGATCACGCGCGATCTGACCGCGCAACGCGAATACCTCGAAGCGCTGCGGCAAAGCGAGGAGCGCTTTCGTCTGCTCGTGCACAGCGTGAAGGACTACGCGATCTTCATGCTGGATCCGGAAGGCTACGTGGTTAGCTGGAATGCGGGCGCGGAGCGCATCAAGGGCTATCCTCGCGAGGACATTATTGGACGGCACTTTTCCACGTTCTATCTACCCGAGGAGGCAGCCGCCGGCAAACCGGCGCGGGAACTCGCGATTGCCCGTCAGCTTGGCCATGTCGAAGAGGAAGGCTGGCGCGTGCGCAAGGACGGTACGGCCTTCTGGGCCAACGTGAACCTCACCGCGGTGTATGACGAAACAAACAGACTGCGGGGTTTTGCGAAAGTCACGCGCGATCTGACCGAGCGGCGTCAGCGGGAAGAACTGGAGCGCTCGGGCGAGAGCATGCGGCGCTTCCTCGCAACGCTCGCGCACGAGTTGCGCAATCCGCTTGCGCCGGTTCGCAACGCGGTGGGCGCGCTGCGGCTGGAAACAGGGGTAAGTCCGACGGTAGCCCGCTCGCGCGACATGATCGACCGGCAGGTGACGCATCTAACGCGGCTCGTCGACGATCTGCTCGACGTCGGCCGGATCATGTCGGACAAGGTGGAGCTGCGCTTCGCGCCGGTCGATCTGGGCGAGCTGGTAGCGCGCGGTATTGAAGCGGCGCGCCCCTTTACTGACGCGCACGGCCAGCAGGTCATATCGTCCATGCCGGCCGAGCCGGTGATCGTGCGCGGCGACATGGTGCGTCTCGTGCAGGTGCTGCAAAACCTGCTGCATAACGCATCCAAGTTCTCGCCGCTGAACAGCCGGATCGAAGTCAACGGCAGCATCCATTGCACGATGGCCGTGCTGGAAGTGCGCGACTCCGGTTGTGGCATTCCGGTGCGCGCGCTCGATTCGATTTTCGAACTCTTTGCGCAGGAAAAGAGCAGTGTGAATGCCGGCGAGGGCGGACTGGGCATTGGACTCACGCTTTGCAAGTCGCTGATCGACATGCATGGCGGCAGCATCATCGCGAGCAGCGAGGGGCCGGGGCGCGGCAGCGTGTTCACGCTCAGTCTGCCGCTGGCAGGGGTGTCGGCGAGCGGCAAAGCAGGAGCGCAGCCCGAGTCGTCGGAGAGTGCGGGTGAAGTTGCGCCGCTGCGCATTCTGCTCGTCGACGATAACCGCGACTCGGCCGACAGTCTTGCCATGCTGCTGGAACTGAAGGGTCACGAAGTGCGAATCGCGTACGAAGGCGAACAGGCGGTTCATATGGCGCCGCGCTTCGTACCGCATTTTGCGGTGATCGACATTGCGATGCCGAAAATGGATGGCTACGCAACGATCGCGGCGTTGCGCGAAATGCCTGAACTGGTGAACACCCTGTATGCCGCGATGACCGGCTTTGGCCAGGATAGCGACCGTCAGCGCACCCGTGACGCCGGCTTTGATGCGCATCTTGTGAAGCCGGTCGAACTGTCGCAGTTCGACACGCTGCTTGCGCAGGTCCAGGCGCTGCGCAGCGCCCGCGGCGGCGATTAACGCCACGGGTCGGGAGAGCGCCTGCGCGATCCTTTCCCCACCTCGTTACGTTCAGATGATTCGAAGCGCGCCGATTCCGGCGCGTTGCGTCGTTGTTTCCCCTTCCGGGTTTCAGAGTCTGCGAGCCGTCGTGCGATAAGGCACGCTGCTTGCTGTTTCTCGTCATGGGCCGCAGAAACCTTATTTTGCAGCCAGCCGAATAAACAGACTTAGCTCGCACTGCTACAGGGAGGCACGATGCTCGATACGCGTGATCGTCCGGCCAGCGCTCACGCGCGGCCCCCGCAAACCGGTCGCGCCGTCGATCGCGATTCGCTTGCGAAGGCACGCAACATGGAGAGCGCGGCGACTGGCGCGCGCGCTTCCCATCCCGATGGGGACCCCGCAACCGGATACGGCACGCTGGAAGCATTGCTGCGCGCCACGCGTTTTGACGCCAACGATCCGCTCGCACTCGGTGACGTCCTTCGGAATCTGGTTGAGCGTGGTTTTGATCGCGCGCCGGCTTTACCGCTGCCAGGCCATGGCCAGACATTGCTGCGCTGGCGGGTGTTGGCGCGCGTCGCCGCTTGTGACCTTGGTCTTGTGAAGCTGTTCGAAGGTCACACCGACGCGCTCGCGATCCTCGCCGAATTGCATGGCCCCACGCCGCCGGCAGGCAGCCGCTGGGCCACGTGGGCCGCGGAGCCGCCCGACGCGCGCGTTCAGGCAAACAGGATAGGAGGACGAAGCAATGACGGTCTCCTTGATCTGACCGGTACGAAAGCCTGGTGCTCGGGCGCGGGAGTAGTCACCCATGCGCTCGTCACCGTATGGCTCGACGACGAGCCCGTGCTGGCCGCCGTGTCGATGGATCAGCCGTCTATCTCCGTCGACGCGTCGAAGTGGCAGGCGGTCGGCATGCAGGCGACGGCCAGCGCGGACATCACGTTCGACCATGCGCATGCGACGCTCGTGGGAGAGGCGCACGACTATGTGCGCCGTCCGGGCTTCTGGCAGGGTGGCGCCGGCATCGCCGCCTGCTGGTATGGGGCAGCCGCACAGATCGGCCGGATGTTGCGCGACGCGTCGATACAACGCGCGGACCCGCATCGACTCGCGCATCTTGGCGCAGTTGAAGTTGCGCTCGCCGGCGCCGCAGCGGTGTTGCGCGAAACGGCCGCGCAGATTGACGCGAACCCGCTTGCCAATGCGCAGCGCGAGGCGATGCGTGCGCGGCTCGTGGTGGAAGAGGCCGCCACGGCCGTGATGCAGCACGCCACCCGCACACTCGGTGCGGGGCCGTTGTGCCGCGATGCACGTTTTGCGCGCGCGCTTGCCGATCTGCCCGTGTTTCTACGGCAGAGCCACGCGGAACGCGACCTGGCCGCGCTAGGAGAATCCATTGTCGCCGCAGGCCGCGAGTCCGCCTCCGACCCGCACGCTGCGGACATCGTCAATGCAGGTTCGCCAACGGGAGGCACGCCATGGACGCTCTGACCCGACGCGCCGACATCGATTCGCCGGCTGCTTATTTCGACGAACTCTACAAACAGTCCGACGACCCGTGGAATCTGCGGGAAGGCTGGTATGAAAGCCGCAAGCGCGCATTGACGCTCGCACTGCTGCCGCGTCCGCGCTATCGCAATGCATTCGAGCCCGGCTGCGCGAATGGCGAACTGACGGCCGAACTCGCGAAACGTTGCGACATTCTGCTGGCCGCCGATCTGCATGAGCGCGCGGTGCAACTGGCGCGTGAGCGGGTGGCCGACGCATCGCATGTCCGCGTGGAACGGCGCACGGTGCCGCAGGAGTGGCCGACGGAGGCGGGGCCGTTCGATCTGATCGTGATCAGCGAATTCGCGTATTACCTCGACGCGGCCGCGCTCGAAACACTGGCCGCGCGCATTGCGGCGTCGCTCACGACGGACGGCACGCTGCTCGCCTGTCACTGGCGCAGGCCTTTCGCCGAAGCGCTCGAATCTGCCGACACCGCGCATGCGCTTTTCGATGCGCGCTGCGGCCTGACGCGTCTCGCGCATCACGACGACGCCGATCTGCTGATCGACGTGTGGTCGCGCGACGCCCGTTCGGTTGCGCAACGCGAGGGGCTTCTATGATCGGCGTGATCGTACCTGCCCATAACGAAGAGGCGCTGCTCGCGCCGTGTCTCGCGGCGTTGATCGAAGCGTCGCGCCACGAGGATCTCGCGGGAGAAACCGTGCGCATCGTGGTCGTACTCGATGCATGCGACGACTTCAGCGGTGCGATCGCGCGTGCGTATGGGGTCGAGACCCTGAATCTGAAAGCGCGCAACGTCGGCATTGCACGGGCGACAGGCGCGGATCTGCTGCTCGCCGAAGGCGCGCGCTGGCTTGCGTTCACCGACGCTGACAGCCGCGTTTCGCCAGGCTGGCTCGTCGCGCAGCTGTCGCTCGGTGCCGATGCGGTGTGCGGCTCGATTGCCGTCGACGACTGGACGCAGCATCCGCTTAGCGTGCGCGAGTACTTTCGCAAAACCTACGTCGATGCCGACGGCCACCGTCACATCCACGGCGCGAATCTCGGCGTGTCGGCGGATGCGTACCGGCGCGCGGGCGGCTTTCCGCCGCTCAAGTGCAGTGAGGACGTCGCGCTTGTCGACAGGTTGATCGCGATTGGCGCGCGCATTGCGTGGAGCGCGGCACCGCGCGTGATTACCAGCGCGCGGGCTGCTGCGCGCGCGCGTGGCGGTTTCGGCGATACACTGGTTGCGTGGGCGAGCGGTTGACCATGCGGCGGCTGAATTCAGCCGCGGCCGCCGCGGGAAATCTCTTCGCCTGCACGATGCGGCAAACGCAGCGTGACGGGGATCGATGCGAACGAGCACAAGCCCACCACGAGAAATGCCGGCCAGAAATCCGACCACATGATGCTCGGATGACCATTGAGCGAGCGCGCGATCTGCAGCACGATACCGCCGACGGTCACGCCAAGCCCCAATGACATCTGTTGCACGACGCTGCCGAGGCTCGTTGCGCGACCCACGTCGCGGCTCGCGATTTCCGCGTAGGTCAGCGAGTTGAGGCTCGTAAACTGAAGCGCCGGAAAAAAGCCGCCTAGCAGCACGACGACCCAGATGATCCACGTCGGCGTGCCGGGAAAAAATAGCCCGCACGCCGCAATCGACACCCCCGACAGCGCCGCGTTGACCGCCAGCACGGAGCGAAAGCCAAAGCGATGCAACACGCGCGAGGCCACCGTGCGCATGAACATCCCGCCGAACGCCGATGCGCAGGTGATCAGCCCGGACTGGAACGCGCTCATGCCGTGGCCCTCCTGCAGCAGCAGCGGCAGCAGGAAGGGCAGCGCACCCAGGCCGATCCGGAACAGCGAACCGCCCAGCACACTTGCCTGGAAGGTCGGCACCTTGAAGAAGCGCAGGTCGAGCAACGGAAGCGGCACACGCTTCGCGTACGCGACATAGATCAGCAGCAGCAGGGCGCCGCACGCGCACATGCTGAACGCTTTGCCGTTTGAGATCAGCTCTCCACCGACCAGCGAAAGACCGAGCAGCAACAGCACCGCGCCCGCGGCCGAAAGGAAAAAGCCGATCCAGTCGAGCGGACCGGGGTCGGGCTCACGCGTATTGGCGATATGACGGTTGGTCAGATAGATGCCGAGAATGCCGATCGGCACGTTGATGAAGAAAATCAGCCGCCAGTGCAGATAGGTGGTGATGAACCCGCCTAACAACGGGCCGGCCGCGGGGCCAAGCATGGCGGGCACACTCAGGTAGTTCATCGCGCGAATGAAGTCGGATTTGTGCACCACGCGAAAGATGATGATCCGGCCGACCGGAACCATCATCGCGCCGCCTACGCCCTGGACGAAACGCGCCAACGTGAACGTGGCAAGCGAGCCGGAAGCCGCGCACAGTAGCGAACCGGCCACGAAAATGCCGATTGCCGTGCGGAAAACGGTGCGCGCACCAAACCGGTCGGCGAGCCAGCCACAGACCGGAATGAACACGCCAAGGCCCAGCACGTAGCTCGTGACCGCGATTTTCAGCGTGACCGGATCGCGCCCGAAGTCGCGCGCCATGGACGGCAGCGCGGTCACGATCACATTCGCATCGACGGCCTCCATGAACATCGCGCAGGCGACGATAAGGGGCGCAATCAGAGCTTTCTGGACGGCAGGCATGAAGGCGGATCTGCGGCGGACGGTCGCAGGCAAAAGGGCCATTATTGCACCTGTACGGTGCGCTTTGTTAATAGCGAAGCATACGATCTCGCCCTTTTTGCGCCTCCTACGCGGACATGCGGGGTCCGCTCGAATGACGACTTTCTATTATTTTTTTGTTGCAGTGCGGTATAAGGCGTCTATAATCGGGTTATTGCCTAGGTACAAACCCTATACAGGAGTCTGTCGTGAACACTGCATCGAACACCGCTAGCACCCGTGCCACCGTCGCCACCCACACCACGTTTTTCGGCAAACTGCGCGCACTGGCGCTGCACGCACTGAACTTGCATCTGCAAAACTGTGCCGTTATTGCTGAAGCGCATCGCCGTCCGCAGTAAGTCTGGAAGCGGAGCAGGCAGGCCACGCGGTCACATGGACCGCGCGTGTTGTGCAAGAACGAGGGCGGGGCGCCAAACGCTCCGCCCTTTGCGTTTGGATGCGCTTAGTCGCGTACCATCCGCGGCCGCGAACGCGATACTGTCGCGCGTTCAGCGCGCATCGTCGCGCGCATCGACAACGCGCTCATCAGCAGTGTGAAAGAAACCAGTCCCACCAGATACACGCCTGCCATCACCCAGTCCTGCTCTGCCATCATCGTTCTCCTTCAAGTACTGACTTCACGTTGCACGGGAGACGCATCTCGCCGCCTGTTGCACTCGATTACGGCACGTGATTCGGAAAGCTTGAACGGTTTGGCGTTCAAAACGGTCTTTTTTACGGATTCGCGCAAAGGGCAACGTGCGTCCGAGTGATGACGAATGTTCGTCCACACGCCGCCTTTAGCGTTTAAACTTCAGCCCTTTTTGAAACAACAGCCAGCCGACGCTCGCTCGATACGCGCGTTTGTCCGCGATGCAGACCATGATCATGCGGTCACATCCGAAAACGTACGCCCCAATTTGGTTGTTGACGCAACGACCGCCGCCGCTTTTACATGGGCTCTCCGATTCGCTTCCAGGTTAAACCCGTCGAACGCCTTACGCTGTCAACCTTTTCGACGCTTTGCCGTTATCCCTTTGTAATCGCCCAAGCAAGGCGACGCCTCGACAGACACGCTGTCGTTGCGACAGCGTGAGGCAGAGCCTGCATTAACCATGTTCCATCGATACAAGAAGACATTCGACCGATCCGGTGCGTTGTTCGACCGTGCGTCGAAAGCGCTCGGCAGCCGGGGAATTCTCTCGCCGCTGCTCGCGTTGGTGATTTGCGGATTGCTGCTGGTGGTCCTGCAACATCTGTCGAAGACCGTCGACTACCGTTCGGTGATACGTCAGTTGCGCGCGCTGAGCCTGAGTGAATGGAGCGCTGCGCTCGGCGCAACCGCGCTCAGTTATGTTGCGCTGGTAGGCCGCGACGCCGTGGGTCTGCGCTACCTCGGCACAGCCGTGCCGCGCGTCGCGTTGTGGGTAGGCGCCACTGCCGGCACCGCACTGGGCAACGCCACCGGTTTCGGCGCGCTCACGGGCGGCGCGGTGCGCGCGCGCGTGTATGGTGTGACAGGCGTCACGCCCGCGCAGATTGGCCGCATGACGGTGTTCACGAGCGTGTCGCTGGCGCTCGCATTGGTATTCATGACGGCGCTCGGCATGGTATGTCTCGCCGCCACGCTTTCGCCCATGTTGCATCTCACGCCTGTCGTGCTGCGCTGGAGCGGCGCGGCCGTGCTTGCGGCGCTCGCCCTCGTGGCCGCTGCGTGCCGTCGCGAAACGCGCGCGGTTCGCACGCGCTGGCAGTGGCTCGCATTCGATATTCCGGCGCGCCGCGATCTGCTCGCGCAAGTGGCGCTTGCCGTGCTCGACGTCGTCGCAGCAGGCCTCGCGCTGTGGGCGCTGTTGCCGCACGCGCAGGTGAACTTCCTGAGCTTCATCACGGTGTATGCCGCGGCCATGCTGCTTGGCATGATCGGGCACACGCCGGGTGGCGTCGGCGTGTTCGAGGCAGCGATGGTGTTCACGCTGAACGGCAGCGTGCAGACGCATCTGATGGTTGCCGCGCTGCTAGCGTATCGTGCGATTTACTTCGGTGTCCCGTTGATCGTGTCGGCGGCGTTGCTGGCCGGTTTCGAAGGACGTGCGCTGAAAAGCCGCCTGCCGCTGCGGCATGCGGCGAGCGCCTGGAAGCTCGCGCCGCTTTTCCTGAGTCTCGTCACGTTCGTGGTGGGCGGCATGCTGGTGATTTCGAGCGCGACGCCCGCGTTCTGGCAACGCATCCATATCCTGCGCGATGTGCTGCCGCTGTGGGTGCTCGAAAGTTCGCAGATGCTATGCAGCGTGCTCGGCGTGTTGCTGCTGTTCGTCGCGCGCGGTCTGCTGCGGCGGCTGGACGCCGCGTGGTGGATGACACTGCTGCTCGCGGTGCTGAGCCTCGCGCTTTCACTCACTAAAGGCCTCGCGTTCGTCGAAGCGGGTGTGCTCGGCACGCTGATCGTATTGCTGCTTGCCACGCGCCAGCGCTTTAACCGGCACTCGTCGCTGTTTGCAGAGCGATTCACGGCAGGTTGGCTGGTTTCGATCGCAATGGTGCTGATGCTCGCTGTCTGGGTGATGCTGTTTGCTTTTCGCGACGTGCCCTATACGCGCGACCTGTGGTGGCAATTCGCCTTTGACGAGCGTGCACCGCGTGCGCTGCGCGCGACGCTGGCCGCGAGTCTCTTTGCCGCGACTTTCTCGTTCTGGCAATTGCTGCGTCCCGCCGCAGGCCGCTTCGTCAAGCCCGCGCCGGAAGATCTTCACGACGCCGCCCGCATCGTACGCGCGCAGGAGCGCAGCGACGCGGGCCTCGCGCTCATGGGCGACAAGAGTTTTCTGTTTTCCGAATCACGCCGTGCTTTCCTGATGTATGCAAAAAACGGCCGCACATGGGCCGCGTTGCACGATCCGGTGGGTCCGCGTGAAGAATGGCCGGCGCTCATCGGCAAGTTCGTCGCACTCGCTCACGCGCACGGTGGCCGCGCGGCGTTCTATCAGGTACGTGCGAATGCGTTGCCGCTTTATCTCGACGCGGGGCTGACACTCATGAAGCTCGGCGAGGAAGCGCACGTCGTGCTCGACGACTTCGATCTCAAGGGTTCGCACCGCGCGCATCTGCGTTATGCGCTCAAGCGTGGCGAGCGCGACGGCTTCACGGTCGAAGTGATCGACCAGGCGAACGTGCCCGCGTCGCTCGAAACGCTGCGCGTGATTTCCGACGGCTGGCTCGACAGCCGCGACGCGCGCGAGAAAAGCTTTTCGGTCGCCGCGTTCAATGACGAATATCTGGCCGCGCAATCCGTGATGCTCGTGCGGCAGAACGGCGAGCCGGTCGCATTCGTCACATTCATGACGACCGACCTGAATACGGAGGCGACCGTCGGCGTGATGCGTCACGTGGAAAGCGCGTCTCCGTATGCGATGGAGTATCTGTTCACGCAGCTCGCGCTGCATCTGAAACAGGCCGGTTTCCGCTCGCTCAGCCTCGGCATTGCGCCGCTTTCCGGCATGCAGCCGACGCCGCTCGCGTCGCGCTGGCATCGCTTTGCGGGCATCGTGTGGCGCTTTGGCGGGCGCTTCTATAACTTCCGCGGCCTGCGTGCTTTCAAGAGCAAGTTCCAGCCGCATTGGGAGCCGCGCTATCTTGCGGCGTCCGGCTCGGTCGGTGTGTTCTTCACGCTCGCGGATCTGTCGTTGCTGGCAGGAGGCCGGCGTTCATGACCTTGTATTCGTTTCTCAGGCTCGCCATGGCGGCGGGTGTCGTGGCTGGCAGCATGGGCGCCCACGCGGCATCGACCACCGTGTCGGGCGGCCGTTATGGCGAAGTCACGGTCACGCAGCCGGTCGGCCCGCTGCGCGGCTTCGTCGTGCTGTATTCCCAGGCTAGCGGCTGGAGCGCCGCCGATCAGCAAAGCGCCGACGCGCTCGCGAAGGCCGGCGCATTGACAGTCGGCGTGGACACCGCACGCTATGCGACGAACCTCGCGGCCAGAAAAGAAAGCTGTCACCAGCTGGTGGGCGACGCTGAAGCGTTGAGCCATCAACTCGAACGTCAGTCGCAATCGAGTCATTATTTCGCGCCGATCGTCGCGGGAACCGGGCAGGGCGCGACACTCGCGATGCACGTGCTCGAACAGGCGCCGTCGAACACGATTGCCGGCGCGGTGTCGGTGGATGCCGAGCACACGCTGGATGCGCGCTTCGAACCGTGCCCGCCGGATCCGACCATCATTCGCGACAAGGTGCCCGGTTTCGTCGAAAAGGCGGTGACGGGTAGCGCCGATCGCGCACGCCTCGTGAACCTGGTGACGCCGCATCTGCAAGCGGTTGCCACGGCCGATGACGACGTGTCCGATCTGCCCTTGATCGAATTACCGGCCGCGCATCCGAACGGCCTGATGGCGATCGTGATTTCCGGCGACGGCGGCTGGCGCGATCTCGACAAGACGATCGCGCAGGCGTTGCAGAAAGACGGCGTTTCGGTGATCGGTTGGGACAGCCTGCGCTATTTCTGGAGCGAAAAACCGCCCGCGCAGACCAGTCGCGATCTCTCCCGCGTGATGCAGACATATGGTTCGCGGTGGCACGCGCAGCACATTGCGCTCGTCGGCTATTCGTTTGGCGCCGACGTGATGCCGTTCGCGTATAACCGCTTGCCCGAAGCGCAGCGCGAGAAGGTCTCGCTGATCGCGTTGCTTGGCTTCGCTCCGGACGCCGATTTCCAGATCCGCGTGGGCGGCTGGCTTGGGATGCCGGCGAGTGACAACGCGTTGAAGGTGAAGCCGGAGCTCACGCGACTGCCGCCTTCGATCGTCCAGTGCTTTTACGGCGAAAACGAAAAGGACACGTTGTGTCCGGCGTTGACGCAGACGGGCATTCAGGTGATCCGCACTTCGGGCGACCACCATTTCGGCGGCGATTACAACGCGCTGGAACAACGCATTTTGAGCGCATTCCGCAAGAATAGCGGGGCGCGCGATTAATGCAGCGTATGTGCCGACGCATCGTTTTCGAACGATGCAGCGACTTACGCAGGGATTGACAACACACGCCAAGTCAACGAAGATCGCTGACATGAACTGCCTCGACATCCGTATTGCGCTGATTATTAGCACCATTCATCGAATGGTGGGTTAGCGCACGTCTGATAGCAGCGACACGAAAACCCGCCCCACGAGGCGGGTTTTTTTATGTCCGCCAAGCCTGCCTCCTGGCGAATTCTCTTTGCTGAACTCACTTGCCGCACTGGAGCCTGCCTTGCCGTTCACCCAGATCGAAGAGACGCACGAAGCTGCCGACAGCGTCGCCCTGCGTCACGACTACCTGAAGAAAACCCTCACCGCGCGTGTCTACGACGTGGCGCGAGAAACCGAGCTCGAACACGCGCCGAACCTGTCGGCGCGTCTGCGTAACCCGGTCTATCTGAAGCGTGAGGACAACCAGCCGGTGTTCTCGTTCAAGGTGCGCGGCGCGTACAACAAGATGGCGCATATGTCGGCCGAAGCGCTCGGGCGCGGCGTGATCACTGCGTCGGCGGGCAATCATGCGCAGGGCGTCGCGCTGTCGGCGGCCAAATTAGGTGTGCGGGCGATCATCGTCGTGCCGGTGACGACGCCCCAGGTCAAGGTGGATGCGGTGCGCGCGCATGGCGGCCCGACTGTCGAAGTGGTGCAGGCCGGCGAGTCGTTCAGCGACGCTTACGCACACGCACTGGAACTGCAGGAAGAGCGCGGCCTGACTTTCGTGCATCCGTTCGACGATCCGTACGTGATCGCGGGACAGGGCACGGTGGCGATGGAGATTCTCAGCCAGCATCAGGGGCCGATCCACGCGATCTTCGTGCCGATCGGCGGCGGCGGTCTCGCGGCGGGCGTGGCGGCGTATGTGAAATCGGTGCGTCCCGAGATCAGGGTGATCGGCGTGCAGACCGACGATTCGTGCGCGATGGCCGCGTCGTTGAAAGCGGGCGAGCGCGTCACGCTCAATGAGGTCGGTCTGTTCTCGGATGGCACGGCGGTCAAGCTCGTCGGCGAGGAAACCTTCCGCCTGTGCAGCGAGTATCTCGACGACGTGCTGCTCGTGAATACGGACGCACTGTGCGCAGCGATCAAGGACGTGTTTCAGGACACGCGCAGCGTGCTGGAGCCCGCCGGCTCGCTGGCTGTCGCCGGTGCGAAGCAGTATGCCGAACGCGAAGGCATCGAGAACCAGACGCTGATCGCGATCACCTCCGGCGCGAACATGAACTTCGACCGCATGCGTTTCGTCGCCGAACGCGCCGAAGTGGGCGAAGCACGCGAGGCCGTGTTCGCGGTGACGATTCCCGAAGAGCGCGGCAGTTTCCGGCGCTTCTGCGAACTGGTCGGCACGCGCAGCGTCACCGAATTCAACTACCGTATTGCCGATGCGCACTCCGCCCATATCTTCGTTGGCGTGCAGATCAGGAATCGCAGCGAATCGGCGCAGATTGCGGGTGCGTTCGAGGCGCACGATTTCGCGACCGTCGATCTGACGTTCGACGAACTTTCGAAGCAGCACATCCGCTACATGGTGGGTGGGCGCTCGCCGCTCGCCCGCGACGAACGCCTGTTCCGTTTCGAGTTTCCCGAGCGGCCCGGCGCGCTGATGAAATTCCTGAAGTCGATGGCGCCGAACTGGAATATCAGCCTGTTCCATTACCGTAACCAGGGCGCGGACTACAGTTCGATTCTCGTCGGCATCCAGGTGCCGGAGAGCGAAAACCGCGAGTTCGACCGCTTCCTCGCGACGCTGGGTTACCCGAACTGGGAAGAGACGCAGAACCCGGTGTATCGGCTTTTTCTCGGCTGATCGAGCCGTTTTGATAGAGTTCGTGAGGCCCGCTCCCGCTCGGGGTTTACCTTGAGGCGCTCGAGCGCGCATCGATTGTCCTGACGCTGCCGCGTTTGTCGCAAACTCAAGCGGCGCGGGCCTTCGGGGCCACTCCCTGCTGCTTGGAGTCAGTCGGTACCTGCTGTCTGTATTTCTAAATGCGATACAGGCTATCCGCGCTATCGCGTTGCCTGATAACGCGTGGGGTTGTCACACTGCATGCAAATTAACGCTGCATTCAGGAGACACCTCATGCGCACCCAAGTTGGCATCGTCGGTGCAGGGCCTGCGGGCCTGCTACTTTCCCACCTCCTTCACTTGCGCGGCATCGATTCCGTCGTGCTCGAGTCGCGTACCCGCGAACAGATCGAATCCACGATACGTGCCGGTGTGCTCGAACAGGGCACGATGGATCTGCTGACCGAAGCGGGCGTGGGCGCGCGAATGAAAGCGGAAGGCGCGTTGCATCACGGTTTTGAACTGGCTTTCGAAGGCAAGCGCCGTCGCATCGATCTGACAGGACTGACGGGGCATTCGATTACCGTCTACGCGCAGCACGAGGTCATCAAGGATCTCGTCGCCGCGCGCATCGCGGCCGACGGCAAACTGCGCTTCGGCGTGTCAGAAACGTCGCTGCACGGCATCGATACCCGTGCGCCCTCGATCCGCTATTGTCACGAAGATCACGAACATGAATTGCAGTGCGATTTCATCGTCGGCTGCGACGGCTCGCAGGGCATTTCGCGCGCGTCGATTCCACAGGCGTTACGCAAGGATTTCGAACGCGTCTATCCGTTTGGATGGTTCGGTATCCTGTGTGAAGCGCCGCCGTCGTCTGATGAATTGATTTATGCACGGCATGAACGCGGATTTGCGCTGATCAGCACGCGCTCGCCGAACGTGCAACGCATGTACCTTCAGTGCGACCCGAAAGAGTCCGTCGACAATTGGTCCGACGACAGGATCTGGGCTGAACTCCACGCGCGCGTTGATTCGCAGGACGGACAGAAAATTGTCGACGGAAAGATATTCCAGAAGAACATTGTCGGCATGCGCAGTTTCGTGTCGGCCACCATGCAGCATGGCCGCCTGTTTCTGGCGGGCGATGCCGCGCATATCGTCCCGCCCACGGGCGCGAAAGGCATGAATCTCGCGGTGGCTGACGTGCGTGTGCTGACCCAGGCTCTCAACGCGTTTTACGTCGACAATCGCACGGACCTGCTCGATCGCTACAGCGAAACTGCGCTGCGTCGCATCTGGCGCGCCGAACACTTTTCGTACTGGATGACGAGCATGATGCACCGTCTGGAAGGTGCATCGCCCTTCGAGCAGCAGTTGCAGGTCGCCGAACTCGAATACGTGACGACGTCGAAAGCAGCCGCTACCGCCATGGCGGAAAATTACGTCGGCGTAGCTGTCGCTCAGGCTTGACCCGGACAGCTTGAGCAACATGGCGCTATCGCTGAATGACCGTTTCAGCGATAGCGAATGCCTGAAACAACGAAGCACTCCGCTACTCTGGTCTGTCGACCGACCACGCGTGCACTGCGGTGCGCGTCGACCTTTTCTGCTGTCACGAAACAGATGAACGTCTGGTGACCGAATGCAAAAACCCTTGCAATATCGGGTTTTTCCATTGTCGTTTGAACAGCAACAGTGAATTCAGGATTACCGGATTTATCCCGATCGATTGCACGCCTACACTGGGTTCATGGCTGAACGAGCGCATCAGTTCGCAGCCTCATAAAGACACTCTCTGGAGGTGGTTTCATGAAGTCGTTCATTCAGGCAGTTGCAATCGTCGTGGCGCTTGGCGCGCCGATCGCATCATTCGCACAGGCGTCGAATCAACCGGTTTCGCAGGACCCTCAAGCCACGCAGGTCCAGGCCGCCGGTCAGCAGGACGCAACCCAGACCAATAACAGCGGCTATGGCTCGGGTAGCCATGGTTCGTGGCAGGCAGGTTCAGGAAGCGACACAACGGTCAGTTCCTACTCGCCGCCTGTTCGCAACGTGCGTTAAACGTTGAAAAACAGAAGCGCGTGACTTCGTGAATGGAAGTCACGCGCTTTTGCCGCTTTTACGAAGTCAAAGCAGCGATGCGGAAAGTGCCGCGTCACGACATGCGCAGCAGCGTGAGTTCATTGCGCAGCAAAGCCATCAGGTCATCATCGGTTGGCCGTGTGCCCCAATGGCGCGCACCCGCGGCTGACGCAATGGCGATCCACGAGTGAGGTGGAAACCACTCACGAAGCAGCGTGCCATTCTGACGCAAACAGAGTTGCCCGGTCTGTTCGCTGTATTCGGCGCACACAAGCGTGGCGCCGACCTGCACCGTCACGCGTCGTGGATCGCTGCGCAGCATCAGTAGCCGCCGTGACCGTGCCAGTCACCGTTTGGCCCACGCGCATCCCGCCAGTCGCGTCCATCATGCCAATCGCGGTCGTGACGACGCGCTTCCCATTCGCGCCGCTCCCAGTAGCGGTGCCCATCGTAGTAACGCTCGCCATACCAGCCCGGCCTGACGACCACCACCGGCGCCGGAGGAGGCGCATACACCACCGGCGGCGCAGCATACGCGTCGGGCGGCGGCGCATACACGACCGGTGGCGGCGGTGCGTACACCGGCTCAGGTGCGTACGCGACCCCCGGCACGCCGATGTTCACACCGACATCGACATGAGCGAACGCAGCCGATGACGCGCCAATGGCCAACCCGCCAACCAGCGCGGTCGCGAGCCACCGCTTTCGTGATTTCAGTGCTGTGTTCATGTTTTTTTCCGGATGATGCGAGTGAATGTGGACATCGATGCTGATGGTCGTGATCAGTAGTGCTCGTGATAGTGATCGTGATAGCCGCCGCCTTCCGGGACCACGATACAACCGCCCAACGCACTGCCGAGCGTGGCGGCAAGAACGATCAACGCAAAGATTCTTTTCATGATGCGACTCCCTGTTTTTTCGTGATCGAACTTTACTGAGCGGCCGCATTACCGGTGTGTTTGTGTGTAACAGGACGTGTCGATCGAGCGACATCCGCATGCAGTTCAAATGCTCGGACAGGAACGGGGCGCAGGAGTGAGATCGACAGGGGCGCTGGCGTGCAAGTCGCCGCCAAGCTGTTGAGCGGACAATGGAAAAAGCCGCGTACAAGCGCAGCTGAAAGCGACGGACCGTGCACGGCGCGCGCTATCAGTCCGGGTCGCGCCGCTTCAATGCAAATCGCGCGCTCTTGATGCTGCGTGGATACATTCGGTTGCAGACTGGGCTAACGCGCTTACGTTTGTCATTGTTCGTCGCGCCGAAAGAACAATCATCCAGGCGGTTTCAGCATTTATCCCGACCGACTGCTCAGACGACACCAGCGTCAAACCAGCGTCATCGAACATTGCCTGCGTGACAGTAGCGCAGCATGCCAGTTTCGAACGCGGTCCCGCAAAACTGCTGCACGGCGCGACAAGACCTCGCAAGGAAGCCCATTTCGCTGCCGGGTAAACGATGACGCGAGAATCACCGAAAGGCGGAACAGCGTTCCGGGATGCGATGCTATATTGCGCCGAAAGGGAGCAGCCCGACTGCAGAACGGGACGACGACTCTGGGTGTTTGCCCCCGATAACTGGACGCCAGGTCCATGGAGGAGGCATGAAGCTCAAGAAGGCCATCGACCGCGTTCCAGGCGGCCTGATGCTGGTGCCGCTGCTGCTGGGCGCCTGTGTTCACACATTCGCGCCCGGCGCGGGGAAGTATCTCGGATCGTTTTCGAACGGCCTGATTACCGGCACTGTGCCGATTCTCGCGGTGTGGTTTTTCTGCATGGGCGCGACAATCGATCTCCGGGCAACGGGCGCCGTGCTGCGCAAATCCGGCACGCTGCTCGTGACCAAAATGGCGGTAGCCTGGATCGTCACGCTGATCGCGTCGCACTTCATTCCCATCGACGGGATCAAGGGCGGCCTCTTCGCGGGACTTTCAGTGCTGGCGATCACGACCTCGATGGACATGACCAACGGCGGTCTCTACGCCGCCGTGATGCAGCAGTACGGCAGCAAGGAGGAGGCCGGCGCGTTCGTGCTGATGTCGATCGAATCCGGGCCGCTCGTCAGCATGATCATTCTCGGCGCGGCTGGCGTGGCGTTCTTCGAGCCGCGGCTTTTCGTCGGCGCGGTGCTGCCGTTTCTGATCGGCTTTGCACTTGGCAATATCGATAGCGAACTGCGCGATTTCTTCGGACGCTGCGTGCATCCGCTGATCCCGTTCTTTGGCTTTGCGCTCGGAAACGGCATCGACCTGCATGTGATCGCGACGAGCGGTATTCCGGGAATCATGCTGGGCTTCGCGGTGATCGTCGTGACCGGCATTCCGCTGATCCTCGCAGACCGATGGCTTGCCGGCGGCAACGGCGCGGCGGGGTTGGCCGCTTCGTCAACGGCGGGCGCGGCGGTGGCGAATCCCGCGATCATCGGCGAGATGATTCCGAGCTTCAAACCGATGGTGCCGGCCGCGACGGCCATGGTGGCCGCCGCCTGTCTCGTCACCGCGATTCTCGTGCCGATTCTGACTGCGCTGTGGGTACGGCGGGTTCATGCGCGCGAAGGGACCGTGCAGGGAGCGCGCGAAGCGTTTGTCGCGGCGAACGCCCCGCCGCCGATCGGCGAGCAACGCGATGCACACGTGTGATGGGCGGGGAGTGAGCGGGAAGTCGGCGGGAAGTGGGCAAAGCGCGCTTGATAGCGTGAGCAAGCCGTGGAAGGCGGCGGTCACGGACCGCCGCCTTGTTGGTCGCCTTAGACCGCCATCACCGTCACCGACTTCGTGACGAGATAGGCTTCCAGCGCTTCCGGTCCGCCCTCCGAGCCGTAGCCCGAATCTTTCACGCCGCCGAACGGCATTTCCGGGGTCGGCGTGGCCGGCTGGTTGATCCACAGCATGCCCACTTCGAGTTGCTGCGACAGCAGATGCACGTTCCTGAACGACTTCGTGAACGCGTAGCCTGCGAGGCCATACGGCAGACGGTTGGCTTCCGCGATCGCGTCTTCCAGGTTGTCGAAACCACGGATCGCCGCGACCGGGCCGAACGGCTCGTTGTTGAAGATGTCAGCTTCGAGCGACACGTTGGTCAGCACCGTCGGCGCGAAGAAATTGCCTTCCGAACCGACACGTTCACCGCCCGTTTCGATCTTCGCACCGGTTTTGCGTGCGTCGTCGAGCACCTTGCTCATGGCCGTCAGACGGCGCGCATTGGCGAGCGGGCCGAGCGTGGTGCCTTCTTCCAGGCCGTCGCCCAGCTTGAGGCTCTCGGCGTGCTTGACGAGCGCAGCCGCGAATTCCTCGCGCAGGCTGTTGTGCACGAGAAAGCGCGTGGGCGAAATGCAGACCTGGCCCGCATTGCGGAACTTCGCCGCGCCGGCCGCTTTCACGGCGAGCGCCACGTCGGCGTCTTCCGCGACGATCACCGGCGCATGACCGCCCAGTTCCATCGTGGCGCGCTTCATGTGCTGGCCGGCCAGCGCCGCCAGTTGCTTGCCGACCGGTGTGGAACCGGTGAACGTGACCTTGCGGATCACCGGGTGCGGGATCAGGTAGCTCGAGATTTCAGCCGGATCGCCGAACACGAGGCCCACCGTACCGGCGGGCACGCCCGCCTCGACGAAGGCCTGCAGCAGCGCGGCCGGCGACGCCGGGGTTTCCTCGGGCGCCTTGACGAGGAACGAGCAGCCGCTCGCGAGCGCCGCGCTCAGCTTGCGCACTACCTGGTTGACCGGGAAATTCCACGGCGTGAATGCCGCAACCGGACCAATCGGTTCCTTCAGCACCATCTGCGGCGCATTGAGGTTGCGCGGCGGCACGATGCGGCCATACACGCGGCGGCCCTCGTCGGCGAACCACTCGATGATGTCCGCTGCGGACAGCATCTCGATGCGTGCCTCGGCAAAGGGTTTGCCCTGTTCCTGCGTCATCAGCCGGGCGATGTCGGACGCGCGTTCGCGTACCAGCTCGGCGGCCTTGCGCATGGTGGCGGCACGCTCGTTAGCCGGAATCTTGCGCCACGCGGCAAAGCCACGCTGCGCGGCCTCGAGCGCGCGGTCCAGGTCGGCGATGCCGGCGTGCGCCACCTTGCCGATGGGCTTGCCGGTGGCCGGATTCAGCACGTCGAGGGTCTTGCCGCTTGCGGCGTCGCACCACTCACCATTGATCAGAAGACGGGTATCGGTATAGCTCGAAGTGGCCATGCTGGATTCCTGTAGGAGAAAAACGATAGGCTGCGCGGCGACGATGCCGCCTGCGGCGATTCGCGCGGCTTCGGACTGGGAAGCTCGAACGCCGGTTCGACACGCCGCATCAGTGCAGCCGGGAAAGGACTGTCGGAATCAATCATCTTATCCGATCACGGCGATTCGCACCGGGGTCCGCGCAGTCGGCCGCCACGCTGCGGAGCCTGCGAATTGCCGCCTTCGTTGGCACGCTGGACCGTTGCCAGCGATGGACGGGCGGGGCGGCGCGCAAAAAGACCGGAAGCAGTGCGGCGCAAAGAGGCGTAGAGTCAAACGGCAGCAGCAGGCGCCGGAATCCTCGCCGGAACGGCGCCCCGGTTGCGGGCTGCGTCCGAGACGCCGGAAGCGGGCGCCGGCACAGGCGCTTACGGGTGCAGCGGCCCGGACCCGTCCCATCCGGCGACTGCACGTCAATCAACCCAGATGCCTACGAGGATCAACATGCCAACCGGTACAGTGAAGTGGTTCAACGACGCAAAAGGCTTCGGCTTCATCACCCCCGACGACGGCGGCGAAGATCTCTTCGCCCACTTCTCGGAGATTCGCTCCGAGGGATTCAAGTCGCTGCAGGAAAACCAGAAGGTCAGCTTTGAAATCAAGCAGGGACCGAAAGGCAAGCAGGCTGCGGATATCAAGCCCGCGTGAAGCGAGCCCGCCGCGCACCCGGCCTGAGTGCGCGGCGGCCGCCCGGCCAACCGGCCAAAGTAGAGAAGCGGCCGCACGGTGGGCTGCCTGCCCACTGCTATCAGGATTACTGAGGATGCAGCAAGGGCCGTCTCTGGCGACGGAGCCGTTATCGGTAAGGGCTATCTTTGCTTAAGGTTTCCTTCAGCTTTGCTCCGTAGTATTTGCGCGTTCAATCGAGTCCGCAAGCCGTGATGCGGGCACGATTCCGATCGCTCTCGGACAGGGAGCGAATAGCGCCGATACGGCCTGCTGGAGTGTCTATGAAAACGCTGTTCTTACAGGCGCCGTCGTACGACGGTTTTGACGGCGGCGCGGGTTCACGCTATCAGGCCAAGCGTGAGGTCCGTTCGTTCTGGTATCCCACATGGCTCGCGCAGCCCGCCGCACTCGTGCCTGACAGCCGCGTGCTCGACGCGCCCGCCGACGGTCGGTCGGTCGAGGCGACGCTTGACATCGCCGTGCAGTACGAACTCGTGATCATTCATACCAGCACGCCGTCATTCCCGACTGACGCGCTGTTCGCCGAAGACCTGAAAAAGCGCAAACCCTCGCTGCTGATCGGGATGGTCGGCGCCAAGGTCGCGGTCGACCCGCACAATTCGCTGACCGCCAGCGACGCGATCGATTTCGTCTGCCGCGAAGAGTTCGATTTCACCTGTCAGGAAGTGGCCGGCGGTGTGCCGTTCGCGCAGATCAAAGGTCTGAGCTATCGCGCGGCCGACGGATCGATCGAGCACAACGAAGCGCGTCCCATCCTCGAAAACATGGATGAGTTGCCGTTCGTCGCGCCGGTGTACCAGCGCGATCTGAAGATCGACAACTACTTCATCGGCTACCTGAAGCATCCGTACGTCTCGATCTATACCGGGCGCGGTTGCCGTTCGCGCTGTACGTTCTGCCTGTGGCCGCAGACGGTGGGCGGCCACCGCTATCGCACACGATCGGTGGAAAACGTGCTGGCAGAAGTGAAGTGGATTCGCGACAACATGCCCGAAGTCAAGGAGATCATGTTCGACGACGACACCTTCACCGACTTCAAGCCGCGTGTGGAGGAGATCGCCCGCGGACTGGGCAAACTGGGTGTGACGTGGTCGTGCAATGCGAAAGCGAACGTGCCCTACGCAACGCTGAAGATCATGAAGGAAAACGGGCTGCGGCTGTTGCTCGTGGGCTACGAGTCCGGCGACGACCAGATCCTGCTGAACATCAAAAAAGGCTTGCGTACCGACATCGCGCGGCGTTTCAGCGAAGACTGCCGAAAACTCGGCATCAAGATTCATGGCACGTTCATTCTCGGCCTGCCAGGCGAGACACAGGACACGATCCAGAAGACGATCGAATACGCGAAAGAAATCAACCCGCACACCATTCAGGTCTCGCTGGCCGCGCCGTATCCGGGCACGACGCTCTACAACCAGGCGGTGGAGAACGGCTGGCTCGAAGAGAACAAGGTCATCAATCTCGTCAGCAAGGAGGGCGTCCAGCTCGCGGCGATCGGCTATCCGCACCTGTCGCGCGACGAGATCTATCATCAGCTCGAAAACTTCTATAAGCGCTTCTATTTCCGTCCGTCGAAGATCTGGGAAATCCTGCGCGAAATGCTGACCAGCTGGGAAATGATGAAGCGGCGCCTGCGCGAAGGTGTCGAATTCTTCCGCTTCTTGCGCGCGCACGAGGCGTGAGCGCCGCGCACCTGCTCGCCGTCACGCTGACCGGTGCGTGTGCGGCAAGTGCGGTTTTGGGTGTGGCTTATACGGTGCTCGCCAGCGCGCTCATGGGCCGGTTTTTCGCCCGGGAAGTGTCGGAACCGAGCAGCTTTCCGGCCGTCACCATCGTCAAACCGCTGCACGGCGACGAATGGGCGCTGCTGCGCAATCTGTCCAGTTTCTGTCAGCAGGACTACCCAGGAACGGTGCAATTCCTGTTCGGAGTTCACGACTGCGCGGACCCTGCGTTGCAGGCCGTCGAGGATCTGCGCCAGCTTCATCCGCAAGCGCACATCACCGTGGTGGCCGATGCGCGTCTGTACGGACCGAACCGCAAGATCAGCAACATACTGAACATGCTGCCTCACGCGCAACACGACGTGCTCGTGTTCGCGGACAGCGACGTGAGCGTCGGCCCCGACTACCTGCGCAATGTGATCGGCGAGTTGCAGAAGCCGAACGTGGGGCTTGTCACCTGCGTGTATCGCGGACAACCCGATCCCGGATTCTGGCCGCGTCTGTCGGCGAAGGCCACCAACTACCAGTTTCTTCCTGGCGTGGTGATCGGCCTCGCGCTGGGTCTCGCACGCCCATGTTTCGGGCAGACGATTGCAATGCGGCGCGATACGCTTGAAAAAATCGGCGGCTTTACGCCGTTCGTACGGCACCTCGCGGAAGATCATGCCATTGGCGAAGCCGTGCGGATGATCGGCGAAAAAGTGGTGATCCCGCCATTTCACATTTCACATGCGTGCGTCGAATCCAGTGCGACGCAACTGATCGCGCACGAGTTGCGCTGGAGCCGTACGATCCGGAGGATCGATCCGCTCGGCCATCTCGGCTCCGCGCTCATTTATCCGCTCGCGTTTGCGCTACTTGCACTCGTGTTTTCGGGAGGTGCGCCGTGGGCAGGCGGCCTCGCGTTCGTCGCCATGTGCGCGCGCCTCACCCTGAAGCTGATCTCCGATCGCGCGTTGCGCCAGCCGCATCGCGATTTATGGCTGCTGCCTTTATGGGATATCGTGTCCTTTGCGATCTTCGTGGCGAGCTTCTGGTCCTCGCGAGTCATCTGGCGCGGATTCAGTTTCAAGGTGGACGGCGACGGGCTGCTGTCGGTGGCGCAGGACGAATGATGAATGACGCAGGAAGCGAGCCGGCAACGACTCGGCATGGGATAGGAACAGTCGGCGCATGCGCCGGCAACGTCGTGCCACGCACACCGGGGTGGGCGTCATGAAACACCTTGGGCGCCTGGCCGCGCTCGCCGGCTTGCTGGTGTCGCTATGGCTGGTGTGTCGCGACAATCCTGTCGCGGTGCTCGGCGCATTGCGCACAGCGGGGATGGGGCTGTTGCTGGCGGCGCTCGCGCATGTGTTGCCGATGCTCGCCAACGCGTGCGACTGGCGCTCGCTGATTCGCGGCGCGAACCGGCCTTCTGTTGCAAAAATGCTCCATCTGGTGTGGGTGCGCGAATCGGTGAACTGCATGCTGCCGGTTGCGCGGATCGGTGGCGAGGTCGTGTCGTTCCGCATGCTCAGGCGTTGGGGCGTGCGGGGCTCCACGGCGGTCGGCAGCCTCATCGTGGACATGCAGCTCACCGTCATCAGCCAGCTGCTATTCACGATGGTGGGCATCGGCTTCCTGTTCGCCCATGCGCATTCCGGCACGCTGCGCGTGGCGTCCCAGCTCGCGTGGGGCGTCGTCGTACTCGCGCCTCTCCTCGTGCTGTTTGCGCTCGTACAGCATGCGAGCCCATTTGAGCGCAGCATGCGCGCGCTCAATCGCATGACGAGCGGCAAACTCGCGACGCTGGTCGGCCAGTCCGCGCAGATCGATCAGTCGATCAGAGTAATCTGGCGCAGGCGCCTCGTCGTGTTGCGGTATCTGTTTTTCTGGCAACCGTTGCAGTGTTTCCTCACGTCGCTCGAAATCTGGATTGCGCTCTTTTTCCTCGGTGCGCGTGTCACGCTCGTCGAAGCCGTCGTCATCGAATCGTTGATTCAGGCGATCAGTAGCGCCGCGTTTTTTGTTCCGGGCGGCCTTGGCGTGCAGGAGGGCGGTTTTATCCTGATTGGCGGCGCATTAGGGCTCGATCCGTCGATCTGTCTTGCACTCGCCGGCGCACGCCGCATCCGCGACCTGCTGATCTTTTTGCCCGGGCTGCTTGCGTGGCAGTTCGCGGAATTCGCGAGACGCGACGCGTCAGGGCAGGCGGACAAGCGTAAGCGGACGGCGCGGACCGAGCGGGCGAGTGTCGCTGAATGAGGCGTCGGCCGGCAGGCGGTCGCTGGCCGTCCCCATCGGACCATCAGTCTCCGCTCAAAGCGTGGCTGCATGCGCGGGAAACGACACCCGAACCGTGAGGCCGCGAGCGTCGTCGCCGCCGGTGAGCCGCAGGCTCGCGCCAAAATGCTCGGCAATCCGGGCGACGATCGAAAGACCGAGCCCGCTGCCGGTGGCCTGATTGCCGGTCGCGCGAAAGAAGCGATGGGTCAGCCGGTCAAGGTCGTCTGCCGCGACGCCTGGGCCATCGTCTCGTACGATCAGGTGCACCTCGTCGCCCGCCTGCCGTACGTCGACTTCGACGTTGCCGCCCACCCGCCCGTACTTGATCGCGTTATCGAGCAGATTGTCGAGCAGGATGCCCATCAGCACGGGCTCAGCGTCGATCTGCGCCTGCGGGTCGCCCGACAGCGTCACGCGGATGTCCTTCTGCTGCGCGTTGCCGGCGGTCGCGAGCAACGCATCTTTGGCGACCGCCGCCGGTTTGAGCGGCGCCGTAGCCATCTTTTCCTGCGTGTCCAGCCGTGCAAGCAGCAGCAGTTGCTCGGCAAGCCGCGCGCTCCGGTCGACCCCCTGCACGACGCGTTCCATCGCGAGACGTTGCAACGACCTGTCCGGTTCCGCGAGTGCGACTTGCGCCTGCACCTTGATCGCGGCCAGCGGCGTTTTCAGTTCATGCGCGGCGTCGGTGGTAAAAGCGCGCTCGCGCTCCAGTGAATGCACGAGGCGCGATAGCAGCGCATTGATCGCGTCCACGAGCGGGCGCACCTCGGTCGGCGCGCGGCCGATGTCGACCGGTTCGAGCCGGTGGATGTCGCGCGAGCGAATCGCGCCGGAGAGCGTGCGTAACGGGGCCAGACTCCAGCCGATTGCAAACCAGACCAGCAACGCCAGCACCGGCAGCGCGATCAGCGTAGGCCGCGCGATCCGGCTCGCGACGCCGCTGACCAGGTCGCTGCGCGTGTTGGCCAGTTCGAACACGCGCACGGTGTTGCCGGGCGACGGACTGCGCAGCGTGAATGTGTGATAAATCTGGCTGCCCAGCGTCATGTCTTCCGCGCCGCTTTGCGCGGGCAGAGGCAGATTCCATGCGCCGAGCGCACGTAACTGCGGACTGCCGGCCAGCACGTCGCCGTGCCGGTCGCGCACCTGGAAGAGCGCGTCGCGCGGCAACGAATCGTCGTCGTCGGCGTCGTTCGCGCCCACTTCGCCGCCTTTTTCTTCTTCCCGTACGTCAATGCGCGCATTGGCGAGGGTGGTCAGATTGCGCTCATCGAGCAGCGCGAGAATCTGTGCGAGTTCCGCGAGGCGCGCTTCCTCCCACTCGCCGACTTCGCGCGTGGCCTGACGATAACTCGACATCAGCGCGATGCCCCAGATCAGCACGATGCTCGCGAGCACGAGCAGCACGAGCCGCTGGCGAATGGACGCGGACGTCATTCTTTTTCCACCACGTAACCGATGTTGCGCACGGTCCGGATCAAACTCGCGCCGAGTTTCTTGCGCAGATTGGACACGTGCACCTCGATCGCGTTGCTTTCGATTTCCTCCTGCCAGCCATACAGGCTCTCCTCGAGGCGCGCACGCGACTGCGGCACGCCCAGATGGGTCAGAAGTTGAATCAGAACCGCCCACTCGCGCGACGTGAGCGGCACGCGAACGTTGTCCAGTTCGACGGTTTGCGCCGCCGGATTGACCGTCAGATTCCGGTAGCGGATCACTTCAACGCTGCGCCCATGCGAGCGTCTGAGCAGCGCGCGGCAGCGTGCAATCAGTTCGGTCAGATCGAATGGCTTGCCGAGATAGTCGTCGGCGCCGGCCTCGAGACCCGTCACACGATCGCCGACCGTGCCTTTGGCCGTGAGCACGAGCACCGGCACGTCCTTGCCCGCGCCGCGCAGACGCCGGAGCAGGTCCATGCCGGAGATGCGAGGCAGACCGAGGTCGAGCACCACCAGCGCGTAGCGCGTGGTGTCGAGCGCGAGCCCGGCCTTGTGGCCGTCCCGGGTCCAGTCGACGGTGAAACCGGCCTGACGCAAACCGGCTTCGACTCCATTGCCGATCAGGTCGTCGTCTTCTACGAGCAATACACGCATGAGCAGACCTTCCTTTACCTTTTAACGTATGACGTGTGGCACTTTTCGCACCAATGGTCCTCGCCATCCCGTGCTTTTACCATCCTGTTCACCCCTCGCTTTATACGCTCCAAAGCTTAAGGTTTCCTTCAGCTTGGATCGATAACATCGCCCTTCATTGGATGACGCTCGCGCAATGCGTCGGCCGGTCATGTCGACGGATTGTGCTGACGAATCACGCAAAGCGCGAGGGCTCGCCTGTATGCACGTTCGGGCGCGCCGCACGCCTGCCGGATCACGAGACCCCACGATGAAGCCAGCCACTGTCGACATGCTGCGGGCGCACCTGATGGTTGCCTCGTTCACGGCCATGGCCGCCGAAGCGGTGGCGTGCGTCGCATTGCTGGTCTCGCCGGTTTCCCAGGCCACTTTCGTTACCGCCCCGTTTCGCGTGCTCGCAGTCGTGGTGATCGTGAGCAGCGTCGTCGCGGTGCGTCGATTTGCGCACGCGGCGTTCGCGCTTGCGATGCAAAGCCGCCATGCCACGCCGCTGTCGCACGGCGCGTACGCCGTCCAGCCGGCCGCCATCGCCGTCGGCGCGGACTGTCCGCGCCGCTGGCTCGTCATTCTTCACCTGCGCTTCACGCGCAGGCCGTTCGTGCTGGCCGAGCACTGACGGACACCGGACGATGGCGGCGCACACATTGACACTGTGCCAATGGGTCCTGCTCGCCGGATGTGCCGGCGCATCGCTGTACGCGACCCTGGCGGCGCTCGCCATGCCGTTTTTCGCGGCGCGCCGCGATGGTGCGCGCACCGCGCCGCACCGCACCGCGCCTGCGTTCGCAAAAGTAGGGGTCAGTGTGCTCAAGCCGCTGTGCGGCGTCGAGCCGCGTCTCTATGAAAACCTGCGCACTTTCTGTTACCAGCGGCACGGCCATTTCCAGCTCGTGCTCGGTGTGTCGTCGCCCGACGACCCGGCGGTTGCCGTGGTGCGCCGCCTGCAGGCCGCCTTTCCGCGACACGATATCGAACTCGCCATCGACACGCGTGTGCACGGCAGCAATCTGAAAGTCAGCAATCTGATCAACATGGCCGGGCGCGCGCGGCATGACGTGATCGTGATCGCGGACAGCGACATTGCCGTCGAGCCGGATTATCTGGACACCGTAGCCGCGCCGCTCGCCGATCCGCAGGTGGGCGTGGTCACCTGTCTCTATGTGGCGCAAGGCGTCGGCGGATTCTGGCCGCGCGTGGGCGCGCTTTTCATCAACGAGTGGTTTGCGCCGTCAGTGCGTGTCGCGCACGCGGCCGGCTCGCGACGCTTCGGATTCGGCGCGACGCTGGCGCTGCGCCGGGCCACGCTCGACCGTATTGGCGGTTTCGCGGCGCTAAAAAACTGTCTCGCCGACGACTACTGGCTCGCCGAACACGTGCGCACGTTGGGACTGCGAACAGTATTGTCGCGCGTGATGGTAGCGACCGACGTCATCGAGCCGACGTTTGCCGCGCTGTGGCAGCGCGAAACGCGCTGGCTGCGCACGATCCGCTCGCTGAATCCCGCGGGGTTCGCGTTCCTGTTCGTCACGTTCACGTCGCCGTGGCTGCTCGCTGGCGCGTGGCTCGCGGGCATCGTGCATCCGCACGGCTGGGCGTCGCCGGTCGCGCTGAGTACAGCCAGCACGGTGGTGGGATGCGCGGCGCGGCTGTTGCTGCACTGGCGTGCCGCGAGGCACGAACGCACGTTCTGGCGCGATCTGCCGCTCGTGCCGCTGCGTGATGCGTTGCTGGCGCTGCAGTGGTGTGCAGCCGCGTTCGGCTCGCACGTGGTGTGGCGCGGCGCCCGTATGCCCGTGCAAACGTCGGGCTCGCATAACGGTGCGCTTAACGTCGTGGACGTGCTGGAGGCAATGGAAGTCATGGAGACGTCGGATGGACGTTAGGCCGCGCGCGCTGATCGTGACCGCCGACGATTTTGGCCTGCACCCGCGGGTGAATATGGCAGTGGAACGCGCGCATCGTGGCGGCGTGCTGACCGCGGCGAGCCTGATGATCGGCGCGCCGGCCGCGAGCGACGCCGTGGCGCGGGCGCGCACGATGCCGCAACTTCGCGTGGGTCTGCATCTGGTGCTCGCGGACGGCGACGCGGTGACGCCGTCGCACGACATCGCCGCCCTGGTCGACGCGCACGGCCGTTTCGGCGACAACATGGTGCGCGACGGCGTGAGGTTTTTCTTCCTGCCGCAGGTGCGCAAGCAACTCGCGTATGAAATCCGCGCACAGTTCGACGCCTTTGCAAGAACCGGGCTGGCTCTCGATCACGTCAACACGCACAAGCATTTTCATCTGCATCCCACGGTGCTCGCGCTGATTCTGGATATTGGCCGCGAGTACGGAATGAAGGCGATGCGGCTGCCCTTCGAAGCAGGCGCACCGTTCTGGTTGCGGCCCTGGCTTGCGCATGTGCGCGCGAGCCTGAAGCGCGCCGGCATCGCACATAACGACTATGTGGTGGGCATCGCCGGCAGCGGCCGGATGGATGAGGCCGCCTGGCTGGCGGCGCTCGCGGGCTTGCCGCCGGGCGTCGGCGAAATTTACTGCCACCCGGCCGTGGCCGGAGACCGCGCACTGAGCGATGGCATGCGCGAATACCGGCACGATGACGAGCTGCGGGCGCTCATGTCGGCGAAGGTCGCAAACGCGATCCGTGCAGCGGGCCTGAGGCTCGGAGGATTCACCGACGTACTGGGCGGCTAGGCGAGCGCTCGCCGAGCGCAAGCGCCGCTTTGGAAACGCAAATCCGCGGAGTAAGCCTTCGCGTGCCATGCCGAGGCGTCGCGCACAGCGAGGTTCGCGCGATCCATAAGGGCGCGTTAAGCTGTTTCGCCTGACAATGCGTAAAAAATCAGGTGAGGGGTTAAGCAATGCGGCTGCTACTCGTCGAAGACGACGACATGATCGCGGAGACCGTCCTCGGCGCGATGCGCCGGGCCGGCTACGCGATCGACTGGGCCAACGACGGCCGCGCGGCGGAACTGTCGCTGGGCAACGGCGTGTACGACCTCGTGCTGCTCGATCTCGGCTTGCCGAAGAAAGACGGCATTGCCGTGCTCAACGCGTACCGCAGGAGCGGGGACGGTGCGCCCGTCATCATCCTGACCGCGCGCGACGCGATCGACGAGCGGATTCGCGGACTGGACGCCGGCGCCGACGACTACCTGATCAAACCGTTCGACCTCGACGAACTGGCGGCACGCGTGCGCGCGCTCCTGCGGCGGCGCACGGGGCAAAAGCAACCCGTCTACACGCATGGCGAGCTCTCGCTCAACCCCGCCGCGCATGAAGTCGCCAAGGCCGGCACGGTGCTGCCCCTCGTGCCACGCGAGTTCGCGCTGCTGCAGGCGTTGATCGAAGAGCCCACGCGTGTGTTCACGAAGGCTGAACTCGAAGAGAAGCTGTACGGCTGGGGCGAGGAAGTGGGCAGCAATACGATCGAGGTCCACGTGCATAGCCTGCGGCGCAAGATCGGCGCGGATCAGGTGGTCACCGTGCGCGGCGTGGGCTACCGGCTCAAGAGGTGCTGATGACGTCGATCCGCCGCTGGGTGCTCGGCTGGCTGATTTTCGGGCTGACGGCTGCGGCGGCCGTGGCCGGTTTCGCGATCTTCCACACCGCGCGCCAGGAAGCCAGCGAACTCTTCGACTATGAATTGCGGACGATCGCGCTGTCCTTGCCGTCGAACCTGACGGGCGCCGGCGACGGGGAGCACCGTGATCCGGACCTGGGCGGCCTCGCGGACGACCGCGTCGTCATCGAGATCTGGGATCATGCCGGCAACATTGCCTACCGGTCGGTGCGCGCGCCGTTTCTCACGCGGCAGCCGCCGGGCTTCGACACGGTCGAGCGCGGCGAAAGTCACTGGCGTACTTTCGGCGTGCAGCAGCCGGGGCGCTATGTGCAGGTGGCGCAGCCCATTTCCGTGCGCGAGGACCTGGCGTTGCAACTCGCGTTGCATACGCTGTGGCCGCTCGCACTGCTGGTGCCGGTCACGTTCATTCTGGTGCTGCTGGTGGTGGCGCGTGGGCTGGCGCCGATCGGGGCCCTGTCGCGCGCGTTGTCCACCCGTTCGTTCGATTCGCTCGAACCGTTGCGGCTGGACGGCACCGTCCCCGTTGAAATCAGGCCGCTCGTGGAGGCGCTCAACGACCTGTTGCAGCGGCTGCACACGGCGTCGCAGGCGCAACGCACGTTCATTGCCGATGCCGCGCACGAACTGCGCTCGCCGCTCGCGGCGCTCAAGCTGCAGATCCAGGCGGCCTCGCGCGACGGTTCGCTCAAGGGCGAACGGCAGACACTCGAGCGCGTGGAAGGGCGCGTGAACCGCGCCATCCATCTCGTGCAGCAACTCCTGACGCTCGCCCGCGAAGACGCCCAGGCTGTGGCGCCAAGGGTGCCGACGAGCCTGCGCCGGATCGGCGAGCAGGCAGTGGGCGATCTGTCGCTGCTGGCGGAGACGAAGGACATCGACCTCGGGCTCGAATGCGAAAATGCGCGCTCGGAGAGCGATCCTTACGCCGTGCTCGCGGAGCCGCACGGCATGAGCGTTCTGCTGGACAACCTGATCAATAACGCGATCCGCCACACGCCGCGCGGCGGCCGCGTCGACGTGATTCTGAAGCGTACCGGCGATCACGTGGGTTTCGACGTGGTGGACAGCGGTGCCGGCATCCCGGTTGCGGAGCTGGGGCGGGTTTTCGACCGCTTCTATCGCGGCGAACAGGCGCGGGGCGAGGGCAGCGGCCTTGGGCTCGCGATCGTCGCGCGGATTGCCGAGCGGCATCGACTCCAGATCGAATTGCGTAATAACACTGACCGGCCAGGCTTGTGCGTGTCCGTGTCAGGACTGGCAGCCTGCGAAATGGATGTAGCGGCGGTACTGCGCTGAGCGGCGTGGGCAGGTGTAAAACGGGCAGTTCAAACGCAGCCGTCGGAAAGGGCGGTGAGCCGCGCGCAGCCTGCGTCACAGCCTCGTCACGAGCACGTCGCCGCACGCTGCTACAATCTCGACTTTCTCGATCGATTGTGCGCTATGGGTTTCGAACAACTCGCTGAACTGAAGAAGCAACTGGCCGCGGCACGCGCCGAAGCTGCGCCTGCCGCCAAGCCGGCTGCGAAGTCCGGCAGCAAGCCGGGCGCGAGGCCTGCCCGCAAGCCCGGGCCGCCGCGCCGCGAAGGCGCGCCCGGCGGCCGCAACGCGCAGGCGCAGCAGGGTGCGCCTCGCCAGCAGGCCGCCGCCGCGCAGGCGAAACCGGCGGAAGCGAAGCCGGCGGATGCAAAGCCCGTTGACCCGGTGGTGAAATCGATCGGCAGGCTGCAAAAGCGCTTTCCGAACGCGTTCCCGAAGAATCCGGCGCCCAAGCTGCCGCTGAAGGTCGGCATTTTCGAAGACCTGGTCGTCCACTCGAAAGATCTGTCGCTGAGCGAAGCCGAGTTGCGCGACGCGATCAAGACCTGGTGCCGTGGCAGCCGCTACTGGAAAAGCCTCGTGGAAGGCGCTGCACGCGTCGATCTGACGGGTGCGGCGGCGGGCACGGTCACCGCGCAGGAAGCCGCCGGCGCACAACGGCTGCAGGCGCACCGCGCCGGCAGGAGCGCGCAGAAGGCCGCTGCCGCCGCGGCAGGTGCAACGGGAACGGCGCCGTCCGCCGACACGTCGGCGGCCAATGTGGCGGCCCCGGCGGCGGCTCCTGCGGCGGCTGACGCTGCCCCGGCGAATGCTGCGGCCAACGCAGAGACCAACGCAAAAAACAACGCTGCGGCCGACACTTCCCCACAACCGCAAGGCGACGCAGCAGCAGCTCCGCAGGTCGTGGCGGCGAACGCGGAGACGCTAGCGGAATCGGATGGCACCTCCGCCGGCCAATCGGCGCCGTCTTCCGACGCCTGACACCCGTACACCCCGGCCACCCGCGAGGGGCGGCGGGCGTCAGGCCGCACCGGCTTCCAGCCGGCTGCGCACGAAGCCGACGTGTTCGCGCAGCACGTAGAACGCGTCGGCATACGCCAGCGGCATTCGCAGCTGGTTCAACGAAGCCTCGATCTGGTCCAGCTCTTCGAATAGCCGCTTGCGCTCCTCGGCGGTCGAATCGGCGAGCGCGCCGCGCTCGATTGCGATCAGCGCGCCGTAATAGCGGTAGATGCGGGAGCGCACACGCCAGCGGTACAGTGCCGGAATGAGCCGCATCGCCGGGAACAGCAGCACCGCCATCGGCAGCAGCAGCACCAGCACGCGATCGCCGATGCTCGCCACCCAGAACGGCAGCGTCCGGTACAGGAAACTCTTCCCGGTCTTGTAGTAGCGTTGCGCGTCCTCGCTAATCTGGTAGTCCCGCGCAACCGGGCTCGGAAACTCGCCGGCCCGCTGCAGCAGACCAGGCAAGCCGTGCACTTCCTGGGCAGCTTCGATCAGCAGATCGGAGATAGCCGGATGCAGATTCGCACGAGCCACCAGTTCGACAGTCGGGCTGACGAGGTGGATGGTGTCGGGTGGAATCCTGTGCCGCAGATCCAGTACCCCAGGCGGCAGGTCGATCTCGTCCAGATAGGGGAAAAGGCGCGTGTAGGCGCGGGCCTCGTCGAAATTCATCACGGAGATGCCCGGCACGCGGAGTACGCGCAACATCAGGCCGCGCGTAGCCGAATCGCCGCTCAGGATAGCGGCGTCCGCCTCGCCCGTGACGAGCTGCGTGGCGGCCTGCAGTCCGTCGCTCGGCAGCAGCGTGGTCGTGCCACCAGGCGCAATGCCATTGGCGTCGAGTAGCTTGAGCGCGAGTTGACGTGTGCCGCTGCCTTCGCGGCCCACCGCGATCCGTTTGCCTTCGAGCTGGGACAGCTCGGTGAGTCCCGTGCCGCGATAGAACACCACCACCGGCACATAGAACACGCTGCCAAGCGACATCAATGTCGAAGTGTCGAGACCGTCGGCCACGCCGCCCTGCACGAACGCGATGTCGACGTGTTGGGCGGGGTCGAGCAGCCGCTTCAGATTCTGCACCGAGCCGTCGGATTCGAGCACGTTCAGCGTGATGCCGTTGTGGGCCAGGATCCGCTTGTATTGTTCGGCTGCGACCAGAAACGAGCTGTCGTGCGGTCCGGCACTCATCGTGATCGTTCTGGGCGGCGCCGGATCGATTATCCACACGATCAGCGTCACCCCCAGCACGATCAGGGCCGCCACCGCGACATACAGCAGCGTGTGATCGCGCCACTCCACGTGAGCGGCGTCGTCCGGGAAGTGCGGGGGCCGCGGGCGCTGCGCTTTCATGAACCCTCCGTACGGGACGCTGGATCACGCATTGTCCACTGTCGCGCGCCGGCTTGCTTCTGGCAGTTTGCTCTATTGACGGCGCGGCCCGCGAACACGTCGGACCTGTCGTACGAAAAACGCCGGTCCTGCATGGCATAATTCGCGTCGGCTTTTCTCATCGGTTCGGCGGGCGCAGCGTGAGTCGTTTCCACAGGAAGATCGGCAGTTGGCTAGGGTTGTTCGCGATCCTGATGGCCACGCTCGCGCCGACGATCTCGCATACGCTCGCCGCGCTCCATGCATGCGCCGCCCTGGCCGGCGAGCATTGCGACATGCCGTCGATGAGTTCGATGTCGTCAATGGACTCGATGCCTTCGATGCAGGAAGCAGCATCAGTGGACGAGGCGCCGCCCGTATCTGACCCACCCGACGACTCCGGCATCCCTCGTGCCGATCGAGGCCATCACACCCACCCAGGCTCTCAAACCGCGATGCCCGATGGCGACGCCTGTGGGTACTGCAGCCTGCTTGCGCATCTGCCCGTGATGCCGAGCGTCGCGGCGCGCTTTGTCATCACCATCCGCGCGCTCGAACACACCGTCGCGACGCGCTTCGAGAGCGTTCGCCGCGCCGAGCCGCTGACCTCCGCGCAACCGCGCGCCCCGCCTTTCATCGCCTGAATCGAGTTCGAAACCAGTCATTGCCGCGCGATGCGTGACACGCATCGCGGCTATGGGCGCGCGTCCGTGTGGACGCGCGCGCCGGCATTGCCACGACCTATGAAACAGGATGGACCATGCAGACTTCCCTTAAGCGCAGCGAAAGCCTGCTGCGCGCTGCGCCGCTCGTCGCGGCCACGATCGGCGCGTTGCTCGGTGCGCCGTCGCTCGCCCACGCGCACGCGATCGCGGGCGACCGCGTCTTTCCGTCGACGATGGCAGTCGACGATCCCGGCGTCGGCGACGAAGCCAACCTCGAATACGGCCACCAGCGCGTGCCGGGCGATAGCGGCGACCAGAGCATCAATACCTTTGACTTCGAGTACGACAAGCTGATTACGCCGCGCCTCGCGGTTTCCGTCGACGGTGCTTATGTGATGCAGAACAATCCCACGGCGCGTGGCTTCGACAACTTTGGCGTCGGCCTGAAATATCTGCTGTATGTGAACGACGCGCACGAGTTCATGACGTCGATCGGTGTGGACGCCGAAATCGGCGGCACGGGCAGCCGCGCGATCGCCGACAACTTCTCGACGATTTCGCCGACGATCTACGCGGGCAAAGGGATGGGCGACCTGCCGGACGCGCTGGCGTATCTGCGCCCTGTCGCGATCACGGCGGAAGCGGGCCCCGCGCTGACGACCGGCGCCGGGCAGCCGAACGCGTTCAACTACGGCTTCACGGTGCAGTACAGCCTGCCGTATCTGCAGCAGCACGTGCATGACGCGGGTCTGCCGCAGCCGTTCGCGAATCTCATTCCTCTGGTGGAGATTCCGCTCTCACGCAGCCAGGGGCAGACTACCGGCACGGTCAACCCGGGCTTTATCTGGATCAACCGTTACGGACAGTTCGGCGTGGAAGCGCAGATTCCAGTCAACCACGCGAGCGGCTCGCATGTCGGCATTCTGGTCCAGGCGCATATTTTCTTTGACGACGTTGCGCCGAACACGATCGGCAAACCGTTGTTCCAGTAACGCAGGAGAAAGCTGATGAAAAATTCAATCGACAGACACGCTCTACGCCCGTCGAGCGTGGCAGCCAGATGCGCCGCACTGATCGCGGGATTGACGATTGCCGGCGCGGCCTTCGCACACGTGTTTCCGCAAAAACAGGAACCGGGCGCCGGAGCCACGGTGGCGTCGCCCGCCGAGGTCCGCATCCTGTTCGACGGGCCGCTCGAACCGGCGTTCAGTTCACTGAACGTGAGCGATGCCGGCGGCAGACAGGTCAACACGGCGAAGTCGGCGGTGGACGCCAAGCAGCCAGCCGAAATGACCGTAGCGTTGCCGTCGTTGGGCGCGGGGCGGTACACGGTGCACTGGGTCGCGGTAGCGTCGGACGGTCATCGCACGCATGGCGATTACACGTTCAACGTGAAGTAGCGTCGGGATACGGGTCGCGTTTTCGCCCCGGTTCATGACGCGCGGCTCGATCCGGCCGCGCAGTTTCCGCGGCGAGACGCGGCCCGGTTACGCCCGTCACGGCTGCAGCAACGCGTCATTTCTGATTGTTCGGCGGATCCGACGTATCTATTCGCGGTCAGCCGCTTTATCCCTGCCGCCGGCATGCCTACATTGTGTCCAGTGACAGCGCCAGTGCATGACCCGTTTCATTGACGGCCGCTGCGAATCGTCGCGGGCAGCCGTCGGCGCGAAACCCATCTAAAGGACACGAACATGAGCAAGCTCACAGGTAAAGTCGCAGTCGTCACTGGCGGATCGAAGGGCATCGGCGCGGCGATCGCAAAAGCGCTGGCCGCGCAGGGCGCGTCGGTGGTGGTGAACTATGCGTCGAGCAAGGCAGGTGCGGACGAAGTCGTCGCCGCGATCACGGCGGGCGGCGGCAAGGCCGTGGCGGTGGGCGGCGATGTGTCGAAAGCCACGGACGCGCAACGCATTATTGATGCGGCGGTGGAAACGTTTGGCCGCCTCGATATTCTCGTGAACAATTCGGGCGTCTATGAATTCGCGCCGATCGAAGAGATCACCGAAGAGCATTTCCACAAGCACTTCAACGTCAACGTGCTGGGGCTGCTGCTGACCACGCAGGCCGCTGTCAAACGGATGGGCGAAGGCGCGAGCATCGTCAACATCAGTTCGGTGGTGAGCCGCATCACGCCTCCGGGCAGCGCGGTCTATACCGCGACCAAGGGCGCGGTGGACGGCATTACCGGCGTGCTTGCGCGTGAGCTCGGCCCGCGGAAGATTCGCGTCAACTCGGTGAACCCCGGCATGGTCGCAACCGAAGGCACGCACACCGCCGGCATCATGGGCTCGGATCTGGAAGCATGGGCGGTCAGCACGACACCGCTTGGCCGTATCGGCCAGCCTGACGAAATCGCCGATGTCGTCACGTTCCTCGCATCCGACGACGCACGCTGGCTGACTGGCGAAAGTCTGATCGCAAGCGGCGGCGCGCGCTAGTCGACCCGACGCATAGAGAGCAACAGCACAAGAGGCCCGGCATTGCATGTGTCGGGCCGCCTGATTGTGACCTTCAGCTATGGCGCGGTCTGCGCCGCCGTACCCGGCACGTGGACCGCGAACAATGCATCCAGCAGGTTCGATCCCGGCCGCTCGGCAAGCCGTGTCAACGATTCGATCATCTGCACCTGACAGTCGTGCAGTGGGATCATTCTGATCCGCCGCGACGCGTTGAATTCGGCGCGCGCGATCACCCCCACGCCCATTCCCTGCGCGACCGCTTCTTCGAGCGCCTCGCGTCCGTCCACGTACATGACCGGCTCCACCTGCAACGACTCGCGCACCAGTTCGATTTCGAGCAGTTGCTGGGTGACCGACTGCGGCTCGCGGAAAATCATCGGCTGCTGAACGAGTTCCGCGTAGCTCAGCTTGCGTTTTTTCGACAGCGGGGAGCTGGCCGGCACCATGGCGACCAGCGGATCGCGCCGCAGCACGCGCGCTACCAGCCGGCTATGCACCTGGGGGGCGGCGGTGATCGCGGCGTCGACCGCACTCGACAACACGCGCTGCATGCAGTCCGCCGCATTGGCGATGGACAGCGTGACGACAATCCCCGGATGTAGTTTGCGAAACGCGCCGATCAGCGCCACCGCGAGATCGGGCGCGTCCGCCACCAGCGACAGCGAGCCGGATTCGAGGCCGCCCGCCGATTCGAGCAGTTGCCGCGCGTCGCGCTCGCAACTGAGCATGTGGCGCGTCACGCTGAAAAGACGCAGCCCGAGTTCCGTGGTTTCGACGCCGCGCGGTCCGCGTTCGAACAGTTTGACGCCGTAATCCTGCTCCAGCCGCCGCACGTGGTCCGACACCGCGGGTTGCGTCAGCGATAACGCCTGCGCCGCCTTCGAAAATCCGCCGTGTTCCGCGACCGCGTGAAAAGCCCTTAATTGCGCATATTGCACGTATGCCCCATGTGTGCGTTCGAGGTATAAGTTTTTGCGATGCCGGCATCGATTATATCGATTTTACCGATGGACAGGCATTCGGTACTGTACTGATCAGTGCAACACCAATACCGGAGAGTCCGAACATGGCAAGCATGCTCGAGCAACGCCCGACAATGTCCAGCGGCACGACCTGCGCAGCGCCGGATGCCCACGAACGCGAGAACGAACCTCAGCACCGAGCTGGGCATGACCATCGACGCGAACCGTATCTGCTGACGCCCGGTCCGCTGACGACGGCGGTTTCGACCAAACAGGCGATGCTGCGTGACTGGGGCTCATGGGACGGCGACTTCCGCGCGATGACAGCGCAGTTGCGCAGCAGCCTGCTGGAAATCGCGGGCGACACGGCGGGTGAGTACGACTGTGTGCCGCTGCAAGGCAGCGGCAGCTATTGCGTGGAAGCGATGCTCGGCAGTCTGATTCCACGCGACGGCCATGCGCTGGTGCTCGCCAACGGCGCGTACGGCAAACGCATTGCCACCACGCTCGGTTATCTGGGGCGCGCCTGCACCGTGCTCGACAAGGGCGACTATCTGCCGCCGCGCGGCGCCGAAGTGGAGCAGATGCTCGACGCTGATCCGCGCGTGACTCACGTGGTCGCCGTGCACTGCGAGACCAGTTCAGGGATCCTGAATCCGATCGAAGAAATTGCCGCCGCGACCGCGAAGAAAGGCCGCAAGCTGCTGATCGATTCGATGAGCGCATTCGGCGCGGCGCCGCTCGACGTGCGCGAGATCGTGTGCGAGGCCTTCGTCTCGTCGGCGAATAAATGTATTGAAGGTGTGCCGGGTTTCGGCTTTGTGATTGCCCGCAAGCGCGCGCTGCGCGAAGCGAAAGGTCGCAGTCATTCGCTCGCGCTCGACGTGTATGACCAGTGGGACGTGATGAACCGTACCGGTCAGTGGCGCTTTACACCGCCCACCCACGCGGTCGCCGCATTTATCGAGGCCTTGCGTCTTTATCACCTCGAAGGCGGACAGCCAGGCCGCCTCGCACGCTACGCGAACAATCGCGACGTGCTGGTCGAAGGCATGCATGAACTGGGTTTCGAGCCGTTGCTGAATGCGCGCTGGCGCTCGCCGATCATCGTGACGTTCTTCTCACCGGCGCATCCGTCGTTCCGTTTCGAGCGCTTCTATGAATTGATGAAAGAGCAGGGCTTCATCATCTATCCCGGCAAGCTGACAGTGGTGGACAGCTTCCGTATCGGTTGTATCGGACAGGTAGACGAACACGTGATGCGCCGCGTCGTCGGGGCTTGCGCCAATGCGCTGCGAACCATGGGTGTCGAACGCGCCACGCCGCCCGCGGCTGCGCTCGAAGAGCGCAAAGCGTTAGCCGCGGCGGCCTGACCGAACCTTGTGAGAGTGATCAGATGAAACACGTCAAAGCAGTGATTTTCGACTGGGCCGGCACGGTGGTCGATTACGGTTCATTGGCGCCCATGGGCGCGTTTGTCGAAACGTTCGAACAGTTCGGCGTTTCGATCACGATCGACGAGGCCCGCGGCCCGATGGGCATGGCCAAGCGTCCCCATATCGCTGCACTGATGGCGCTGCCACGCATTGCGCAGGCGTGGGCCGACAAGTACGGCCACGCGCCTCGCGAAGCCGACATCGACGCGGTCTACGACGTGTTCGTGCCGAAGAACATCGCGGTGGCCGCGAGTTACAGCTCGGTGATCCCGGGCGTCGCGCAGGTGACGAGCGCGCTGCGCCATGACGACATCCGGATTGGAACGACTACCGGTTACACGCGCGAAATCATGGCTGAGATCGTGCCGGGTGCGGCGGCGCAGGGCTTTTCGCCGGACAGTATCGTGTGTACGGGCGATACGCCGGAAGGGCGTCCGTCGCCGTACATGATCTACAAGACTTTGCCGGCGTTGGGCGTATGGCGCGCGCGAGATGCGATCAAGGTGGACGACACCGAGGTCGGCATCGAGGAGGGCATCAACGGCGGCACGTGGGCGGTAGGCGTCTCGGTCAGCGGCAACGCGTTCGGGATGGCTGAGCGCGATGTCAAGGCGCTTGCGCCTGACGAATACGCGAGGCGGCGACAGGCGGCGATCGACAAGTTGCAGGCAGCCGGCGCACATTATGTGATCGACAGCGTCGCCGATCTGATGCCGGTGGTGTACGACATCGAGGCGCGGCTCGCGCGCGGCGAGCGTCCCTGAACGGCAGCACGGCGGTCCAGGCCGTTCATTTGTCTGATCACAGATTCCGTTGCGTGACTCACACGGCCTCGCGAACCACCACATGAATGCGCGGCTTGCAAAAAGCCAGGGCGCCGCGCGTTCGCGCGTTGCCGGCGCTTTCATCTTCCTTCGCACGCTCAAGTTTCCCACCTGATTGCCGTTGACACGAGCAACTCAATTCTGGGAACCAAGCCGTGCACCTTGCCAACAGCCATGACCGTTTGTCCAGCCGGATGGCGGTCGATCCATCCAGCACTGGCGAACCGGAAGTCGAATCGTCGGTCATCGAATGGCTGTTGCACGACGATCAGGTCATGCGCGAGTGCTTCACGCACGCGGCGAAAATCCTGAAAACGGTGACCGGCGCGGGGATCACGGCCATCACACTGCTCGACGAGGAGTACCAGCATTACCGTGCTGAAGTCGGCATGTCGATGCCGCTCATCACGCGTGCGCGCTCGCTCGCGGACTACGCGGTGCGCGACGACGAACTGTTCGTGATCGAAGATGCGCATGACGATGTGCGCTTCGGCGAATGCATGCTGGTGCAGCGTCACCCGTTCGTGCGGTTTTACGCGGCCATTGCGCTGCGCGCGCCGAACGGCGAGACGGTCGGTGCGCTGTGCGCGATGGACCCGTCGCCGGGCCGGCTCGATGAAGGCCAGCGCGCGGTGTTTTATCACCTGCGCTCGATGATCGAGAACGATCTGAAAATGCGCACGGCCACCGCCATCGATCCGCTCACACAACTGTATAACCGGCGTTTTCTGCTGGAAAGCATTGCACGCCGGTGGAAGGAAGCGCGCGACGGCGACGTGATGGGCTCAGTCGTGGTCGACGTGGACTGGTTCAAGCAGTACAACGACACATACGGGCACCAGGCCGGCGATCACTGCCTGCGCAGGGTCGCCTCGGTGATGCAGACCGTCGCCGATGGTGAACGGATCGTCGTGGGGCGCATGGGCGGCGAGGAGTTTGGTCTGCTGGTGCTGCAGGCGGAACGCGGCTCGCTTGAAAATACCCTCGACGTGCTGCGCCAGGGAGTGGAAGATCTGGCGATCGAGCACCGTGCTTCGCCGCTCGGCAAGGTCACGGTGAGCGTGGGCGCCTCGTTGACGCGTATGAACGAGTTGTCGCGGCCCGCGCACCGCGATGGTTTTGCCACCGCCGACATGGCGCTGTATCGCTCGAAACATGCGGGCCGCAATCAGGTGACCATGGCTTGAGCACGCGGCACGCTCGCTGCGGCGACCGCGCCGGCATCCAGCCGCGACTGACTCACACCTGGCCCGCGACTAACTTGCGACTAACTTGCGACTACCCCGCGACTAACCCGCAATCAACTTGAGCCCCGCCGGCAAAGCTTCGCCGAACACGCGGCCTTCGTCCGCATTGTCGAGTTCCACAGTCTCGCTGACCATGGTGATCCACGCGCGCGGCGCGTTGGCGGTTTCGAGTTTGCGTAGCGTCTTTTGCCGCAAGCCGTCCGGCAGGTCCCGTGAACGGTCGCCCGTCATGCGCGCGATCTGCACGGCCGCGAACGCGGCGGGATCGACCTTTTTCCAGTCGAGCGCGAGAATGGTCTCCAGCCATGCACCGGCCACGTCCGGCGGCACCACGCCATGCGCGCTGCCGTAAAACGGCCGCCGAGCGCCGATGCGGCCCACGGCCCACCAGCTTTGCGCGTTTTCCCCCGGTTTCTTCAGGCGGTTCAGGACCGCCTCGCCCAGTTCGATCTTGCGCGCCACCGGAATGCGTTCGAGCGATGCGCGCAGCCGCGTCATATCGGTCAAGCCAGCTTTCGACACGTCGAACGGCAGCTTGTGACGCGATTGCGCGGCGTTCTGCAGATACGCCATCGCGTCGAGCACCCGCAACTGCGCGTCTTCGTTCAAGCCGCCGGCAGCGCGCCGCCACAACGTCCACCATTCGGACCAGACCTGACTGTCGTGAATGTACTGAATGCCGTCGTCGAATAGCGACCACAGTTGTTCGACTCGCCACTCGTCGAGCGGGTAGCCAAAGCCCGGGCGCACGCAATAGCCGGCCAGGTTCAGCCAGAGCCGCTCGTGATCCGCCGAGCGCCGCCGACGCCGCGCGCGCTCCCACAACGCGCCGAACAGCTCGCGCAGTAACGCGCTGTTCCAGGTGTCGCGCGGACCCAGTAGCTGTTCGAGCTGCGAGCGCAGCCGCCTGACTTCCTTCGGGTCGACCTTCTGCGCGCGCGAGCCGAAGCAACGGTCGATATGGTCGATCGCTTCGTCGAGTCCCGGATGACGTGCAGCGTTCGAGTCAGTTGATAAGTTGACCTGTGCATCTTCGCGGCGCAACTGGAATTCGAGCAGCCAGCGTTGCGTGGGATCATCGAGTTCGATGCAATGGACGTCGAGCGTTCCCACCTCGGTAAGCGCGGTCGCGATCTGCACAGTGGTTTCGCGTGCGGTGCTCGCGCCGCGTGGCTGAACGATCGTCGCAATGGGCGGCAGGCGCACGAAATCGCTGCCGCTCAGCTCGACCAGTTCGCCGGGCTGATACACGGTCTCCGCGCTCGACGAAACCAGATGGAAACGCACCGGATGACCCAGCCGCAGCGCGAACGTGCGCTCGGCAATCAGGATTTCGCGACCTTCTTCCGTGCCGCGCGGCAAAAGGCAGATGCCACGCGGTGCCGATGCGGCGTCGGATTCCGCATTCGGCTCGCCGGCCGGTTCGTCGAGAACGAGAAAATAGCTGCGCGGCGAGCCACCGCCGATTTTCGGCGCTGCGCCCGCCCGCGCGAGACTGTAGGCGACCGCGCCGCGCGCCACCGCGACGTCGGGATTGCCGTTGTGCAGTACGTTAAGCGGTGCGCCGCGCCATCGGGCGAGCGTATCGGCGAGGCGGGTCGTGAGCGATGGCGCACGGAACACGCCGCCATTCAGCAGCAGCGTGTCGGGCACCGGCAGCGTTGCGGCATCGGCCGGCTTTGGCGCGGCATCGGCATCTGTATCAGCATCCGCATCGGCGAGCGCCTCGCGCGCCTGCGTGGCAAAGCGGCTCAGAAAGGCCGCGATATGACGCGTGACGCCGGCGTCCGACGCATACGGCAGACCGAATTCGACAATCGCGCCACGCGGGCGGCCAGGGCGCTCGCCCGATTCCACCGCCGGAAAAAAACCGTCGACGATGATCTTCTCGACTTCGTCGCGCGTGATCTGCACGGAGCGCGCGCCGCCGATCAGTTTTGAGCCCGCGCCGAGCAGCGTGATCGACGTCGATTCGGGCGCGTGCGCGCCGAGTAGTTGCTCCTTCGCGGCCCGGCAGCGTTCCACCAGTTGCGACAGCGTTGCCGCCGACAAACGCGCGCGCGTATTCCGGTTCGAATTCGAGTCCGCGTTGCCGCTATCCGGCAGACGCGCTTCGACCCGATGCGCGAGCGCCAGATCCATGTTGTCGCCGCCGAGCATCAGATGGTTGCCCACGCCGATGCGCGTCAGCTCCGGCTCGCCGTCTTCACGCAACCGGACCTGGATGAGCGTAAGGTCGGTCGTGCCGCCGCCCACGTCGCAGATCAGCACGAGCCGCGTGTTCGCCAGTTCGCTCGCGAGATGTTCGCGGTGGTGAAACAGCCAGTCGTAAAATGCCGCCTGCGGCTCTTCCAGCAGGCGCAGGTTCGCCAGTCCCGCCGTGCGCGCGGCCTCGACGGTGAGCGCGCGAGCGCCTTCATCGAACGACGCGGGCACCGTGAGCACCACATCCTGATGTTCGAGCAGCGCCTGCGGGAACCGCTGGTTCCACGCGGCGCGAACATGCGCAAGATAACTCGCGCTCGCCTGAACCGGCGACACCTTGAGCACGTCGTCGGACGCGCCCCACGGCAGAATCGGCGCGGTCCGATCCACCGACGCATGCGAGAGCCAGCTTTTCGCACTGGCGACGAGCCGCCCAGGCACCTGGCCGCCGAGCGCGCGCGCGAGCCGGCCGACCACGACCGGCGGTCCGTCGTCTGCGCGTGGCGCATGGCTCCAGGGCAGTTGCAGGTCATCGGCGTTCAGCTCACCCTGGGCCGCGTGATAACGCACCGACGGCAGCAGCGGCTGCGCGCCGACTTCACCGAAGCCGACCAGTTGATCGATCTCGAACACGTGAATCTGCGATGGCTCAGTGCCTGAAGCCGGCGCCGAACCCGCAGCCGAACCCGCCTGCGCATACGCAAGCACCGTATTGCTGGTGCCCAGATCGATGCCGACGCTGTACCGCTTCATTTCATTCAGACGCGTTGCCGCGCACGTCGAACTCGACCTTCCAGCGCTCGTCGGTGCCGCGCGGCACGGCTTCGAGTTCCAGCGTGCCCGCCTCGGTCACGCGCGCGTGCAGCTTCACCGGCACGACTTCGCCCGCGGTGCGCCCGGAAGCCGGCAGCGTCGCCTGAATCTCCTCCAGTTCCTGCAACTCCTCGGGGCCCCAGAAGTCGAGCAGCGTGCCCACCTGATCCTGTCGACGCACCGACGATCCGAAGAAGCGGAAGTGGACCGGCTCGCCGACCACGAGGCCGAATTCCTGCGCGGGCAGTTCGGCCTCGGTGCCTTCCTCCATACCGAAAGGCGCCACGCACAGCGCCTGGATGGGCGGCTCCATGCCGGGCACGGCCGGCATCGCCGATTCGATCGCGATGTAGTAAGCACGCGCGGTGCCGCCGCGAATCCGCACGCCCTGACCGCGCCGCACATAGCCGTAATAGGCCGCCCCGCGCGCGACGGCGAGATCGAGGTCCGCGCCTTCGAGCAGACGCGCAGGCGGCGCACCTTCGGCCGTGAGCCACTGGTTGAGCGTGCCCATGATGCGCTCGACGAGCAGCGGCGACTTGAACACGCCGCCGTTGAACAGCACGGCGGTGGGATGCAGGAAGCTCGCGTTCTGCGCGGTCGCGATATCGCGCAGCCCTTCGAGTTCGGCGAGCGCGCCGACCTGCCGGCCGAGGAAGGCCGCCAGATGACGCGTGATGCCCGCGTCCTGCGCGTATGGCAAACCGAGTTGCGTGAGACCGGCACGCGCGCGGCTCACCGGCCGCGCGGCGCTATCCACTTGCGGGAAGAAACCGTCGAGGATGGTCTGCGTCAGTTCGGCGCGCGTGAGTTCGGTGCGGATCGAGCCGCCGATCAGCTTCGAGCCGCGGCTCGGCACGACGAGCGGCACGGTGTCCGTCGACGGATCGCTGAGCAGCGTTTCTTTCGCGGAGCGGCACGCGTAGGTGAGGGCGCGCAATTGCCACGCGTCGGCCTGGGTGCCCTGGGCCGCGAGCTTGCGTGCGACCACGTGCGCGAGCGCGAGGTCCATGTTGTCGCCGCCGAGCAGAATGTGTTCGCCAACTGCGACGCGGTGCAGTTCGAGGTTGCCCTCGCGCTCCACGACCGCGATCAGCGAGAGGTCGGTCGTGCCGCCGCCCACGTCCACCACGAGGATGATGTCGCCGACCCTGACCTGCTTGCGCCACTGGCCGCCGCTCTTCTGGATCCAGCTATAGAGCGCCGCCTGCGGTTCTTCGAGCAGCGTCATGCGGCGATAGCCGGCGGCCTCGGCGGCTTCCGCCGTGAGTTCACGCGCGGCCGGATCGAACGACGCTGGAATGGTCACCGTCACGTCCTGGTCGCTAAACGGTGCGTCCGGATGCGCGTGGTCCCATGCTTCGCGCAGATGCGTCAGGTAGCGCACCGAGCTTTCGAGCGGCGACACGCGCGCGACCTCGGGCGGCGCATCGTTGGGCAGAATCGCCGCGCGGCGGTCGACGCCCGGATGGCACAACCAGCTCTTCGCGCTCGACACGAGCCGGATCGGCGTTGCCGCGCCGCGGCTGCGGGCGAATTCGCCGACCGCGAACTGGCGCTCGCCGGTCCACGGCAGAACCAGGTCGCCGGGTGCGAGTTCTTCGGGATGGGGGAGGTACAGAAACGAGGGCAACAGATCGAGACTGTCGATGGCGCCGGGACCCGTGAGTTGCGCGACCGGCAGCACACCCTGGGCGGTTTGCTCGCCGTCGCTCGCGCTCGTGTCGACATAGGACAGCGCGCAATGCGTGGTGCCCAGATCGATGCCGATGGAATAGCGGGACTGGTTTGTGTCGCTCATAGCTCCACCTCGGCCGGCGCGATCACCTTCGCGTTGTGGCTTTCCGCGAGCTTCGGCAGACGCACATCGTCCACGCGCCAGCCGCGGTGGCTGATGTTGCCGCTAAACGGCGCCTTGCCGACCACGTTGCCGGTCAGACGGATCGCGCTCGCGTCGAAGCCGTCCTGCAGCGTGATGCGGCTGCCTTCGGCTTCGTCGCGCACGGGGCGGATCGTGAAATGCTCGCGCAGCGTCGCGCGACAGCCTTCGTGAACAAGGCGGGCGGCGGCCCCGATGTCGGCGTCGCTGAATCGCTTGATGTCTTCTTCGACGAAGTCGATGAAGCGCGCGTCGCGTTGCAGGAGGCCTAGCAGTTGCAATGCGGCGTCCGGGTTGGCCGTTTTCAGCGTGGGAGCCGGCGCGGGTGCCGGGGCCGGTGCCGGTGTCTGGGTAGCGGCCGGCGCAGGCGTGCTTACGCGCGCGCCCGTGCCGTTGCGCAGACGCAGGACGCCGGCGGCGAATTCACCGTCGCCGAGAATGCGGAAAAACGTGCTGACAGCCAGCGAAATCCGGCCGACAAAGGATGGGTTCGAATCGGTCATAAATGCTCCTCAGGTGCTCTCTCAGGTGCTCTGTCAGGTGATCTGTCAGGTGATCTGTCAGGGACGAGCTGTCCTCGCGCCGACGCACGCGCCGCCTGTCATCGCATGACAGGCGCGGGGTACGCCGGGTCGCGGACCGGCGGCAACGCGGCCGCCAGCATCTGACTCATGGAAGGAATGCGGGCGCGATGCGCGCTCAAAACCCGTATTTTGCCCTGTGCGGCGCCCGAAGCGGGCAAAGGCGGTGATTCTAGCGGGCAAACGGCGTGCCATGCAGGATCGATCTGGCGGGGACACGCGGCGCACTCGGTGATCTGGCGGTGGTGAGCGCGGTGTTCAAGCCAGTCTTCGCGCCGGGGTCGTCGTGCATGCCGGCGGTCGACACGCGTTAGCGTCCCGCCACGTGCTCGCGGCGCAGGCGGTTCTGCTCGGTCACCGCGCGGTTCAACGCGTCGCGCGAAATCACCTGTTTCGACATCATGTATTCGCCGATGCGTCCGTCGCGCTCGGGACGATAGTCGGCCAACGCGCCTTCGAACGCGGCGCGTGTGACGAGCCCCATTTCGATCAGCAGATCGCCGAGCAGCGGCACGCCGGTCATGAGCGGATCGGTCGACCCGTCCTCGTCATGCGGCGCGATGGCGAGCGTGCGAGCATTGCTCAACACGCGCAACCCGGCGGCCACCTCGCTTTCCCGCACGATATGCACGGACACCGTGCGGCCCGTCAGTTCGTGCAGGGTGGCGAGTACTTCGTCGGCAGGCAGGCTCGCGGCGACGAAGAGCGCGTGACCGTGCACATCCTCGCCTTGCGGCAACGTGCGATAGCGCACCAGCACTTCGGGCGGCAGATCGCGCAGCGCGCTTTCGAGCCGCGCGGCGTCGAAGCGGCCACGCGGCAGGTCGTTCTGGAATGCAATCGCCTCGGCGAGCGTTTCCTCGTCGAGCCAGCCACGCGCCATCAGCACGCGCCCGAGCGGCGCATGGCGCGCATGCTCGTCACGCAGCGCGATTTCGAGTTTCTGCTCGTCGATCGCCTGCCAGGACAGCAGCAGTTCGCCGAGATTCTGGCGTGTATTGCGCAGGCCATCGGCGCTCGGAAAGTCGTGCATGGTTTTGTCCCATGCAAGCCGCTTGCCGGTCACCACATGTACGAGAAAGAGGCGCCATGCGCGAAACACCGCGAGAAAATTGATGAAGTTGCTGATCACCATGCGCGGCACCGCCAGCAGGCCATGCTCCCAACCATAGAGCCTCGACGTGAAGATCATGCGCTGGAGCACGCGCAACGCCAGCGACACGAAATTTGCGGCGAGCAGTAACTGCGTCCACGTCGAATCGATGAACGGCGACGGAAACAGATCGGGTGTCATGCCGAGAAACGATGCCATTGCGAACAGCAGAAACTGCACCACCAGCACATACGCGAGCATGCCGACAAACGCCGTGACCACGCCCTTGCGATCGCGCAGCAGCAGATAGCGGTTGGCGAGCGAGCCGCTCCAGCCGGTCTGGCGCCAGCCTTGCAGGCCGATGCCAAGCGTCCAGCGAGCGCGCTGGCGGTACGCGGTGCGCAACGTGTCGGGAAAAAACTCGCGCACGCACAGCGGCATCGTCATGGTGATCTCGCGTTCCGCGCCAAGGCCGAACCAGCCCCGGCGGCGCGTCGAAAACTGCACCGGAAAGCGCGGAAAAATGGACTGCATGCCGAGTTTGCCGATGCGCGTGCCGACGTCGTAATCTTCGGTGAGACTCTCGGTATTGAAGGGCTGGCTTTGCGTCTGTTGGACCAGCGCGAGTATCGCGCGGCGCGAGAAGCAGGTGCCCACGCCCGCTGAAGGCACCGAGCCCGCGAGGCTCTCCCGCACCACCAGATCCTTCGCGTGCCATTCGGCGAACTCGTCCATATACGTGCCCGCCACCAGTTCGAACCACTCGCGTTCGAGCGACGCGACCGGCAACTGGATCATGTCCTTGCGCGGCAGCAGATAGTTGAAGAACTTCAGTTCCACCGGATGCAGCACGTCTTCGCTGTCGTGCATCACGACGCCGGCGAACTCGACGCCCGCTTCGAACTCGTAGTGCAGGATTGCCTGCACGATCCAGTTCAGACAGTCCGCCTTGCACGTCGGCCCGTCATGCGGGACTTCGACGCGGTGCAGATGCTTGTAACGCAGCCGCATCCGCTCGACTTCCGCGATCGTCGCCGCGTCGTTCTGATAGGTGCCCACGAACACCGTGTACGCGCGGTAATCGAGCACGCGCACCATGTCCTCCAGCATCGCAGCAATGACGTCGTGTTCATGCCACGCCGGCACCATGATCGCGATGGGTTGCTCCGCGCGCGCATGCAATTGCGCAATCGTGAGCGGCCGGTGTTGCCGCTCGATCGTCAGGCGGCGCACGGCCTGACGGATCCAGTACCACGCGTCGATGAACAGGTCATCGAGACTCGACAGCAGAATGATCACGGCGACCACCGTCGCGACGTGTTCGAGTATCTGGTAGTAGTCCGCGAGCAGGAAGCCGCCGTACCACCTGAGCGTCGCGAAACTCACTTCTTGTCCCGGTTCTTGCGACGCGCGCGCTGCGCGGACAGAATCAGCACGATCAGAAGCAGGAGCAGCAACGCGGGCAGACCCCAGCGCACCCAATGCTGCGTGACCCATTGCGTGCTCGACGTGCCGTCCGCACTCAGATCATCGGGATGCACGGTGTCGAACTGTTTGAGCACGCCGGTTGCGTCCACCACCGCGATATCGCCGCGTGCGAGTTGCAGCTTGTCGGTCAGCGTCGGGGCGTCGCCCGTCGACCGATAGACGATCCCGGCCTGTTCGCCGGAGGTCGCCACGCTCAGCACGGCGAGTTTGCTGAGACCCGATACGTCGATGAGCCTGTCGCCAGCGGCCGAGGTCAGCATCAGGTGATCCTTCGAAAACTCGACGTGATCTTTCTCGTCGGCCACCGTAACGTCGGCGGCGAGGAAAGGGCCGTCAGGCCGCGGATGCGCACCATTTGCGGCGACCACGAAATGCGCGGGCAGCGGCGCGACGCCGGCCGCACCCGTCAGCGTGGCAAGACGCGGCACGCTGTGAAGCGCGTCGTCGAGATACGACTGCGGCACGATCACCGTCGCGGACGACGCATAGCGCGCGGCCATCCCGACGAAATCGTTATCAGGCGTACCCCGATCGAGTTGCAGATAGCTGCCCGGCAGCACCGCTACCGGATACGCCTGGCGAGTCTGGCAGCCGGCATCCGGCTGACGGCGGAACGACACGCGCAGCGTGTTGGTGCGGGCGAGCGCATAACGCGGAATCTGCAGTTCGAGGCGCTGCCGGCGGCCGTCGACGTTCAACAGTTTTGCGCCGATCATCACGTCGTTGAAATAGACGGTGGCGGTTGCCGCGCCATTCGAGATCGTCGGCGAAGCGGCGAGATCGAGCACGACCACGCTGGGCAATTGACCGTTGCCGGACGCCGCGGCCAGATCGAAGCTGGCTTCCCAGGACGCCGTATCGTGCACGTCGATGCTGCGCGGTTCGCCGCCGAGGTCGGCGAGCGCGATCCTGTCGCCTTGCGTGCGCGCAGCCGGATCGATCTGATGCACGACTACGCGACTCGATACGTCGATCGGACGCCAGCCGCGCGCAAGCACGGCCGCACCCTCGTTGTCGCCGAGCACCAGCATCGCGCGGCCGCCGAGGTGCGCGACACGCGCTTCACCGCGCACGAGCGGCGCGGCGAGCGGCGTGACGGCCCGCGCGCGCCACGCGTCGAACGCGTGAAGCGCCTGCGGGTCCGCACTCGCTACCTGTGCGCGCAGGGCGTCGACACCGGCGTTGATCGCGTTGCGCATCGGTTCGTCCGCGACCACCACGTCGGGGCCGAAGACGCCGCGCGGCGACAGCGCGATCAGCGCGCCGAGTTCGGCCGGGTTCGCGAGCCTGTGGGCGCCGCCGCCTGCGAGCGCGTCGAAGGCCGCGAGGCCATGCAGCGCGTCGGGCACCTGAACGCCGTCGAGCTCGACAGTGTCGCCGGGCGCGGGCAGCGCCTGCATCAGTGGGCGCTTGCCGTCGCGTTGCAACAGCGCGTTGGTGCGCCACGCCGTATCGAGCGTTGCAGCAGCGAGGCGTGGGCCGGAAATCGCCAGCACCGGCGCGTACGGGAGTGCGCTCCATGCCGTGCGCAAGTCCTGCACGTCGGCGGGATTGAAGCGGTAGGTGAGACGTGTCGACGGATCGACGCGCAGCACGTTGCCAATCGCGGTCTGGTCGGTACAAACGTTGTCGTTGATCACCGACGAGAAGCCGAGCCCGATGCGCACATAACCCGCAGGGCGCGGCGCGCCGTCGACGCCGACGCTCATCGACGCGCCGCCGTTGGCCTGCGTGAATGAGCGCGCGACCACCGGCGAGCCGTCGAGCGACAGCAGCATGGTCGTGCGGCCGCCGTCGCCGCGTACGTACGCGCCGTCGAGTTGCAGGGTGGCGTCGGTAATCGGCACATCGGCCGGCACCGGCAGGAAGAATTCGCGGCGGGTGTCCGGTGCGGTCAGGGTGACGCTCGTCAGCAGCCCGAGCTCCTTCAGCGACACCGTGCGGCTTTCAATAACGCCCTGATTCAATTGCGCAAAGCCCGTCGCGAGGTCGGCGGCGAAAGCGTGGGCGGGCACGAACGCCGCAAGCAACGCGCCGCACGCGCACAGAATCGCAACGGTATGGCGCGGCAGGCGCAGCCGGGAAAACGGGATCGTCAAATGTGGTTCTCGAAAGTGGCGTGTCGGACGTGCGGAAGCGGTGTCGGCGCGAGTTGAGCTGCCTGGGAAGCAACGCACGGAAGCAACGCGCGTAAGCAACGTGACATGCGTGATGCGATCAACAGCCGCTTCGGGTCGCGACGTGCAGGCGGGCGGGTTGCACTCGTTACGCTGACAGCAGGAAGAGCCGGCGCTGGCGTGGCTGGAGAAGCGTTACGTGCCTGCTTGCCGCGTCGCACCACTCGCGGGCATAGCCGCGCCTTGCATCAGCGCGGCGGCGCCCGTGGCGAACCAGGTCCAGCCATTCACCGTGTATCTCGTATAGGCTACCGCCCGGATATTGTTATTCATTTCTCGTGGCTGCTTATGATTTGCAATGCAGCGGATTTTAAACGGCATAACCACTTCTAATGGTCTGGAAAATTGTAAAAAAATATATTGCCGTTATTCGTCTAATGTATTCGCGGCTTTTTATCAGAATAAGCGGGGAACGTTGGCGGCGAACGTCAGCGTTGAATGAGTCACTGTGTAAAGGTTAAGCTGGCGAAGGAGTCGGTGCGGCTCTCGCGACTCTCTGACTGCACGTGTGTCCGTTGGTAGAAAGCTTTCACGGCGCCAGCGGTTCAAGTTTAATAAGGCGCTCAGCTGCGCAGGATTCGACAAAAAAGAATGTTGTATATTGCGGAAAATCGTTATCGGGAACTAGTTTAATAATTCCGATGGCATTTTAATCATCAAATGAACATCAACACATGAATGCCGCATGCACACCATTCATTTAATTATTAAAAATAGGCTATAGGCAGCTTGATTCGTTCAACTGGCGGATTATCTTTTTAAATGGGGTGCTTTTGTTGGCAATGAGAGACCGACTCTGGACGCTCTCGCTTCTGGACCCTCAGGGAAGAGAAGCCCGCAGTCGCGAGGGGTAACTGCATAAACGCGCGTTTGTGCGCCGGCACGCGGTAACAACACGTCGTGCGGCCGCTCTGGCTCGGGTCGGATAAATCAGTTCTGACGGATATGCACGCTGATTACGCTAGAGGCACAAGTTTGCGGAACATGTGAATGAAGCGATGGGCAACGTCCGCTCCGATTGTGCGCGCTGATTTTAAGCCTGGGGCCGACGCAACCTGCCCCGGCTATTTTATGCATTAAGCATTAAAAGGGGGCGGGCGTTGATAACGACGCATTCACAAGTAACCGGCAAATCGCGGTGCGCACACGCCGACCGGCTTGTGACCCGTGCGCTAATCGATTCACGATGTCGACGAATCACACGGTTGCTGGCCGGGTTGAAAGCTCGCCGCAAACTTACGGTTGATGCCGGAAGCGCTTACGGACGCATGACATCAACTGGCTCTGTTTCCGGCGGCTTCGTGTCTGCAAAACGCACCGCGTCGCAGAACGCTTATTCCGTCCCGCGCACGATGCGCAGATCGCGCTCGACACCGTCGCCCAATGCGTCCAGCGCTTTGCGATAGGCTTCGCTGTCATACGCGGCAACAGCGGCCTCGTAGCTGGAAAACTCGATCACGACCGTGCGCTCTTTCAAGCCCTGCTCGTGCACTTCGTCCGCTACGCCACGCACGATGAATTTACCGCCGGCGGCCGCGACGGCGGGCGCGGCGAGTTGTGCGTAAGCGGCGAGCTTTGCCGGATCTTTCGTCGCGCGGTAAGCGGTGACCCAATAACCTTTGCTCATCTGAAACTCCTTGTTCGAAGCGAGGACAATAACGACTACGTGCACGCATATAGCCGGGGGATTATGGCACTCACGCCTGCTTCGAGCCACCGTGGCCGCCCGCGCTGCGTCGGTGAATTCCCTTAACGACGTGTGCCGGTGGTGTCGCTACCATCGGCCTGACGAACCGCCCCGCGGCGTCTGCGCTTTGCCAGTCAAATGGGTGGCGATCCGCTGGAGAGCATGGAGAGATCAGTGCCGATCGCGCGCAAAACACCTGAACAGCTTCGCAGCTATCGCTGGTACGGCGTGAATGACCTTCGCTCGTTCGGCCACCGTTCCCGCACCGCGCAGATGGGCTATCACGCGTCCGATTACCTGGGCAAACCGGTGATCGCGGTCGTCAACACGTGGAGCGAGATCAATTCCTGCCACACGCACTTCAGACAGCGCGTGGAAGAAGTGAAGCGCGGCGTCTGGCAAGCCGGCGGGTTTCCGGTCGAAATGCCGGTCATGACGCTAGCCGAGCCATTCCAGAAGCCGACCACGATGCTCTATCGCAACTTTCTCGCGATGGAGACGGAGGAGTTGCTGAAGTCCTATCCGTTCGACGGCTGCGCGTTGATGGGCGGTTGCGACAAGACGACGCCCGGCCTGTTGATGGGCGCGATCAGCATGGACCTGCCGGCCATCTTCCTGCCCGCCGGCCCGATGCTACGCGGCAACTGGAACGGACGCACACTCGGCAGTGGCTCGGACACATGGAAATATTGGGCCGAGTTGCGCGCCGGCACGATCAGCGAAGCAGAGTGGAAAGGCATCGAAAGCGGCATTGCGCGCTCGCCGGGCCACTGCATGACGATGGGCACCGCGTCGACGATGACGAGCGCCGTCGAAGCGCTCGGCCTCACGCTGTCCGGATTTTCGTCGATCCCCGCAGTCGATTCGCGGCATGCGCAGTTCGCGTCGTTGACGGGCCAGCGCATTGTCGAGATGGTGTGGACCGATCAGAAGCCCTCGGACATGCTCACCGCCCGATCCTTCGACAACGCCGTGACGACCGTGCTCTCGATGTCCGGCTCGACCAATGCGATCGTCCATCTCGTCGCGCTCGCTCGCCGGGCGGGCATCGACCTGCGAATCAGCCGCTTCGACGAACTCGCCCGCACGACGCCGGTGCTTGCGAACGTGCGCCCGGCCGGCCAGTACCTGATGGAAGACTTTTTCTATGCGGGCGGCCTGCGCGCGTTGCTCGCGGAGCTAGGCGAACTGATCGACGGCACACAGATGACGGTCACCGGATCGACGCTCGGCGAGAACATCGCGGGTGCGGAAATCTTTAACGACGATGTGATCCGCCGCCGCGGCAATCCCATTGTCGCCAGTGACGGCCTGGCGGTGGTGAGCGGCAATCTCGCGCCCGACGGCGCGGTGATCAAACCCGCGGCCATGGAAACGCATCTGCTGAAACATCGCGGGCCGGCCGTCGTATTCAGTGATTATGGCGATATGGCCGCACGCATCGACTCGGAAGCGTTGAACGTCACGAAAGATTCGGTGTTGGTCCTGCAGCACGCGGGGCCGGTGGGCGCCCCTGGCATGCCCGAATGGGGCCAGTTGCCGATCCCGCAAAAGCTGCTGAAGGAGGGCGTGCGCGACATGCTGCGCATTTCCGATGCGCGCATGAGTGGCACCAGTTACGGCGCCTGCGTGCTGCACGTCGCGCCCGAGTCGTTCGTGGGCGGCCCGCTTGCACTCGTCAAGGATGGCGACATGATCGAGCTGGACGTTCGTGCGCGTCGTTTGCACCTCGACGTGAGCGACGCCGAACTCCGCGCGCGAAAGGCCGCGTGGCAAGCGCCGAAGCGTCCGTTCGAGCGAGGCTTCGGCGTGATGCACCAGTTGCACGTCACGCAGGCGAACCGGGGCTGCGATTTTGACTTCCTCGAAGAGCCCGTCGAGCCGGCCGCAGCGGCTGAGCACGCGGACAGCGGCAAACGCAGGACAAGCTGAACTGCGCTCACGCTTTACCTCGCAATCCCTTGTATGCGATTGACGACTGCTTTTACGCTGAGCGGGCTCGTGATTGTCTGCATCGCATTGCTATAAAGGGCGATGCCGCCCGAAGCAGCCCTATCCGACGACGAACGGCAGCCGCCGCGGGACACAGGCCCAAGCCAGATAGACTCCTACAGCGGGGTAGATTGGTCAATAGAGACCTGTGCCCAGTTGCTCAAACCGAACGCGCGCCGGATACTCGGTTCATCGTCCCCACTATGAAAACAGCGCTGCAAGGCCAACGGCGGGCGACGAATCCACGTGCGAGACTGAAGGAGGCCTGACATGGCGCATGCCGATCTGGCGGTACTTGGGGGCGTCGGGATGCTCGCACTGGCCTGTCTGGTCGTGTGCAGCCTGTATCTTTACTGGAGCAGCGAGCGCTATCGCGCCCGGCAGCGTCAATCCGTCAGGCAGACAGGCACAAAGCCGTCGAGCGGAAGGCAGAAATCCGGCGCCGGCCAGACCGCCGGGAAAAATAATGCAGTGCTTTCGGGAGTGCACGTCACCATGGGCACGCAACTCAGCCATCGCTGCAGGACTTCACTGTATCGCGCCGTGTTCAGCAGTGCCCACAGCGAAAGCATCGTATTCCTGATCGCCGATAGTCGCGAGAACGCGCGTCATCGCGCAAGCGGCGCGCTGGCGGCAATCCACGGTATCTCCGCAGACAAGGTGTGGCTGTCCAATCTCGCGTCGTTCAAGGAACTGGTTGATATTGGCGTCAGCGAAGACGAAGAGCTACGCGTTTTCGAGCTCGCGTGGAAAGACGCGAACGTCAGCGCATGGGTGGAGCATCCGCTTTTTCTCACCGACGATCCAAGCCTGCTCGGCAAGTGGGCCGAGTTGTACGCGGACCTCGCGCGCGTGCTCGCGGTGACGGCGATCGACAAGGCACGGCATTGATGGACCCAGCGAGGCGCAGCGGTTCCCCGCTGCCGATGCGCGTCCCGAACGTTTAGCTGCCGATTTCCGGGCCGCGCGTCTTCTCTTCTTCGTCCTGAAACCAGGTTTCCGCACGGGCACGATCGGCAACCCATGAATGCTGCTCCGACGTCTTGAACTCGCGGTCGATATAGCGGCGACCCCATTCGACCGCATCGCGAATCGCTTCTTCTTCAGTCAGCCATTCGGGCTGAACCGTCTCAGGCCGAAGGTCCACCGTCTTTCCCGTGCCGTCTTTCAGGCTGACGCCGGCCACCCACGCACCCAGACGGTTGGTCGAGGAATGAACGACAATCTCGTAACCGCCATAAGAAACCGTGCTTTCTGACATCGTATTCTCCCTGATGTTGGTCACGCGAGGATGTGACATGCTCGTAGAATTGCTGAAGGGTGCGCGTATTGCAACCCCATGATGCAAGCCCATGATGCACCTGCCTGTCTCGCGCCATTGTAGTCGTATGAGGAAACGCGAAAGCGTCGTTGAGTTTCGGAAGCACCACCGAGGTTCCGCTTTTCTGGAACCCGGTGCATATCGGCCGGCGAGCGCCGCTGATTTAATACAACGCTTCTATCCAAGGGAGATTAACCATGCCTGGCCAACGGAGTGATTTGAGCGACGCGTTTATCGCACAACAGCGCGCGCGCCTCGAGGCAATGCGCCGTGAACTGCTGGGCGGCGAGGAAAGTACCATTGGCGAAGAACGATTGTCCATGGAAGAGCATGGCGACGAACCAAGGGAATTCGAGGACGACGCGCAAGGCATGGCGCAGGACGAGATCAACCAGTCGCTGCGCAACGTGAATGATCACCGCATTGCCGACATTGCACGTGCGCTGCAGAAGATCGAAGACGGGACCTACGGTCTGTCGGACGAGAGCGGCGACCCGATTCCGAAAGCGCGGCTGGAGGCGATGCCCGAAGCGATCTACACGGTCGCGGAGCAGGAGCGGCGCGAAGCGCGCAGCGCATAAGCGCGTCGTGTCCAGACACGGACTCAGCGTCTGAAATCGGTCCCCGAGACCCGTCACGCAGCGAGCGACCGGCGTGCGTCTGCCCAGCAGATGCGCGCCGTCATATTCGCGACGTCAAACACGCGCATCAGGGCCGCGATGCGACTTCATCCAGATGAACGAGCAGATCGGCCGGATCGTCGTACACGCGCAGCGCGCCTGCGCGCTCCAGTTCCTCTGTGCCGTACCCACCTGACAGCAAGCCTACGCCAAGCGCGCGGCAGCGCTGCGCCGCCAGCATGTCCCAGATCGAATCGCCAACCACGACGGCCTGCTCGATCGGCACGCCAAGCCGCTGTGCGGCGGCAATGAACAGGTCGGGATCGGGCTTGGCGTACTTGACGTCATCGCGTGTGACCACCACGGCCTTCGCGGGATCCACGCCGAGCGCCTGCAGGTTCAGCGACGCCGTTTCCATCCGGCCGCTCGTCGCGACGGCCCAAGGCGTACCGGCTTTCGTCAGCGCGTCGAGCAGCTCGCGTGCACCGGGCAGTGGACACACCTGATCGCGCAGCCGTTGATAAGCAGCGGCGTGCGCACGGCGAAGCCGCTCGCCGAGTTCCTCGCTGATGTCGGCGTGCGTCTCGCGTAGAAGCTGGTTGGTAAACAGCCCGCCGCTCATGCCGATCTTTCGATGGATTCGCCAGACCGATAGCGCAATGCCTTCGCTGTCGAGCGCCTGCTTCCATGCGAGAACGTGCTGATAAACGCTGTCGACCAGCGTGCCGTCGAGATCGAACAGGAATGACGTCTGAATGCGCATGTGACTTTCCGCCAGTGGATGTTTGCCAGAACAGCCCGTCAGGTAGCGTACGCGACACACGATAACGCACTTGCCAGGCCATCACACGCGTGTCACGTCGATACGATTGTATGCCCTCGTTGACGTCCCGCATCGTGATAGCAACGATCAGGTCGGTCGTTGCACGCAATCGGAAAAACCAATGATCCCTTTCCGGCGTTTCATTCATAGAATTGAACTGCGAATCCAGGGTTCGTTATGCTAATCATGCTCGTGTACTGGCGTGCTTCGCAGAACCTGTGTCCGATTTTCCCGTCCCGCAACCCGGTTTCGCCCGGTCTTATCCTCTCTCGTGAACGCGTCCCCCAAAAAAAATTAGAACCGGGCGCTCTAACTGACAAGGTGACTTTACGATGCCCGCCCTCTGCGAAATCTGTAATGCTCGTCCTGCCGTCGCCCGTGTGACTGTTGTACAGAATGGCGAGCGGAAGACACTATCAATCTGCGACTACGATTACCGGCAGTTAATGCGGCATCAAAGCATGACGAATCCGTTCGATTCGCTGCTGGGCGGAAGCGGCTTGTCGCGCTTCTTCGGCAATCTTCCCGGCGCGGGCGCACGCAACGATGACGAGGACGACGAAGCCGGGAACCGATATTCGGCGGAAGTGCCGCGCGAATCCGTGGATGCCACCGATGCGTTCAGCGAACAGACGGTCGAGCTCCTGCAGCGCGCGGCCGAAAAAGCACACGAGTTGCAGCGCAACGAACTCGACACCGAACATCTGCTGTATGTGCTCGCCGATAACGACGTCGCGACGGCATTGCTGAAAGAATTGAAGCTTTCGGCGCAAGACATCAAAGGCTATATCGACCAGCACGCGCAAAAGGGGACCGCCAGTCCCGACGCGCCAATGGACCGGATGACCCTCTCGCCGCGTATCAAGAAAGCAATTCAGCACGCCTTTCAGGCGTCGCGCGATCTCGGGCACTCGTACATCGGGCCGGAACACTTGCTGATCGGGCTCGCCGCGGTTCCCGACAGCATTGCCGGTGCGCTGCTGAAGAAGTATGGCGTGACGCCGGAAGCATTGCGGCAAAAAGTAGTCAAGCTCGTGGGCAAGGGTGCGGAAGACGGCCGTGTCGACACACCAAGTGGCACGCCGACGCTCGACAAATTCGGCCGTGACCTGACGGCCCTTGCGCGCCAGGGCAAGCTCGACCCGGTGCTCGGTCGCGCGCAGGAAATCGAGAGCACGATCGAAGTGCTCGCGCGGCGCCGGAAAAACAATCCGGTGCTGATCGGAGAGCCCGGCGTCGGCAAGACCGCGATTGTCGAAGGGCTCGCGCAGCGTATCGTCAATGACGACGTGCCGGAAAATCTGCGCAACAAGCGGCTCGTCGAGGTCAATATCAATTCGATGGTCGCAGGCGCGAAGTACCGGGGCGAATTCGAGGAGCGCGCGAAAACGCTGATCGATGAAGTGACCGCGAGGAAAGACGAACTGGTGCTGTTCATCGACGAGTTGCACATGATCGTCGGTGCGGGCCAGGGCGGCGGCGAAGGTGGACTCGATATTGCGAACGTGCTGAAGCCGGCGCTCGCGCGCGGCGAGCTGAGCCTGATCGGTGCGACTACGCTCAACGAATACCAGAAGCACATCGAGAAAGACGCCGCGCTCGAACGGCGCTTCCAGCCGGTGCTGGTGCCCGAGCCGACCGTCGAACAAACCATCGTTATTCTGCGCGGTCTGCGCGACAGACTCGAAGCACATCATCAGGTCACGTTTGCCGACGACGCCTTTGTCGCCGCCGCCGAAATGTCGGACCGCTACATCACGTCGCGCTATCTGCCCGACAAGGCCATCGACCTGATCGACCAGGCTGCGGCGCGCGTGCGGATCGGCGCGACTTCGCGTCCGGCGGACATGCAGGAACTGGAAGCCGAAATCGCGCAGTTAAAGCGCGAGCAGGATTACTCGTCCTCCCGCAAGCGCTTCGACGAGGCGAAGAAGTTCGAAGAACGCATCAACGAGAAACAGGCCAAACTCGACGAGGACACGGAAGCCTGGCAGCGCAAGACGGGCTCGGAAACGCTGGAAGTGACGGTGGCGTCGATTGCCGAAGTCGTGTCGCGCCTTACCGGGATTCCGGTGACGGAACTCACTCAGGAGGAACGTCAGAAGCTGCTCGACATGGAGAACAAGCTGCGCGAACGCGTGGTGGGGCAGGACGACGCCGTGCTCGCCGTGAGCGATGCAGTGCGTCTGTCGCGCGCCGGCCTCGGTCAGGCGAACCGGCCCATCGCAACGTTCCTGTTTCTCGGACCGACCGGCGTCGGCAAGACCGAACTGGCCAAGGCCCTGGCGGAAACGGTGTTCGGCGACGAGTCGGCGGTGATCCGCATCGACATGTCCGAGTATATGGAGCGTCATGCGGTGGCGCGGCTGATCGGTGCGCCACCGGGTTACGTGGGTTATGACGAGGGCGGCCAGTTGACCGAGCGCGTGCGGCGGCGGCCCTATAGCGTGATCCTGCTCGACGAGATCGAGAAGGCGCACGCGGACGTGAGCAATGTGCTGCTACAGGTTTTCGACGACGGACGCCTGACCGACGGCAAAGGCCGAGTGGTGGATTTCAGCAATACGATCATCATCGCCACGAGCAATCTCGGCGCGCACATCATCATGGACAACCTCGAGAAGCCACAGGCGGACCAGCTGCCGGAGAAGAAGCTGCGCGAGGAACTGATGGGTGTGCTCAAAGGGCACTTCCGTCCGGAATTCCTGAACCGGATCGACGAAGTGATCGTCTTCCACGGGTTGTCACGCGAGAACATTCGCTCGATCGTTCAGATCCAGCTCGAACGGGTGACACGCACCGCGGCGGCGCAGGACATCACGCTCAGGATCGACGATTCGGTCATCGACCATCTGGCGGAAGCCGGTTTCAAGCCCGAGTTCGGTGCGCGCGAGCTCAAGCGTCAGATCAGGCAGGAACTGGAAACGCGGCTCGCAAGGGAAATTCTGAACGGCAATCTGAAATCCGGCGATGTCGCCGAAGTGACTTACGACAAGGACAGCGACACCATCAAATTTACGCCGGCCAACGAGGAGACACCGGCTCCCAAAGCGAAGCGCAGCGGGGCGCGCGCCAGGAAAAAATCGACGGACGAGGTCGGCAGTCCGGAATCGACCGAACGCGCAGGCTCCTGACAGCGCCGCGCGGCGCGAACCCGCGCGGTGGATGGCGGCACGCGGGGGCCTGGCGCCCCGCGGCCATCTTCGTGCGCTGCGCGCACGGCGTTCTCTGGCGAGGTATGATCGCAGAGCCAATCCGCGCAAGTCTCTCGACTGGATCGCCTGAGGAGCCGCTGATCAATCATGGAAATCTTCGACGCATTCCACCTCGCCCGATTGCAGTTTGCGTTCACGGTTTCGTTTCACATCATCTTTCCCGCGATCAGTATCGGCATGGCGAGTTTTCTCGCGGTGCTGGAGGGGCGCTGGCTCCTGACCGGCGATATCGCCTATAAAGACATGTTCCTGTTCTGGTCGAAGATCTTTGCGGTCGGCTTCGGGATGGGCGTGGTGTCCGGTGTCGTGATGGCCTATGAGTTCGGCACCAACTGGAGCGGCTTTTCGAACATCGCAGGCAATATCACCGGGCCGTTGCTGACTTACGAAGTACTCACGGCGTTTTTTCTCGAAGCGGGGTTTCTCGGGGTGATGCTGTTCGGCTGGCAACGCGTCAGCCCGCGCGCGCATTTCTTCGCCACGTTGATGGTCGCGGCAGGCACCTTGATCTCCACGTTCTGGATTCTCGCGTCGAACAGTTTCATGCAAACGCCGCAGGGCTTTGCAATCGAAAGCGGCCGTATCGTGCCGGTGGACTGGTGGAAGGTGGTGTTCAACCCGTCGTTTCCGTACCGGCTCGCGCATATGACGATTGCCGCGTTCATCGTCGCGGGGTTTATCGTCGCCGCATGCGGAGCGTGGCATCTGATGCAGGGACGCCGCGACGAGCCGGTCAAGCGCAGCTTTTCGATGGCATTGTGGATCCTTCTGTTACTGACGCCGGTACAGATTTTTATCGGCGACGCGCACGGATTGAACACGCGTCAATATCAGCCGGCCAAGATCGCGGCCATCGAAGGGCTCTGGCAGACCGAGAAAGGCACCGCGCTCAATCTGGTCGGGCTGCCCGACATGAATGCGGAAGTGACGCGCTATGCCGTGCAGATTCCTCATCTCGGCAGCCTGATACTCACGCATAGCTGGAACGGCGAAGTCCGCGGACTCAAAGAGTTTCCCGCGCGCGACCGGCCCTATTCGCCAGTCATCTTCTGGACGTTCCGCATCATGGCGGGGCTTGGCATGCTGATGCTGTTGACCGCCTTGCTCGGACTTCTGCTGCGAGTCCGGGGGCGTCTTTATGAAACGCGCTGGTTTCAGGGTTTCGTCGTGTGCATGGGACCGTCGGGCATCGTCGCGCTGCTGGCCGGATGGGTCACGACGGAAGTCGGGCGTCAGCCGTGGACCGTCTACGGCGTACTGCGCACGGAAAATTCAATGTCGCCGATCACCGCTCAGCAGGCGGGCGTGTCGCTGCTGATCTTCGTGATCGTCTATTTCCTGGTGTTCGGCATGGGGGTCTACTACATGATGAAAATGATGAAGCGCGGCCCGGAATCGCGGGTAGCCAGCCGCGAAAGCGTCAGGCATCCGGTATTGCGCAGCAATCGCCCGCTCGATGCAATGGAATCGGAGTGAGTCATGGAGATCGATCTTCCGGTCGTTTGGGCGGCGATCATCGGGCTCGGTGTTTTCATCTATGTGATGCTGGACGGCTTCGATCTCGGCATCGGCCTGCTGTTTCCCTTCTTTGAGGCCACAGCCGATCGCGAGGTCATGCTCAACACCATTGCACCGGTCTGGGACGGCAACGAAACGTTCCTCGTCCTCGGCGGCGCGGGACTTTATGGCGCGTTTCCGGTCGTCTACTCGACGCTGCTGCCTGCCAACTATCTGCCCCTGATCCTGATGGTAGTGGGCCTGATTTTTCGCGGCGCCGCGTTCGAATTGCGGGCCAAAGCGAATCGCACCCAGCATGCGTGGGATCTTGCATTCATTGCGGGGTCCGCGCTTGCGGGCTTCTGTCAGGGCATCGTACTCGGCTCGCTGCTGCAAGGCATCAGGATCGTCGATCGGCAATTTGCCGGCGGCCCGTTCGACTGGCTCTCGCCGTTCAGCCTGTTTTGCGGCTTCGGCGTGCTCTTCACGTATGCAACGCTCGGTTGCGGCTGGCTGATCCTCAAGACAGAGGGGCCACTGCAAACGAGGATGCGCGAAGTGATGCGGCCCATGGTGAGCGTGCTGCTGGGCATTGTGGTGATCGTGAGCCTCTGGACCGTGGTCGGTCTGCCTGCGGTCGCCCATCGCTGGTTCGGCAGCGGCAATCTTGCGTGGTTTGCGCCAGTGCCGGTTCTCGTGGTCGCGTGCGTATGGGGCATTTTCCGTTCGCTGCGTTTGCGGCATGAAGCGCTGCCATTCGTGCTCACGCTCGCGTTGTGTTTTCTCGGTTACAGCGGCCTGGTCATCAGCATCTGGCCGAATATCGTGCCGCCGTCGCTGACGATCTGGGAGGCGTCGTCGAGCCACTCGAGCCAGCAATTTGCGCTCGTGGGCACGGTGATCGTCTTGCCGCTGATCCTCGTCTATAACGCAATGCAGTACCGCGTGTTTCGCGGCAAGGTGAGGGAAGGGGACGCCGGCTACCATTGAACCCAAGGCCGCATGAGTCGTGGACGGGCTCACGCGAGCGGGGCGCGCAAATGTGCGCCTATATTTGATCGAGTGCATTCTTCAGGAGTAGCGGCCATGTCCTCACAGCCAGGCGAAGCGGTCGTTCGGGAAACGATCGAAACGTTTTACCATGCGTTCGAACAGAGAAACGTCGAGCTATTGAGAAAGGTCGTCACCGCGGACTGGCAGTATCTTCCTGAACCGCCCGGCGTGTCGTCCGGGCCTGACCAGATGGTGCCGGTGTTCCACAACATCGCCACGGCGATGCCGGACATGAAAGTCCATATCCTCGACGTGCTGATTCATGGCGACCGCGTCGGCGTTCGCGCGGAAATCAGCGGCACGCAAACCGGCCAATTCCTCGGCATTGCCGCAAGTGCGAAATCGCTGAGATTCGCGATTCATTCGTTTCATCAGATGCGCGAGAACCTGATCGAAAAGACCTGGCATCTGGAAGATTGGCTCTCGATATTTCGCCAGCTCGGCCAGTTGCCTAAAAGCCTCGACCCGCACTGAATGCCGTGCCAAAAAGCGGCGCGGCGTCAGCGCTGATAGTGCATGGCGGCGGCGATCAGAAGCCGGAACGGCAATGCAAGCACGATCGCGCCGGCCACCCCAAGCAACCATAAGCCGACGAACCACATCAGCCGTCGGCTGAAACTCCTCTCGCGCTCTCGATCTGGCTGTGCCACGCTTCGGTTCTCCGTCGATGAGTGGTCGATGAGTGATCCGCGCCGCCTCAGAACGCCACGGCAGCCCGGCATTTCACGGGTGTTTGAGCAAGAGTAGAACACAAGCCGTCTTATTGCCATCTTCATGTCTCGATCCGCGAAGCCCTTTCCGCTCAGACCACGCCGGGCGACGTGCTCGTCGAGATCAATACCCGCTCCGATGCTGACGACCGATAGCGCGGCGCCTTTGATCTTTGATCTGCGACACGTACTGCAGCCGGACATCGGTGGCTTTCTGAACCTATCGAGTCCTAAGCAAATCGCCGCATGGATTGACGAATCCGGAGCCGCAGTCGTCACCGCATTAATGTCCGGGTTGCCAATGCCCGCGCAGAATGCTTATGATGGGGTCGCATTTTCAAATGCGACCCCGTTTCTGGCCGCGCAACGTCGATGAGCCCATCGGAGCAGATTGGTGATTTGATCGCCGCCATGACGGAACGGCGCGGACCGTAGAAGCACGCCGCTCGAATCAATGGCAATATTGTGCCCGCTTTGCAGCATTTCCTTTCAGCCGTTTCATTGATCGGGAGAGATCGATGGCCGACAGACCGACTTCCAACGGTTCGACCGTCCGTTCGCTGTTCCTCATTGCGGTTGTCGTGGTCGCGCTCGTCGCGGTGTTCGCCTATACGGCGGGCTGGCTCTCACCGGCCCGGCTAACGCCCGCAAAGATCGTCAACGCCCTCGCGCCTCCGGGCGGCCCGGCGCTGGGCTTCCGGCGCAATCATGCCAAGGGCATCTGTTTCACGGGCACTTTCGATTCGAATGGCGCAGCTGTGGCCCTCTCGAAGGCGCCGATGTTCGCGCCGGGCTCGTATCCGGTGACCGGACGTTTCAACCTCGCGACCGCCGACCCCAAGGCGCCGGATGCGACGGTTCGCGTACGAGGCCTGAGTTTGCGCGTTGTTGGCCCGGATGGCAGCGAGTGGCGCTCGGCCATGATCGACGCCCCCGTGTTCCCGGTTGCCACCCCGCAGGCCTTCTATGGGCTGCTGCAGGCGTCGGCCGACAAAAGCGACCCCGATGCCATGAAGCAATTTGCGGCCGCGCACCCCGAGTTTGGCGATTTCGTGAAATGGGCCGGCAGCGCGCCGTGGACGGGCTCATTTGCGCAGGAGCGCTACAACAGCCTGAACAGTTTCATCTTCACCAACGCGTCCGGTCAGGATACGGCCGTGCGCTGGTCGTTCGTACCGGCGGCGAAGCCCGAACCCATGACGCCTGACCAGTTGAAGCAGAAGGGCGCCGACTTCCTTGACACGGACATCACGCAGCGGGTGCAAAGCGGACCGCAGCGTTGGACCATGCTCATTACGGTCGCCAATCCGGGCGATCCGACGGCCGACCCGAGCAAGGCGTGGCCGGAGGATCGCCGCACGGTGGATGCGGGAACGCTCGTGGTCAGCGCGATCGAGCCCGAGCCTGACGGCCCGTGCCGCGACCTCAATTTCGACCCGACTGTACTGCCGTCCGGCATGCATGTGTCGGACGACCCATTCCCGGCCGCGCGTTCAGCCGCCTATTCCGTGTCGTTCAACCGGCGAACGGCGGAAGACAAGGATTATCCGCGCCATCCGGCGGGAGGAGCCACGCCATGACCCCGAGCCACGCCCGCTTTTCGCCATTGCAGCGCGCGCTGCACTGGATCATGGCCGTCTGTATTCTCGCGATGCTGTTTATCGGCGTCGGCATGGTGTCCACCATCGGTCAGGATTATCTGTCGCTGGTGTCGATCCACAAACCGTTGGGCATCACGATCCTTGTTCTCGCGCTGATCCGCCTCGTGGTGAGGTTCGTTCGCGGTTCGCCGCCGTTGCCGGCGTCGATGCCCGAGCCGATGAAACTCGCCGCCTATCTGTCGCATATCGCGTTCTACATTCTGATGATCGCGCTGCCGCTGCTCGGCTGGGGCATGCTGTCCGCGGCGGACTATCCGGTCGTCGTGTTCGGCGTGCACCTGCCGTCCTTCCTCCCGCATAGCAACGGTCTGCATACGCTGCTGTGGAATGCGCACCGTACACTTGCGTTGTGTTTTTTCGCGCTGATCGTGCTGCATCTCGCGGCGGCGTTGCTGCATGCGCTGGTGAGGCGAGACGGAGTATTCGAGGCGATGGCGCCGTGGCGCGAACGGTGATGCGGACAGCGCACTGCGCCCGTCTTTGGCCGCACTTCGCCCGCACTTCGTCCGTGCTGGCGCTGACACCCTTGCGGCTGTGCCACACATTCCCCTTCCGGCAGTCGCGCCCGCTGCGGCGAGCAGCGGCTAGACGGCAACGTGGTCAGCTTACTGGATGACGCCGAACGGAGAGCGCGGCAGGGGCAAGCCGTCCACGTAGGCGGTCGCGCATCGTACCGCGAACGCATAAGCGCAATTGCGGCTCGCAAATTGCCCGAGGTTGCCGAGTGAGGTGGATTCGCCGTCCTCTTTCAGAATGCAGACGCGCGCCATGTAAGTATTGCCGCACCTCGTGCTGGACGGTTGGATCGCGGCGCCACGATGGTAGAGAACCATGAGTTGTCCATCAAAAAACAGGATACCGAAGCCGGCATTCTAAAGTCGCCGTTTTAAAACTGCGTGACTGTTACCTTTCCGAATATAGCGCTTAAATATGACAAAAGCGGGTGCGCGAAAAGCTTATCGAAATATTTTGGTTGTCCTGCGTGCCGGCATGGATTAAATCTGGCACTAGCGCGTCCTGCCTGCGCAGGCGCCACCGGTAACGGGTGAGATCGGTCGGGCGTTCGGTGCGATACCGGGCTGAACGTCAGGCCCTTGAAGAGAATCGACAAGGAGACTGCCATCATGGGAATGCGCCCTGATCCCACCTTTCACGCCTCGCCGAAACTCGCGATGGAAGCGCCGCCGGAAGACTACGCTTACACGGTGCTGCTGAGCCCTGACTTCTCGCAACCCGACGCGCTCGCGGTGATCGACGTGAAACCCGGTTCGCCGACCTACAGCCAGGTGGTTCACACGGTGCCGGTGCCCTACAAGGGCGACGAATTCCATCACTTCGGCTGGAACGCGTGTTCTTCTTCGCTGTCGCCATTGACCGGTCACGCGTTTCTCGAACGGCGCTTTCTGATCATTCCGGGCATGCGTTCTTCACGTCTCTATATCGTCGATACGAAGCCGCATCCCACTCAGGCAAAAATTCACAAGATCATCGAGCCGGAGGAAATCTTCCGCAAGACCGGCTATTCGCGTCCGCACACGGTCCATTGCGGGCCCGAGGGCATTTACATCAGCACCCTCGGTGGAGAAGGCGTGGACGGCACCGACGGGCCGCCCGGCATTTTCATCATGGACTGCGAAACGTTCGACGTGCTCGGGCGCTGGGAGATCGACCGCGGCATTCAGGAGAAGCACTACGACTTCTGGTGGAACCTGCCGCGCGACTACATGGTGTCGAGCGAGTGGGCGTTGCCGCCGCAATTCGAAAACGGCATCGTACCCGAAGACCTGCTGGCCAACCGCTATGGACACCGCATCCATTTCTGGGATCTGCGAGGACGGCGCAACGTGCAGACGCTCGACCTCGGTGCGAAACATCAGATGGCGCTCGAAGTGCGGCCCGCGCACGACCCGAGCCGTGAATACGGTTTTGTCGGCGTGGTGGTCGATACGACGAATCTTGAAGGATCGATCTGGACGTGGTGGCGTGAGAAGGGCGAGTTTCACATTGAAAAAACAGTGACCATTCCGCCTGAACCGGCAGGCACGGAACAGTTGCCGCCTTTGTTGCAAGGCTTCGGCGCAGTGCCGCCGCTCGTCACGGACATCGACCTGTCGATCGACGACAGATTTCTATACGTGGCCTGCTGGGGAACCGGCGAATTGCGTCAATACGACGTGACCGATCCGCGCAAGCCGAAGCTCGCCGGATCCGTCCATATTGGCGGCATTGCGCGGCGCACGCCACATCCGAGTGGCAAAAGTTTCGCAGGCGGACCACAGATGCTCGAAATCAGCCGCGACGGCAAACGTGTCTACTGGACCAACTCGCTGTATTCGACCTGGGATAACCAGTTCTACCCGGAGGGCGTTCCCGCTGCACAGGTCATGGCGCACGCAGGACCCGCCGGCGGTCTCACGCTCGCGAGCGACTACTGGGTCGATTTCCCCGACGGCTACCGCGCGCACCAGATCCGCCTCGAAGGCGGCGACTGCTCGACCGATTCGTTTTGCTATCCATCGGCGGGCGTTTGATCGTCAATGGTTGGTCGCAGGTTGGACTGTGGGCCGCTGTTCTTGCCAGCGGCCTTTATCACGGCATCAATCCGGCCATGGGATGGCCGCTCGCCGTGGCGAACGGCCTGATGGAACGGCGCCCGCGCGCACTGTTCGGCGCGCTCGTCTATCTTGCCGCCGGCCACGTGCTGGCGATGTTCGCGGTGATGCTGCCGTTTGCGTTACTGGCGTTGCTGCTCGCGTGGCAGCGCCAGATCCAGATCGGGGCGAGCGTGCTCGTGATCGGCTTCGGCGCGTTTCTGCTGATCTGGCGGCGGCATCCGCGTCTGCTTGCGCGGATACCGCCGTCGCGGCTCGCGCTCTGGTCGTTTGCCGTCGCCACTGCGCACGGCGCGGGACTGATGCTCGTACCCGTCTATCTTGGACTGTGCCGCGCCGGCGACCTGGACGGCGCGCACCGTGCCGCGCAAACGCTGATCGAAGCGCATCTCGGGATGGCGCTGCTCGTGTCAGGCGCACATGCCGGCGCGATGCTGCTGGCAGGCGGCCTGCTCGCATGGCTCGCCTACCGCTATCTCGGGCTGCGCTTCGTATCGCGAAGCTGGTTCAATCTGGACACGATCTGGGCGGCGAGCCTGATCGCCGTCGGCGCGCTGTCGCTGGTGGTCAATGCGGCAACGCGCGCCTAGCACGGTTGCATGGCCGATCAGAACGGCCTGCTGCCCGACAGGCTGATGCGCTTGAGCACGCGGCGTTGCAACGGGTCGAACTCCGTGCGCGCATGCAATGTCGCCTGATTGTCCCAGTAGACGATATCGCCGGCCTGCCAGCGATGAGTATAGAAAAATCGCGGCGAGGTTAGATGCGCGCGCAACTTTTCAATCAGTGCCGCACCCGCCACGGGATCGTAATCGACGATCTCGACTTCAGTGCGCGCCCCCAGATACAACAGGCGCTTGCCGCTTTGCGGATGAGTGCGCACCAATGGATGCACCGTCCACGGTTCGAGGGGCGTGATGTCCGGCGTGCGGTAGAGCGGCGAGCCGCCTTTTAGCGGAAAACGCCTGCGTAGAAACGGGTTGTACGTGATGAGCTTGAGGCCGTCGATCTGTTCACGCGTGGGCTCGTCGAGCGCCTCATACGCTGCGACGAGGTCGTACCAGCTCGTATCGCCGCCTTGTTCCGGCACTTCGACCGCATACAGCAGCGATCCGGACGACGGTTCGGGCGTCCAGTGATGATCGGAGTGGGGCGGCAGGTCGTGGTTGCCGAGCAGACCGTCATCGACATTCGACACGACCACGATATCGGGTACGACACCGGCCGCGTCCGAACCCAAAACCGGCGCATTGCGCGGTGGGGTATAGATCGAACCGAAGTAGGACGCGAGGCGGCGAAACTGCGGATGATTCAGTCGCTGGTGTCGAAACACCAGAATGCGATGGTCGAGCAGCCCTTGCTTGAGCGCGAGCACCTGGCGTGCGGTCAATTCGCGCGACGCGTCGAGACCTGTGACCTGCGCGCCGAGGGCGGCGTCGAGCGGCTCGACGGCGAACGGTGCAGGGGTGGCTCCTTGATGCGGGACGCTGATAGTCAGGCTGGCAGAGAAGGTTTGAACTGTGCTCATGTTTTCCGATGTCCAGATCGTGGCGACCCATTAACATAAGCATGCCGAACTAACTGGACAAACAATAAAACGCGATAAGGATATGGGGTGTCACGTTATCTGTTTTTCTGATAACCGAAGTTGAAACGCTCGCCGATCCCGACGACGCGGCGAAACTGCCCGTGCCGCTCTGGAGCTTCGATGCCGCGACGATCGAGCGTGCCAATTCGCGCCGCAATGACGCAGTGCGCGCGGTCTATGCCCAGAACTTCAGCGAGCAGCAGACGATCGCGAACATCTTCTATCGTGCGGGACTACTGGCCGCCGGTAAATACAGCATTGGCGCTGCGGCATCGCATTACAACGTCCTGCCAGACAGGCTCACGATAAAGACAGCCGCAACCGTTGTGTTGTTTTGCGATCAGTAAGGCATCAGTTCAGCGCGACGGCCGCAGCCGCGCTCACCGGTGACCCTTCGATCGCTACCGACTGTTTTCCATCCGGCCCAACGGGCACATCGCCGACCAGCGTCGTGCGATACAGTTGACGGTCGAATTCAAGATCGAAGATATCGGTGGGCGCGAGGTGCGCGGTCGCGCGGTTGTCCCAGAACGCGACGCTGCCGGCTTCCCATTTGAAGCGCACCGTAAATTCCGGCCGCGTCACGTGTTCCCACAGCAGTTCGAGCAACACCTGGCTCTCGCGCGGACTGACGCCAGCAATCGACTTGAGAAAGCTCGGGCTGACATAGAGCGCACGCTCGTTTGTCTCCGGATGCACCCTCACGAGCGGATGCTCGGTCACGAGTATCCGCTGCTCGACCGCCTTCGTGAACGCTTCCGTGCCGCTTGCGCCGGCGGGCGCGGTGAAGCGGTGAACGCCACGCAGACCGTCCACGAAGTGCCGCAGCGGCGCCGACAGCTTCTCGTACGCGGCGACGAGGTTGGTCCATTGTGTGTCGCCGCCGTACGGCGGGATCGTCACGCCGCGCAGGATCGATGCCCACGGTGGGTTCAGCGCGGCGGTGACGTCGGTATGCCAGCCTGTCCACGGACGCTGCAGTGCCTGGCCTTCGAAACGGGTGGCCTTGCGGTACTTGGAGATCGAGTAGATTTCCGGATGACCGTCCACGTGGCCAAATACGGGGTGCCCGAGCGTCAGTTCGCCGAACTGCGCGGAGAACGCCACATGCTGTTCATGCGTGAGAAACTGCTCGCGAAAGAACACCACGCGCCACCGAAGCAGCGCCGCGCGAATGCCCGCGATCTGTTGCGCGGTCAGTTTCTGTGTGAGGTCCACGCCATGAATTTCCGCTCCGATGTGCGCGGAAAGCGGGTTGACCTGAATGGACTGGACGTCCTGCACTGCGGCTGCACTCATGAAAGCCTCCTCGCGATATGAACGTTGTGTACGGCTGGTGGGTGATCGCACTAGCGGCCCGCTGCCGCTGCCGCTGCCGCGCGCGGCGCGCTCGCCGCGTAGCGATTCGCGGGCCGGGGCAGCCCGAGGTTCTCACGCAGTGTCGTGCCGTCGTACTCGGTGCGGAACAGCCCGCGCCGCTGCAATTCGGGCACGACGTGATCCGCGAATTCGCTCAGACCGCCAGGCAGCCACGGCGACATGATGTTGAAGCCGTCCGCGCCTTCTTCCTCGAACCATTGCTGCAATTGGTCCGCGATATTCTGCGGTGTGCCGACCACTTGCTGATGCCCGCGCGCACCGGCAATGCGCAGATACAGATCGCGGATCGTCAGGTTTTCGCGCCGGGCGAGATCGAATAACAGACGTTGCCGGCTCTTGCCGCCGTTGGTTTCCGGCAGTTCGGGCAACGGCCCGTCGACGGGATACTGCGAGAGGTCCACACCGCCCGACATGTTGGACAGCAGTGAAAGCCCGACGGCCGGATGAATCAGGTCTTGCAGCGCGGCGAATTTGTCGTCGGCTTCCTGCTGCGTTCGCCCCACCACAGGGAAAATGCCCGGCATGATCTTCAGATACTCAGGCGCACGTCCATATTTCACGAGGCGTGCCTTGACATCGCGATAGAACGATTGCGCTTCTTCCAGCGTCTGATGCGCGACGAAGATCACCTCCGCCGTTTGCGCCGCGAGTTCGCGGCCCGCATCGGACGCGCCTGCCTGCACGACCACTGGCCAGCCTTGTGGAGAGCGCGCAACGTTCAGCGGCCCGCGCACCTTGAAATGTTTGCCGACGTGCTTGAGCACATGAAGCTTGTCCGGATCGAAATACACGCCGCTCTGCTTGTCGCGCACGAACGCGTCGTCCTCCCAGCTATCCCACAGGCCGGCCACCACGTCGTAGAACTCTCTCGCGCGCTCATAGCGCAGCGCATGTTCCGGATGCCGCTCGAAGCCGAAGTTCAGCGCCTCGGCTTCCGTGTTCGACGTGACGAGATTCCAGCCCGAGCGGCCGCCACTCAGATGATCGAGCGACGCGAATTTTCGTGCGAGATTGTACGGCTCGTTGAATGTGGTGGAGACCGTCGCGATCAGGCCGATGTTTTTCGTTACGACCGACAACGCCGACAGCAAAGTCAACGGCTCGAAATGATCGGCGCGCGCAGTGCGCGACAACGAAGCGAGGTGCGTATCGCGCACGCTGACGCTATCGGCGAAGAAAATCGCGTCGAACTTCGCGCGCTCGGCGGTCTGTGCCAGTTCCGCGTAATGTGCAAAGTCGAGGCCACCGCCGGCGTGGGCGTCCGGATGCCGCCATGCGGCGATGTGGTGGCCCGTTTCCATCAGAAAAGCGCCCAGTTTGATCTGCCGCTTCGGCTTGTTCACGCGTGTCTTCTGGTCACTCATGATCGGCTCCATAAATTAGTGTTTTCTGTCATAACCACGTGGCGCATCACCACGCGAGGCGCCATTCGGTGATCGGCGCACTCGCAGCAGGCATTCGCGTGCCGCCTTGCGGCGCGTCGTCTCCGTGCGGGTCGCGAGGTTTTCGTGACGCGGGCGGCTGGTCATGCTGGTCGGCGAAATCGGCCAGTATTTCGTCGCGTAACCGCACGAAACGCGGATCATTGCGGTCGCGCGAGCGCGGCAGCGCAACGTCGACGATCCTTTTGATACGGCCCGGGCGCGGCGCCATCGTGACAACCCGGTCGCCGAGATACAGCGCTTCATCCACGTCGTGCGTGACGAGAATCATCGTGATGCGCTCCTGTTCCCAGATGCGCTGCAGTTCGTTCTGCAAGCGGGCACGGGTGAGCGCGTCGAGCGCGCCGAACGGTTCGTCGAGCAGCAGCACGCGCGGACGATTGACGAGTCCGCGTGCAATCGCCACACGCTGCGCCATGCCGCCGGACAGTTGATGCGGATAAGCATTTTCAAAACCCTTGAGACCGACGAGCGCGATGTGGTCGGCCACAGCCTCACGCTTTTGCGAGGTGGAGAGCGGCGCGTTGCGCAACGCCGCGAGAATATTCTGCGACGCGGTGAGCCACGGAAAGAGCCGATGGTCCTGAAAGACGATCCCGCGCTCGAGCGACGTATCGCGCACCCTGTCGCCGGCTACGACGATCTCACCGCGATAGTCGGTATCGAGCCCTGCAATGAGCCGCAGCAAAGTCGATTTACCGCAACCGCTCGAGCCAAGCACGCTGACGAATTCGCCGGCACGCACGCGCAGATTGATGTCGTCGAGCACGGCGAGCGGCGCCTCGCGTTGCTGGGGGTAATGCTTGCTGACGTGCCGGATGTCGATGCTGTCGGAAAGCGTGGAAAGTGTCATGGGCGGTTCCAAAGGTATGAATCCTGGCCGGTGCCTGGCGGGTATCGGTTACAGGTCAGCGGCGCGCGTTGCCGACTCAAGGCGACGCGCGAAAATCGCGCGTTCGGCTGCGCGGGCCAGCGCATTGAGCGCCCATCCTGTTGTGCCGACAACGATCACGCCGAACAGCACGAGGTCCATGCGGAACTGTTCGCTACCGTCGATCAGCGTGTTGCCGATACCGCTGCCGGCCACCAGCAGGTATTCCGCGCCGAGCGTTGCGAGCCACGAATAGATCAGCGCGAGGTAAATGCCGGTGAAGATCGACGGCAACGCGGCCGGCAGAATCACTGCACGGATCAGTTGCCAGCGCGAATACCGGAAAGCGCGCGCGACCTCGATATAGGCCCGCGGCACCGCGTGGATGCCGTCGCAGGTGTGCGCCGTGACCGGCAGCAACGCGGCGAGCGAGAGGAACACGACCTTCGCCGCATCGCCGAGACCGAACCATACCGAGATCAACGGGATCCACGCAAAGAGGGATATCTGCTTGAACGTGTCGAAGCTTGGACCGATCATGCGCGTCGCCACACGCGAAAAGCCGAGCACGCTGCCAAGCAGCAGACCGCCCGCGGTGCCGATCACGAAACCGCTCGCCTCACGTACGAGCGACGCGGACAGCGCTTTGAGCAGCGCGCCGCTGACAATCTGCTCACGTGCCGTGGCAAGCACTTGGGCAGGGCTTACCAGCAGGCCGCTTTTGAGCGGATGGGAGACGCAAACGCCCCACCAGATTGCAATCGCGATGACAGGCAGCACGGCGCCGCGAAAGTCGATGCGTGGCAACCACGGCAGGCGTGTGGGTGAGCGCGCGGCGGCGCGCCGGAAAGAGGCGGGCGCGGTGCAGTCGCACACAATATCGGCGGAGTGTCGGGACGGGTTCCGGCGTTTGAACGGGGCAAAGTTCATCACGTGTTCCTCATGTGCTGCGCGCGATCACTCGCGAAATGCCGAAGGCTGGCCGCGTCGCAGGCGTGCTTCGAGTGCGTCGAGCAAGCGGTTTACCGTGTAGCCGATCGCGCCGACCACGACGACCGATGCCATCACCAGATCGAGCTGGAACAGTTGCCGCCCGTAGACGATCAGATAGCCGAGCCCTTCGGACGACGCCACGAGTTCCACCACGACCAGTGCGAGCCAGGCCTTGGTGAACGCGAGACGCACGCCGGTGGCGAGTGTCGGCACTGCGGCCGGCAACACCAGAAACGCGATGCGTTGCCAGCCGCTGTACCCGAACACGCGTGCCACTTCGTCGAGCGCGGCAGGGGTTTGCCGGAATCCTTGCAGCGTACTCAGCGTGACCGGCACCAGTGCGGCATGGGCGATCAGAATGTATTTGAGCGGCTCGCCCACACCCACGAGCAGCAGCAGAAACGGCAGCCAGCCGAGTACCGGAATCTGCACGAGCGCATTGAAGCCGGGCAGCACATAAGCTTCGAACGTGCGTGACAGACCCAGTGCCGCGCCGAGCACCAGGCCGAGCAGCGCGCCCGCACCAAAGCCGAGCAGCACGCGTTGCAGGCTGACCAGCGTATGACGCGCGAGGTCGCCGCTTCGCGCGAGGTCGACGAGCGTATCGAACACGCGCTCGGGCGGCGGCAGAATTTGCGGCGCGATCCAGCCGCGCTCGCAACCCACACTCCATAACGTGAACAGCACGGCGGGCAGTACCCACGGAGCGAGCCGCCACGCGAGCGCGTACAGCATCGCATGGCGACGCGCCGGTGCCTGCATGAGATGCGTCGAGGCCTCGGGCGCGCTGGCGTGTGCACGCCGTTCGCGCTTGGCCGGGAGTGCGGTATCGCTCATCGGGGTCGTTCCAGTCGGGTAGCGGAGCGGCTAACTAAGCGGCTAACTAAGCGGTCAACCGAGCGGCTTACCGGCGGCGTCGTAGCGCGTCCAGTAGTGATCGAGCTTTTGCGTGCGCAGCGCGTTGTCGAGATACTTCGTTTCGAACCAGCTATCCACTTCCACCGGCTGACGGATCAGCTTCAGCTTCAACGCGTCCGCCGCCACGGCCTTGTAGCGCGCGACGATAAACGGGTCGATCAGCGGCGAGTTGCGATCCTTCAGACTCTGATGGGCGAACTCGGCCTGCCATGACGAATAAGGGACGCCGCTTTTCGCCCACAGTTTGAAAAGCGCGTCACGGTTTGCTTCGTCGGACGACCATTGCGCGCCCTGCACGAACACGTTGACCACGCGCTGCACGATCTCCGGATGCGCGTGATCGAAGTCGTCGAGCACGAGAAGATGCGACTGTCGCGTGAATTGCGGACCATCGTTCTGTGACTCGTAGACGACTTTCGCCAGCCCCTGATCGCGCAGCTTGTACACGTGATAATCGTTCACGGACGCGTCGATGCCTTTTGAGGCAAGCGCCGCGAGTGAACTGGCAGTATCCAGATTGATCACACGCAGATCGCGTTCGTTAAGCTGGTTCGCTGCGAGCGCGTTGTCCGCGACGAGTTGCAGATTCGTGCCGCGAAAGATCGACACGCGGCGCCCCTTTAGATCCTTGAGTGTGCGCACATCCGAATCGGCCGGCACGGCGACCTTGATGCCGGTACGCACGCCCGTAGCGAGCAGCAGGTGCGTTTTCAGACCGTTGGCGCGAGCGAGCACGGCGGGCAGATCACCCTGGAACGCGAAGTCGAGCGATTTATCGGCGATCGCTTCGTTGACGGCAGGCCCCGCGCCCTTGAAGAACAGCCATTCGACCTTGATGCCGTCCGCCGCGAACTCCTTTTCGAGCGACTGCTGCAGTTGAACCGTTGCCGCAGGCGAACCGCCGAACGTGGGCGGATCGCCGGTGCCTTGCTGCGCAACGCCGATGCGGATCACCGCCGGCTTGTCGGCGTAGGCGTGCGACGCCGCCATTGAAAGCGTTGCGACAGCGAGGAGAATTTTTAGCAGACGGAAAGAGCGCATGCGCGAATACCAATCGAGGGAAGGGGAGCCGTTTGCCGGCGGCCGCAGTGCCTGCAGTGCCTGCAGTGCCTGCAGTGCCCGGTCGGCCGGCACTACACGTTAGATTCGCGCGCGTCCGAATCCAACCAATGATTGCAGATAAGAAAATATGCAGAACTGCGAATCATGATCGTAAGCGACGCCAGGTTCGGCAGTGCTTTGCAGTACGCCAGACAACCGCATGAATCCCGATTTGCATAGTTGAATTCATCGGTTTGCGGGCTCGAACCGCATGGCTACCATTCAACGCTTCACCCTCTCATGCAAAGCCCGCATCATGTCCACAGTTGCCTATCCTTCTGCCGGCGTCGAACAGTCGACCGCCACCGATCACGCGGCGCGGCCCATTGTCATTCGCAGCGCGCAGGACGTGTCGCGCATCGTCAATGCCGGTGCGGCGCACGGCAGCAATGCGCGCGTCGTGATTGCGATTGCGCTCGGCGGTGTCTTTCTCGACGCGTACGATCTGACCTCGCTCGCCTACGGCATCAAGGACATTGCGCGGCAGTTTTCGCTGTCGCCTGTCCAGGTTGGCTTCGTTTCATCCGCTATTACGTTCGGCGCGATTCTCGGCGCGCTCTTCGGCGGGTATCTGACGGACCGCATCGGCCGTTATCGCGTGTTCATGGCGGACATGCTGTTCTTCGTGGTCGCGGCGATTGCGGCCGGGCTCGCGCCCAATGCGTGGGTGCTGGGTGGCGCGCGGTTTCTGATGGGCTTTGGCGTCGGTCTGGATCTGCCGGTGGCGATGGCGTTTCTGGCGGAGTTTTCGCGCGTGGCCGGCAAAGGCAACAAGGCGGCGAGCGTCGCTGCATGGTGCCCCGCGTGGTACGCGGCGACCAGTACCTGCTATCTGCTCATTCTCGGGCTCTATGCGCTTTTGCCCGAGCATCAGTTGGGGTGGCTGTGGCGTCTGACGCTCGCGTTCGGCGCGGTCCCGGCGATTGCGATCATTCTCGTGCGCAGCCGCTATATCAGCGAGTCGCCGGTATGGGCCGCGAATCAGGGTGATCTCGACGAAGCCGCGCGCATTCTGAAGCGCTCATACGGTGTGGACGCCGTGGTCGAGCGCAGCGACGCACCCGCGCAGCCGCCACGCGCGGCATCGTGGCGCAACTATGGCGTGCTGTTCAATGCGACCTACCGGCGACGCACGATTCTCGCCGCAGTGATCGGCAGTGCGTCGTCGTTCGGCTACAACGCGATCATTTTCGGCTTGCCGGTCATCATCACGAGCTTTTTCCATCAGGGCCCGCTCACGACGATCGTCGCGGCGCTCGCGCTGAATCTCGCGTTTGCATTCGTGGGCGGCCTGATCGGCGTGAAGACGGCGCCGACTGTCGGCGCATGGAAGATGACGGTGCTCGGACATGCGTTGCAGTTCGCGTCGCTGATCGGGCTCGCGCTGATCGGCAAGCCGACAAGCGGCGCACTCGTGGTGGTGGCGATTCTGCTGCTGGGTGGTTATCTGTTCGGACAGGGCTTCGGTCCCGGCTCGCATTCGATGACGTACGCATCGCTCAGCTATCCGACGTCGCTGCGTGGCATCGGCGTAGGCTTCAATCAGACGCTGGTGCGCAGTGCGTCGACGGTATCGCTGTTTCTGTTTCCCGTGCTCGCCGCCGCGCTCGGCACGAAAGTGTTCTGGCTGATCGCAATCGCACCGCTGAGTTCGCTGCTCGTGCTGCTGGTCATTCGCTGGGAGCCGTCGGGGTATGACATCGACGGTGAGGATTACGCGCAGCCGGCGCAACGCTGATGTCCGCTCATCTCGAATCCAACGCGCAGCGGTCTTGATGCGCAAGGCACGCGCTTTTGCGTCGAACGATATATGAATTTATCGTTTGGCCGGCGCGGCAAGCCTCGCTACGCTAGTGAGCCTGCTCATGACGCTCCGTCGAAATGATGACTTTTGAACCTGCTTTGCCGTCGCGTGGCCGCCGTCGCCTGCTGGGGCGTCTGGCAGCCGGCGGCCTCGTCGTATCCCACGCCGCGGCGGCCAGCGAACTCCTCAAGCCGCTCGACGTCGCGCCGTCGAGCCGCGTGCCCGGTGCGCCGATACTCGAACACCCTTACGGTGTGCCGTCCGCGCATGAGGCCGGCGTCGTGCGGCGCAGCGCGCGTGCGTGGCCGTTGCCCGGCGCCGCTTCGTCGATGACGCCGCTCGCCGAACTGCACGGCACGATCACGCCCAACGGCCTCGTGTACGAGCGCCATCATGGCGGCGTACCAGACATCGACCCGGATCAGCATCGCCTTGCGATCCACGGCCTCGTGCGCACACCGAAACTGTTCACGATGGATGATCTGCTGCGGCTGCCGTCCGAGTCGCGAATCCATTTTCTCGAATGTTCGGGCAATACCGGCAGCGAATGGAACGGTCCGAGCGGCCAGCCGGTGCAACTCACGCATGGACTGCTGTCCTGTTGCGAATGGACGGGCGTACGTCTGTCGACGTTGTTCGAAGAGGTGGGCGGCACGACGCCGACGGGCGGCTGGCTGCTCGCCGAGGGCGCGGACGCCGCCGCGATGACGCGCAGCCTGCCGATCGACCGTATTCTCGACCGCGCGCTCGTCGTCTATGCGCAAAACGGCGAGCGACTGCGGCCGGAAAACGGCTATCCGTTGCGGCTGATCGTGCCGGGCTTCGAGGGCAACACGAACGTGAAGTGGTTGCGGCGCCTGAAGGTGGTGGACGCGCCGTTGCAGACACGCGAAGAGACATCGAAATACACGAGCCTGCTGGCGAACGGCACTGCACGTCAGTTCGCGTTCGAGATGGACGCGAAGTCGGTGATCACGCGGCCGTCGCCGGGACAGCGGCTCAGCACGCACGGCTATTACCCGATCACCGGTCTCGCGTGGTCGGGACGCGGGACCGTGCGCAAAGTGGAAGTATCGACAGATGGCGGCCACACGTGGCGCGTTGCGCGGCTCGTCGGGGCGGTGAACGATCGCGCGCTCACGCGCTTCGAAGCGGACTGGCGCTGGGATGGCGGCGCAGCGGCCATCCTCTCGCGCGCAACCGATTCGACCGGCTACGTGCAACCTACCCGCGCCGAACTCGTCGCGGCGCGCGGTGTGAATTCGCAGTATCACTACAACGCGATCCAGCAATGGCGCGTGGAAGTGAACGGTGAGGTGCGCAATGCGTGAGGCGCGCTACAAGCCTCCACGTGGACGTGTTGCACTGTCCGCAGTGTGTCTGCTGTTGGTGTTCGCGTCGTGTTCGTCCGTTGCGCCGCAAGCCCGCGACGGTCCGCTACAGCGGGAAGCACCGCACGATATCGGTACGCCGCTCACCGCAGCGGATGTCGCCGCGTGGAATATCGACGTGGCGCCGGACGGGCGGGGACTGCCTGCCGGCAGCGGGGACGTGGCCACCGGCGCGCACGTGTTCGCGACGAAATGCGCGGCATGTCACGGTGCCCACGGGCAAGGCGGCCTGGGCGATGCGCTGGTGGGCGGGCAGGGGACGCTCGCGAGCACGAAGCCCATGCGCACGGTCGGCAGCTACTGGCCGTATGCAACGACGCTGTTCGACTATATCCGCCGCGCCATGCCGTACAACGCGCCCGAGTCGCTTTCCGCCGACGAGGTGTATGCGGTAAGCGCATTCCTGCTCAATCAGAACGGAATCGTGCCCGCCGACACGCGGCTCGATGCCGCGTCGTTGCCGCGCATAGTCATGCCCAACCGCGCGGGATTCGTGCCCGATCCGCGTCCCGGGCAGCTTTGATCGGGCCGCATGGCGTCGTGCAAAACCGCGCTGCGAGCAAGGTTTTGCGTGGCGCCCATCGTGCCGCGCGTTTAAACATCGGGTTTATCACTCCAGCAGATAACCGTATCGCATTTGCTTCGTTGTCGGCGCGCGCGTCGCCCGGTAGATTCGTCTGTCTGCGCCTTCTGGCTACCTCTGGTGCCTTCGGACGCTTTCCGACCATTCGACGACGAGTTTCCTGTGACGATTGCCCTCGCAACTAACGCCGGCGACGCCGGCCATTCCGTTCCCGATCAGCCGATCGTGATTCGTGCATTCGATGGCCCGCTCGGCGCCGAAGTGATCGGACTCGACCTTGGCCGGCCGCTCAGCCAGCACGATTTCGCCCGCATTCACCGCGCGCATCTGGATCACCACGTGCTCGTGTTTCGCGAGCAGCGCATCACGCCGGATCAGCAGATTGCGTTCAGCCGACGCTTCGGCCCCTTGCAGATTCACGTGTTGCATCAATTCCAGCTGCCCGGTTTTCCGGAGGTGCTGGTGGTGTCGAATGTCGTCGAAAACGGGCAGCCGATCGGGCTCGGCGACGCGGGTCACTTCTGGCATTCGGATCTGTCGTACAAGGAGAAACCGAGCCTGGGATCGCTGCTGCATGCGCAGGAATTGCCGGCGGAAGGTGGCGACACGCTGTTTGCGAACATGCATCTCGCGTGGGACACGCTGCCCACGCATTTGCGTACGGCCGTAGAAGGACGCTCGGCCGAGCATACCTACCTTGCGAAGTACGCGGAATTGCAAAAGCGCAGCCCGTGGCGGCCGAATCTGTCCGCCGGGCAGATCGCGCAGGTGAAACCGGTGGTGCACCCCGTGGTGCGCGAGCATCCGGAAACCGGGCGCAAGGCGCTCTTCGTGAGCGAGCATTTCACGACGCGCATCATCGGTGTACCTGAAGACGAGAGCAGGCAGCTGCTCGAAGAACTCTTCGCACACAGCGTGCGGCCGGAACACCTGTACCGGCATCAATGGGCCGAACACGACATGGTGTTCTGGGACAACCGTTCGCTGATGCATCTGGCCGCCGGCACGCCGGACCATCTGCGCCGCAAACTCTATCGCACCACTATCGAGGGCGATGTGCCTTTTTGATGGCCGCGTAGTCCGTCTTTGCGCCACGCTTGCTTTACGCCGATATCACGCTCATTTAACACCCTCTGGAGTCCGAATGATCACCAGGTTCCGTCCAACCGCCGCGCGGTCGACTTTTGCTTGCCGCGCGACTGCCTCGCTGCTCACCATCTCACTGGGGCTGGCAGGCGTGGGCGCGGCGCTGCCCGCGCGGGCTGAAGGACAGATAAGGATCGCCGAGCAGTTCGGCGTGGTCTATCTGCTGCTGAACGTGGCGCGTGATCAGCAGTTCGTCGAGAAGGAAGGGCGCAAGCAGGGTCTGGACATCAAGGTCGACTGGGTCAAACTGTCCGGCGGCGCAGCGGTCAACGACGCGCTGCTTTCGGGCGCGGTGGATATCGCAGGCGCCGGCGTGGGGCCTTTGCTGACGATCTGGGACCGCACCTACGGCAGGCAGAATGTAAAGGGCGTCGCGTCGCTCGGCAATCTGCCGTACTACCTCGTCAGCAACAACCCGAACGTGAAGACGATCGCCGACTTCACGGACAAAGACCGTATCGCGGTGCCGGCTGTGAGCGTGTCGGTGCAGTCCCGCGTTCTGCAATATGCGGCGGCCAAACGCTGGGGCGACAAGGATTACAACCGTCTCGACAGATACACCCAGGCGTTGCCTCATCCGGACGCCGCCGCGGCGATCATCGCGGGCGGCACGGAAATCACCGGGCATTTCGGCAATCCGCCGTTCCAGGAGCAGGAACTGGCCGGCAACCCGAAGGCGCATATCGTGCTGAACTCCTACGACGTGCTGGGCGGCCCGAGTTCCGCGACCGTGCTGTATGCCACGGAAAAATTCCGCAACAGCAACCCGAAGACCTATCGCGCGTTCGTCGATGCGCTCGCCGACGCGGCCCGTTTCATCTCGACGAATCCCGACGCTGCCGCCGACATTTATATCCGCACCAATCAGTCGAAGATCGACCGTAATCTGCTGCTGAAGGTGATCAAGGATCCGCAGGTGCAGTTCAAGGTTGCGCCGCAGAACACACTCGGGCTTGCGCAATTCATGCATCGCGTCGGCGCGATCAAAAACGAACCGAAGTCGTGGAAAGACTATTTCTTCGACGACCCGGCAACCGCGGCGGGCAGCTAGCCATGAACGCGTACCCGAACCTTCCTGCCCACCCGCCGGCCCCTACGTGCCGATATACAGGAGCGATCTGATGGTGGCGAATCCTACCGTGCTTTTTCCGAGCCGCGTCAATCAGGCCGTGGCGACCAGTGAGAAGCTGCTTGCGGTCGAGAACGTCAATCTCGAATATCGCACGCGCGAGCGGGTCGTTCGCGCGACCCACGACGTCAGTTTCGACGTCTACGGTGGCGACCGTTTTGTCTTACTGGGTCCGTCGGGCTGCGGCAAATCCACGTTGCTCAAGGCCGTGGCGGGCTTTATCCCGCCCACGTCCGGCCGCATGACGCTCGACGGCCAGACGATCAAGGGACCTGGTGCCGATCGCATCGTCGTGTTTCAGGAGTTCGACCAGTTGCCGCCGTGGAAAACCGTGCTGCAAAACGTGGCGTTCCCGCTGCGGGTGGCGAAAAAACTGTCGCGTGCGCAAGCCAGAGAGCGTGCGTTGCACTATCTGGAGAAGGTGGGGCTCGCGTCATTCGCCGACGCTTATCCGCATACGTTATCCGGTGGGATGAAACAGCGCGTGGCGATCGCGCGCGCGCTCGCCATGCAGCCGCGCGTGCTGCTGATGGACGAGCCATTCGCTGCGCTCGACGCACTCACGCGTCGCAAGATGCAGGAAGAACTGCTGCGCCTGTGGGAAGAAGTCAATTTCACGCTGCTGTTCGTCACCCATTCGATCGAGGAAGCGCTCGTGATCGGCAACCGGATTCTGCTGCTCTCGCCCCATCCCGGACGCGTGCGTGCGGAACTCAACAGCCATCAGTATTCGCAGGACAGCTTTGGGCGCAGTGACTTCCAGCATACGGTCGCCCGGATTCATCATCTGTTGTTCGAGCAGACGGAGGCCGTGCAATGAGTTCTCCCGCCACATTGTCGCCGCCGGTTCGAGAGGAATACGAACGGACTCTGGAGCCGCTTCGCGAAATCGCCGTCGAAGCGCCGTTGCCGCTCGGCAAGCGAGTCTTCGCGCAGAGCGGTTTGCGTAAAACGCTGATCGCGCTCGTGCTTGTCGGGCTATGGGAAATCGCCGCGCGCGCAATCAATAACGATCTGCTGTTGCCGACGTTCGGCGCCACGCTCAGCGCTTTCGTCCAGGGCGTCTGGTCGGGCGAGCTGCTGCAGAAAACGGCCGTGTCGATGTCAGTGCTGCTGCGCGGCTATCTGCTTGGCGCCGCGCTCGCTTTTCTGCTTACGTCGCTGGCGGTATCCACACGCGTGGGCCGCGACGTGCTCTCGATGCTCACGGCGATGTTCAACCCGTTGCCGTCCATCGCGTTGCTGCCGATCGCATTGCTCTGGTTCGGTCTGGGCACAGGCAGCCTGCTGTTCGTGCTGGTGCATTCGGTGCTATGGCCGCTCGCGCTGAATACTTACTCGGGCTTCCAGTCGGTGCCCGAGACGCTGCGCATGACAGGGCGAAACTACGGGCTCACCGGCCTGCGCCACGTGCTGCTGATTCTGGTGCCTGCCGCGTTGCCGGCTATTCTCGCCGGCTTGCGGGTGGGCTGGGCGTTCGCATGGCGCACGCTGATCGCCGCGGAACTCGTGTTTGGCGCGAGTTCGGGCAGCGGCGGGCTCGGCTGGTACATTTTCCAGAATCGCAACGAGCTATATACGGATCGCGTTTTTGCGGGTCTTGCCGCGGTGATCGTGATAGGACTGCTGGTCGAGCATCTCGTGTTCGACACGCTGGAGCGCATGACCGTGCGTCGCTGGGGCGTGCAGCGCTAAGACCTGCACTGCCGTGCGTCCAGGCTGCTACGAGCGTCCGGCATAGCACGGACGCTCACGAACAGACGAGCGATGGGTTCGCCCAATCCGCGATATCTCCCGTTACGCCGTCATGGCCGTCGGTGACGACGAGGCGCAGCGTGTTGCGTCCCGCCACACTGACGCGCACCGTCTTGACCGGCGTCGAATTCGTGACGAAGCCGCTGTCGTACAGTTCGACATTGTCGGCCCACACCTGGTAGTCCACCGACCCCGCGCCTTGCGCGGCCGCGTCCAGTCCGATATCGCTCTGGAACGTCGTGCAGTGTCCATTGAGCCGATACACGATCTGCGCGGGCGCGTTCACTGTCATACCGTCCACATAGCTGGTTCCATGGACGACCACGGCCCCGGTTGCCGATGTGCCGACCGGCAACGCCGCGCCCTCGGGACCGACTTTCACCGCGACACTGCCTGACTGCACCGCAGACCAGACCGGCGTCTGTGGCGCCAGCGAACCCGTCGTAGCAACCGGGTCGGTGCCCGTGAGCTTGACCAGAACCGCGCCGGTAGCCGGCACGGTTTGCGTGAGGCTCTGCGATACGCTGCCGAGGCTCGCACCGGTCACGAGGTTGGTGGCCTGCACTGCACCGGTCAGTCCGAGATTCGCCAGCTTGACCGTAATGGGCGCGGCCGTCGCGCCGCGGTTGAGTAATGCCACTGCGCGCGTACCGGTTGCGGACAATGGCTTGGTCCATACCTGCAGCGAGCCGGAACTGTCCGCCGTGTCGAGCACGGCTTGCAGTGCGAGCGCGTCCTGATTCACGGCAATGATCGACGCGTTGGTCAGCAACGCTTGCGTGGCAGCGCTTTGCGTGCGCACGTCATTACCGGCATTCAGTCCGCTCGACATCATGGCCCACATCACAAAGTGAGCGGTGTCCTGATCGGCGGTCATGCCATTGCCGACTTCGAGCATGTCCATGTCGTTGAAATAGCCCGGCACCGCCCACGCGGCGTCTGCTGCACTGATGTCGATGATCGACGTCACTGACGTGAACTTTGCGGTAATGTCCTGCGAGATGCGGGACATGTCGGCGTAGGCCGGCACGTACAGCGTTCCGTCGGAGGCGAAGTTGGTCGGCAGCGTTGCGTTCGCGCTGTACGGGTTGATGCTCAGGTACATCGTGCGCCCTGTTGCGGCAATGCCGGCGCGCATGGCCGGAAATGCAGTGAGACTGCCGCCGCAGTAGTCGAACTTGATGTAATCGACGCCCCAGTTGGCAAACGTCTGTGCATCCACACTTTCATGACCGAGGCTGCCGGCCCCCACGCCCGGCGGATAGGAGGGGGGCCGTGCGCCGTGCGAAAGTCCGGCGCACGTGTTCGTACCGGCCGACGTATAAAGACCGAATTTCAGGCCCTTGGCATGCACGTAAGCCGCGAGTGCCTGAATGCCATCGGGGAACGTGGTGGCGTTCGAATAGAGCTGACCCGTGGTTGGATTGCGGCCGCCGACCCAGCAGTCGTCGACGGTCACATACTGGTAGCCGGCTGCCGCCATGCCGTTCGACGCGATTGCGTCCGCCACCGACTTGATCGTCGCCTCGCTATTGTTGCAGCCAAAGGTATTCCACGAGTTCCAGCCCATTGGCGGCGTCCTGAAACGGGCCTGAACGAGCGCGATGCCGGGATCGGGGTTGCCAGAGGAGATTGCGCCCGGACTGTCGACGCTGCCTCCACAACTGGCGAGAAACAGGCACAAGAGGGCGATTGCAAAAGCAGGAAAGCTGCTGAGCGCGGATAGCGGGCGCATGATCGTGTCTCCTTCCGAAGCGCCTGGGCATCGGTTTTATCGAGGAAATTCGACCCTCGACTCATACAAAGAGCGTAGACCCCGTCTATCAGCGATGCAAACTTTGAACGCGAGTGTCACATACCAGGAACGAGGCAGGAACGCGGCCCGCATTGCGATGCAACATCCGGATGCTAAGGAATGCGTAGATAAGCGCTCGGAAGGCGTCGGTTCAGGCCTCGCTCGAACGTGCGTCCAGTTCGTCGAAACGCTTCCACTTGTAGAACGCCGCCGAGACCAGCCAACTCACGATAAATACGCCGATGATCACGTAGCCGATCATGCCGAAATGGTCGTTCAGGCTGCCAATCAGGTTCCAGAAACTGCCGGTGAGCTGCAACCTGTCGGCAGCGAGGCCGAGTCCTTCCACGCTGCCTACCAGCAGTGCAACCAGCGCGGAGATCGTAGTGATCGTGATGTTGTAGTAGAGCTTGCGAATCGGCTTGACGAACGCCCAGCCATAGGCGCCCAGCATCAGGACACTGTCTGTCGTATCGATCAGCGTCATGCCCGCGGTGAAAAGCACGGGGAACACGAGGATCGACCAGATCGGCATCCCTTGTGTCGCCCCCGCTGCGGAGAGGCCGAGCAGGCCGACCTCGGTCGCGGTATCGAATCCCAGCCCGAACAGGAAGCCGAGAAAGTACATGTGCCAGCTCTTCGTGACGAGCCCGAACAGCGGCCGGAAAATCCGTGCAAGGAAGCCACGGTCGGCGAGCAGCATGTCGAAATCCTCGTCGACGTACGGTTCGCCGCGTCGAACCCTGCGGAACGCGCGAATCACTGAGCCAAGAATCCACAGATTCATCAACGCGATCGCAAACAGAAAAAGCGTGGAGACGATCGTGCCGATCAATCCGCCGATATCCTTGAAAGCCGCCATCCGGCTTTGCAGCGCCATCGCGGTGGCCGCGATGCCGGCCGACGCGAGTACGACAATGGTGGAGTGGCCGAGCGAAAAAGCGAGGCCGATCGTGACGGGCCGCTTGCCGCCTTGCATCAGCTTGCGCGTCACGTTGTCGATCGCCGCGATGTGGTCCGCGTCGACCGCATGCCGCAGTCCGAACGAGTACGCGAGCAGGCACGTGCCCATCAGCAGCGGATACCGGTGAAAAGCGACGAATGCCCAGACCCAGGCGATGATGTTGAACGCGATCAAAAACAGGTAAAGGCCGCCAATTTTCTGGCGAAGACGGCCATGTTCGTTGCCGGACAGTGCCTTGATCAGATCGGCCATTGAGATCCCTGAAAAATGATGAGGCGTCGCGACAGCGCGCAATACCCGACTTTGTTCTGGTGAAAGATAATACCTTTTCAAAAAAACCTCACACTAGAATTATCGCATTACCCCCATTACCCCCATTACCCCTTTACCCGCCACTCGCGAGGACGCCATGCAGCGCATCACCATCACGATCGACGACGACCTGCTTGCCACCGTGGATAGCATGGTCGAGCAGCGCGGTTATACGAGCCGCTCGGAAGCGCTCCGGGATCTGGTGAGAGAGAGCCAGACCCGGGCGCCCGCCACCCACCCGGGCGACCTCTGCGTGGCAACGCTGACCTATGTGTACGATCACGCCACGCGCGATCTTGCGCGGCGCATCACGCAGGCGCATCACGACCGTCACGACATGTCGGTGGCGAACATGCGCGTGCATCTGGACCACGACAGCCTGCTGGAATCGTCGGTACTGCGCGGTCGCTCGCAGGAAGTCGCGGCTTTCGCGGACAGCGTGTCGAGCCAGCGCGGCGTGCGCTTCGCGCGGCTGCACATGATTCCGGTGTCGCTCGAGCGCCTGCGGCACCACCACGGCAGCGCCGAAGATCAGCACGACCACCTGCACGTATGACACGGATGAAAGTGGATTGACGGAGCTGCCTAAGGTCTATAAGGCCGCGCCCACTCATTCTCGATCACGGAGGTCATTTGTCGCCGTCCATAGCGGTGACTTTTCCTCACACTAGCGAGCCTTAATATCCATTGAGTCGCCTTCGTCCGCCTCCGATAATTCGTCCATCAGAAACGCGCGATGAAGGAGACGAAGTGGAACAGAACAGCGGGAGTGGGCGGGGCAAAGTCGCGGTCATCACGGGCGGCGCAATGGGCATTGGAGCGGATGTGGCAGAGCGGCTCGCGCGCAGCGGCTATCACGCGGTGCTCTCCGACATCAATCGCGGTGCGGCAGAGGAGACGGCCGGCAAGTTGCAGGAGCAAGGCCTTTCCGCGTCCGCGGTGGCAATGGATGTGGGCGATGCCGCGTCGATCGCCGAAGGCTTCGCCGTCATAGAACGTGACGCTGGCCGGTGCGACGTGCTCGTCAACTGCGCGGGCATTGCGACGATCCTGCCATTCATCGACTATCCGCTCGATGTATTTCTCAAGACCATGCAGGTCAACGTGACCGGCACGCTGCTGTGCGCGCAGCATGCCGCCCGGATGATGAAGCCCAACGGTTGGGGACGCATCGTCAACATTGCGTCCGTGGCCGGCATGCGTGCGGTAGGAACGGGGCGAACCGCGTATGGGACGTCCAAGGGCGCCGTGATCGCGCTCACGAGGCAGATGGCGGTCGAATTGTGCGAGTACGGCATCACGGCCAATGCGGTGTCGCCCGGACCGGTCGATACACCCATGACCCAAGTCCTTCATTCCGCCCAGTTCCGCGAAGAATATTCCCGTGCGATCCCGATGAAGCGCTATGGCACCACGTCCGAAATCGCTGCTGCGGTGTGCTACCTCGCGTCCGACGACGCCGGCTATGTCACCGGCGTCGTGCTGCCCGTGGACGGCGGCTTCCTGTCGTGGGGCGCGGGCGCCGTGTGACGCTGCCGTACTGGCTGGTCCGCGCGACTCGACATGTTGCGCCCGCAACCATTCAAAACAGGCGAGCAACAGGCGAGCGGTAGTTATACGGATATAGGCCGGTTTTATATCCTCTATTGTGAATTCGTATTTGTAGCGGTTATGTCGAACTCCTTATACTTTTTTTCACAGAAGGAGAGGAGCGTCGTGCGTGGGCAATCACGCTGAAACACGACGCCGGCGAAACATAACCCGTTTTACATGGATCAGGAGACACAGCATGTCCGCGCAGGCACAGACAATCTTCATCGCAGGCGAATGGATGGGCGCCGAATCGGCGCAGGTGATCGACGTTCGCTCGCCTGCAGACGGTGAGGTATTCGCCGCGATCTCGCGCGGTGGCCAGCACGAAATCGATCACGCGGTGGCCGCCGCGCGGCGCGCGCTCGACGGTGCGTGGGGCACCATGGCCGGCTTTGAACGCGGGCGCATTCTGACGAGGCTGTCGGACCTGATTCTCGCCAACAGTGAAGAACTCGCGCAACTCGAAGCGCGCGATACGGGCAAGCCCATCACTCAGGCGCGAACCGATATCAAGGCCACCGCGCGCTACTTCGAGTTCTACGCCGGCGCGGCCGACAAGGTCCTCGGCGACGTACTGCCGTTTCTCGACGGCTATCAGGTCACCGTGCAGCGGGAAGCGCGCGGTGTGGTCGGGCTGATCATTCCGTGGAATTATCCGGCGTCGATGTTCGGCCGCACGCTCGGACCCGCGCTCGCCACGGGCAACGTCGCGGTCCTGAAGCCGGCGGAAGATGCAAGCATGAGCTGCATCCGCCTGACCGCGCTCGCCGCAGAGGCGGGCTTGCCGGCCGGCGTGCTGAACCTCGTCACGGGTCTGGGCGAAGAGGCGGGCGCTGCGCTGTCCCGGCATCCCGATGTCGACTTTCTGTCCTTCACCGGTTCGCCCGAGGTTGGCACGCTGATCCAGACGGAGGCCGCGAAAAACCACGTGCCGTGCGTGCTGGAACTGGGTGGCAAGTCGCCGCAGATCGTTTTCGACGACGCCGACTTCGAGCGCGCCGCGCAAACCATCGTCGGCGTGATCGTACAGAACGCGGGGCAAACGTGTTCGGCCGGCAGCCGTGTGCTGATTCAGCGCTCGGCGTACGACCGCTTCGTGAAGATGCTGGTAGAGCGCATGGCCGCGATTCGCGTGGGCGCGCCGGCGGCGGACCTCGAATGCGGGCCCGTGATCAACAGCACTCAGGCAGGCAAGGTGCAGGGCTTTCTCGACCGCGCGGGCGAAGCCGGGATCGGCGTGCTGGCGCAAGGCAAGCTCGATGCGAGCGCCGCGCAATCCGGCTATTACGTGAAGCCAACGTTATTCGGCCCTGTACCGTCCGATCACGAACTGGCGCAGGACGAAGTGTTCGGCCCGGTGCTCGCCGCGATTCCATTCGACGACGAAGCCGACGCGATCCGTATCGCCAACGGCACGCCTTACGGCCTTGTCGCGGGCCTGTGGACGGAGAACGGAGCACGCCAGATGCGCGTCGCCAAAAAGCTGCGCGTAGGGCAGGTCTTCATCAACAACTACGGTGCGGGCGGCGGCATCGAACTGCCGTTCGGCGGCGTGAAGCGCAGCGGCCACGGGCGCGAGAAAGGGCTCGAAGCGCTCAAGGAGTACACGGTGGCAAAGACGATCGTGTTGCGCCACGGCTAACGCCGATTCGGGCCTTCGCCGCGATTGCCGCGATTGCCGCGATTGTCGCGATTGTCGCGACCGCGCCGGCTACAGCGACGGCATTCGCGGCTGCCTCACCCGTATCTACGCTTCACTCGCGAAAAGATCAGAACCAGGAGACCAAACCGGATGACTGCCGTTCCAGAGTTTTCCCGCGCTGCCGTGCTGCGCGAATTCAAGTCGCCGCTGCGGATCGAAGAAGTCCCGGTGCCGCCGGAGACCGAAGCGGGCGCCGCGCTCGTGAAGATCGAGATGTGTTCGATCTGCGGCACGGATGTCCATTTGTGGCAAGGCTCGTTGTCGTTGAAAGTGAACCTGCCGGTGATTATCGGCCACGAGATGGTGGGACGTGTGATCCGTGCGGGCGTGGGCGTCGCCACCGATTCCGTCGGCACGCCGCTGAAGGTCGGCGACCGCATCGTGTACACGCATACCTCCTGCGGCGGCTGCTATTTCTGCACGACTGCGCGCAAGCCAACATTGTGCACGAACCGTCGCGCGTACATGTACGAGAACATCGAACAGGCGCCTTATCTGCTCGGTGGCTTCTCCGAATATGGCTATGTGCTGCCACAAGCGGGACGGCTGCGCGTGCCGGACTCGGTGCCCAATGAGCTGGCGAGCCTGTCGAGCTGCGCGTTGCGCTCGGTGATGAACGCATATTCGCAACTCGGCGAGATCGAACCGACGGACACGGTGCTGATTCAGGGCGCGGGACCGCTCGGCCTGCTGGCCACCGCCAATGCGCGGGTGCGTGGCGCGAAGAAGATCATCGTGGTCGGCTCGCCTGCGCCGCGTCTTGAGATGGCAAGGCTCTTCGGCGCGGACGTCTGTATCCCGGTGGAAGGCACGACGCCCGAGGAGCGGTTGAACAGCGTGCTTGCGCAAACCAGCGGTCGCGGCGCGGACATCGTGATGGAATTCACGGGCGTGCCTGCTGCGTTTGCCGAAGGACTCGCGCTCGCGCGCAAAGGTGGCCGCTATCTGGTGGTGGGGCAATTGGGCGAGGCCACGACCACGATGCAACCGTCGATGATCGTCAAGAAGAACCTGCAGGTGATCGGCTCGTTTTCCGGGGATGCGCGCAGCTATTCACTCGCGTTGCAGTTTCTCGAAGCGCATCAGCATGACTTTCCGTTTCACCAGATGATTACCGGCCGCTACAAGCTCGACGACGTGAATCTCGCACTTACGCGCATGAAGAACTTCGAGGAAATCAAGCCGGTGATCATGGTTGAATGAGCGTGTCACGACACGGCGATAGCGTGGATCGCATCGGACCCGGGTTTCGCAGCAATCATGGAAGCACGACGCAGCCGGCAGGTGAACAGGACGGGCAGCAGACGCACCGGACCCGCCGGACGCATCCGAGACACGACAAGTACAACAAGTACGAGAAGCACGAGAGGCTCGGTAGACACGAAAAGCAGGAAGGCGGGCGAGCAGGGCAGGCTTTTATCGCAACGCGGACAACATGCCGACCCATCGGCAACCTATAAAGGAGACAACAATGGCTTTCAATCGTCGCAGCTTCCTCGTTGCCGGCGCGGGTTCGGTTGCCGCTGCCGCTGCATCGGGCCTCGCCGGTGCGCCCTGGATCAGACGGGCGCAAGCCGCTGAGTTTTCCTACAAGGTCGGCACGGACCTGCCGGCATCGCATCCGTTGAATGTGCGCATTCAGGAGGCGGCGAATGCGATCAAGAAAGAGACCGACGGCCGCATGGAAATCCGCGTGTTCCCGAACAATCAGTTGGGCGGCGATCCGGACATGTTTGCGCAATTGCGGGCCGGCGCGCTCGAGTTCTTTACGCTGTCAGGGGCGAACGCGTTGTCGTCGCTCGTGCCGAAGGCGGCGATCTCGGGCGTGGGCTTCGCGTTTAAGAACTATGACCAGGTGTTTGGCGCGCTCGACGGCGAACTCGGTGCGCACCTGCGCGGGCTCATTACCAATGCAGGTCTGGTCGTACAGGACAAGGTGTGGGACAACGGCTTTCGTCAGATCACGAGCAGCGGCAAGCCGATCAGGTCACCCGGCGACTTGCAGGGCATGAAGATTCGCGTGCCGCCCGGGCGTCTGTGGATTTCGCTGTTCCGTGCGCTATCTGCGGCACCGACTTCGATCAGCTTCAACGAGGTGTATTCCGCGTTGCAGACGAAAGTCGTTGAAGGTCAGGAAAACGCACTGGCCGTGGTCGAGACGGCCAAGCTTTATGAAGTGCAGAAGTACTGTTCGATGACAAGCCACATGTGGGACGGTTTCTGGTTTCTCGGCAATCGCACCGCATGGGAAAAGCTGCCGGCAACGGTGCGCGACAGCATATCGAAGAACCTCAACGCGTCCGCGCTGCAACAGCGTAAGGACGTGGCACAGCTGAACTCGTCGCTGCAGAAAACCCTGGAGGGCAAGGGGCTCGCGTTCAACCAGCCCGATATGGACGCATTTCGCGACATGTTGCGAAAAAGCGGCTTCTATGCCGAGCAGAAGCAGTTCTTCGGCGAAGACGAATGGGCGCTCTTGGAAAAGGTAACCGGGAAACTGGCATGAGAACTCACCTCGCTCAGTCTTTCGCACAGGCAACCGAGAACGACGCCGCGTCGAAACCGCTACCCTCGGCGCCGCACTGGCTGGCGGTGGCCGACCGCGTGCTCGGGTTGATCGTCGCGGTGCCGGCGGCCTTGCTGGTGCTGGCGGAAATCGTGCTGCTCTTTGCGGGCGTCTGTGCGCGGTATGGTTTTCATCGGCCGCTCGTCTGGGGCGACGAGCTGGCCGGTATTCTCTTTCTCTGGCTTGCCATGACGGGCGCGGCCACTGCGCTGCATCGCGGCGCGCACATGCGGATGACGGCGATCGTCAACCGCTCGGGCGCGAAATGGGCCAACACCTGGGACGTCGTCGCGCTCGTGGCCAGCATGATGTTTCTTGGCCTGATCGCCGCGCCCGCCTACGCGTATATCCAGCAACAGTGGATGATCGTCACACCCGCGCTCGAATTCAACGACGGCTGGCGCGTCGCCGCGATGCTGTACGGCACCGTCGTGATGCTGCTGATGTGTGTCGTCAAATTGCTCGCGCTCGGCTGGAAGCCGGCGCTTGTCGGCGTCGTGCTGTCCGCGCTCGTGGTCGCCGGCCTCGACACGGCGGGTCCGTTGCTGCAGTCGCTCGGCAACCTGAACCTGCTGATCTTTTTCGTCGGCGTGGTCGGCTTTACCGTGCTCAGCGGCATGCCGATCGCGTTCTCGTTCGGCCTTGCGGTGTTCTCGTATCTCACGCTAAGCACGTCGATGCCGCTCGAAATCGTCGTGAGCCGCATGGACGAGGGCATGTCGCAGCTGTTGCTGCTCGCCGTGCCCATGTTCGTGTTTCTCGGCTTGCTGATCGAAATGACCGGCATGGCGCGCGCAATGATCAATTTCCTCGCGTCGCTGCTCGGACATGTGCGCGGCGGTTTGTCGTACGTGCTGGTGGGCGCGATGTATCTGATCTCCGGGATTTCCGGTTCCAAAGCCGCGGACATGGCCGCGGTCGCACCGATCCTGTTCCCTGAAATGAAAAAGCGCGGCGAGCGGCCCGGCGAACTGGTGGCGCTGCTGTCCGCCACGGGTGCGCAGACCGAAACGGTGCCGCCCAGCATCGTGCTGATAACGATCGGCTCGGTGACGGGCGTGTCCATTTCCGCGCTCTTCACGGGCGGCCTGTTGCCGGGTTTCGTGCTTGCGCTCGCGCTATGCGCACTGGTGTGGTGGCGCTCGCGCAAGACGCGCCCGGCGTCGGCCAAACGCGCCTCGCTGCGAGAAATCGGCACGACGCTGCTGGTGGCCATTCCGGCGCTCGCGCTGCCCGCCGTCATTCGCATTGCGGTAGTGGAGGGTATTGCGACGGCTACCGAAGTGTCGACCGTCGGAATCGTGTATGCGACGCTCGCCGGCCTGCTGATTTACCGGCGCTTCGATCTCAGGCGCATCGCGCCGATGCTCATGGAAACCGCGGCACTGTCCGGGGCGATCCTCATCATCATCGGCACTGCAACGGCGATGGCGTGGGCGCTGACGCAGTCCGGCTTTTCGCACAGTCTCGCGGCGTTCATGGAACATCTGCCAGGCGGCGCGGTGGCGTTCATGGCCGTCTCCGTACTGATGTTCGTGCTGCTTGGCAGCGTGCTCGAAGGCATTCCGGCGATCGTGCTGTTTGGCCCGCTGCTCTTTCCGATCGCGCGCGAAGTCGGCATCAACGAGGTGCAGTACGCGATGGTCGTGATTCTCTCGATGGGACTCGGCCTGTTCTCACCACCGTTCGGCGTGGGTTACTACGGTGCTTGCGCGGTCAGCAAAATTCATCCGGACGAAGGCATCCGCCCGATCATCGGCTACATGGTCGCGCTGTTTATCGGGATCGTGGTGGTCGCCGCGGTGCCTTGGATTTCAACGGGCTTTCTCGCGCGTGGTTGATCCTGAATCGAAGCCGTATGGATGGAAATGAAAAACGGCAAGCCGGATGGCTTGCCGCCGCGCTTTGCGCCGTACCAACCGCAGTACCAACCGCAGTACCAAGCGCCGGACTAACGGCCTTCTTACTAACGGCCTCACTAACGGCCGCACTAACCGGCGCTGCGCCCCACCTGCGCCACAACGAAGTAATCCGCGCCACCCATTTGCCCACCCTTGAGGGCGATCTCCAGATCGCGCAGATGCGGCCTGGCTGAAATCACCCGGCACAGCGGTGCGCCTGGCGTGAGCCGCGCGTCGATTTCCAGCGCGTCGGGGCCGAGCACCTGCGTAACCATGCTCGACGTGTCGCCGCCCGACAGAATCAGGCGACGCAGCGGCACCGCCTGCAAAATGGCTTCGACGATCGCACCGAGGCGTTGCCCAAGCAGACGGCCGCCCTGATGCTTCGCTTCATCGCGGCTCAAACCGGTTTTCGTCAGCGAATCGATCATTGCAGCCACACGTGGGTCCTGTGGTCCGCGCGCGGTGTGCATGACGACGCTCTGGCCCGAGCGCAGCGCAATGCTCGCGCGATCCACGAGACGCTGCAACGCGTCGTGCCACCGTGTGTTGTGGACAAGTTCGCACGCGTCGACGGCGAGATCGGTGAAACCTGCAGCAATGGCCGTGTCGATCTGCACGGCGCTCAGCGGCGATGCGCTTCCCGACACGGCAAGAATGGGTGTGGCGGGTGCGCATTCGTCGTATGAGCGCGTCACCGCCGGCAGTCGTCCGGTTTCAGCCCACCATTGGGTCAGCGCGTATTCAACACCCGAGGAGCCCACCGTGAACGTCACCGGCGCGCGCGCTGACATGGTTTCAAGCAGGCGGCCCACTTCCGTGAGATGCCCGCTATGCGCCGTATCGAACAGGAGGCCCGCGGGTTTGTCTGCGAGCGCGGCGTCGAGCGCACGATCCACTGCGGGCCTGCCGCCTTCGAACTGCGTGAGGTTGAAGCTTGCGATCCGCAATTCAGTCTGCCGGTTGAAATGGCGGATCAGGTCCGCCTCGTCCATTGGCGTGACCGGATGCACGCTCATGATTGGATGCCGGTCGATCCGATAGATCTGGCCGTCGGTGCCCGAACGCGCGAACAGGTTGCCGAACAGGCAGTAGCGCAGCAACGCCGGGGTGCCCGCCACGATCGGAATCGTCGCATCGCCGAACGTGGCGCGCGCAATCTCCATCACATGGCCGATACTGCCGATGTTGGGCGCGCTGTCGAACGTCGAGCACACCTTGTAGTGAACGAGCGGCGCGCGCAGCTCGCGCATTGCGCTGAAAACGGCAGGCAACGCGTCGTCCATTTCCGTGGGCGACATCGCGCGGCTCGCGCCTGCAATGCCGATCGCGTCGAAACCGCCAAGCGCGTCGAGTTGCGCACGCGTGGGCGCTTTCAGAAAGAGCGCGCAACGCAGACCCGAAAACGCGAGGACTTCGAGCGCATCGGTCGAGCCAGTGAAATCGTCGCCGTAGAATGCAATGCGCAAATCCCTGCTCTTGTCCTGCTGCATGCTCAGATCGCCTTGAAGTGTGAAAGGGCCGCACGCAGCGCGGGGCGCGTGCGCGCGTAGTCTTCGAGGCTCACGCCTTCAACCGCAGCCTCCCAGCCTTCGCGCATACTGGCAACGCCCGCCGCGATGCCTTGCGGATGTCCAATGATGCCACCGCCCGCGAGATGCATCAGGTCGACGGACTTCAGCATGTTGAAAAGATCCGGCGCCTGTCCCGCCCATTGCCCGGACGAGAACACGGGCATCAGCGGCGAAAGCCCCGCGAACGGCGCGAGACAGGCGCGCGCCGAGGTGATCACCGATGCGTCCGGCTCCCAGAATTTGCTACGAATGCCGTTGACGTGCACATGATCGATACCGGCGAGTCGCCACAGCTTCTGATACGCGGTGAACGAAAGGCCCAATTGCGGACAGCGTGTGAATGCGCCCCATCCGTTGCGGTGCCCGTGAATCGGCAACTGCGCGTGCTTGCGCAAATGTTCGAGCCCGGCAAAGCCTACCCAGTTGATGCTCGCCATCACACAGGTGCCCCCTGCGGCGAGCACGGCGTCGTGGCGTTTGAGCAGGTCGTCGACACTGCCGGAAATATTGATCGCATACATCGGCATGCGTCCCATCCGGTCCGCGTGACGCTTGAGCACCGGCATCACGGCATTGAGCCGGGCGTCGAATGATGCGTACGTCGGGTCCGCGAGCAGTTCGTCGTCCTTGATGAAATCGATGTCGGCGGCGCACAGGTCGTCCACCATCTCCGCGGTCTGCTCGGGCGTCAGCCCAATACTCGGTTTGATGATCGTGCCGATCATGGGACGGCCGTACACGCCAGCCGCTTCGCGCGTGCCGGCAATGCCGAAGCGCGGCCCTGGAAACTGGCGCGCGTAGGTGTCGGGCAGATCGAGGTCGAGCAGTTTCAGGCCAGTTACTTCGCCGAGTTCGAACAGATTGCCGGCGATCGTCGCGAGCAGGGTCGGCAGGTTGGGTCCGACGTTGTCCACCGGGAAGGCAATCTCGATCTCGCCGCGGTAAAACACGTTCGCCTTCTCCTTGCGTTCTACAAAGGCGCTCGCGAGCGACGGCTCGAAAGCGGGCGGCAGCGAATCGACTTTCAGCACGCGTGCGCGTGCACGCTGTTTCAGTGCTTCCGTTTCGCCAGGCAGTGACAGGAACGTGCCGCTCGACTGCTCACCCGCAATCACTTCAGCCGCTTTCGCGATGGGAACCGAGCTTTCGACGAAATAACGCGCGGTGAACTCGGCGCGCGAACCGGAAATAGGGGATATCACTTGGCTCATTATCTGGCTCGTTGTCTGCTCGTTGTCTGCTCTTTATCTCGCCTGGTTAGCAGGCCGTTCCGGCCCAGTCGCGCAGGCCGGCGATTCGCGCCGCACTACGTTTTTCATGGCGAATGGGAGGTGCACGCCGTTCGCGACGAACGTCTGCGTGGCATGACCGAATATATGATTGACCCGAAAAACCATCAAACGATATGATTTCCCGCAGTACTGCGAAAAACTCACAATAGAGAGACTGCACCGGAAAATGCTTCCGGCAAGGAACCACTCGTGCCACGACCATCACTGAACGCATTGCGGGCTTTCGAAGCCACGGCGCGCCTGCGCAGTTTCGGCGACGCGGCGGAAGAATTGTCAGTGACACACGGCGCGATCAGCCGTCATATCCGCTCGCTCGAAGACACGCTCGGCGTGATGCTGCTGTTGCGCAACGCGCATTCCACCGAACCCACACCCGAAGGCGCGCGGCTCGCCGAAGGCCTTTCGCGGGCATTCAATCTGATTCAGGCGAGTGTGGAGCAGGTGAGACCCGGGCCGCTCACGCTATCGTGTTCGGCGTCGATCATGATGTACTGGCTGCTGCCGCGACTCGGCAAACTGCATCGCCGGCATGCGTCTCTCGAAGTGAGCTTGAACACGGGATCCGGCGAGATCGATTTCACGCGGGAAAACATCAGTGTCGCGATCCGGCTGGATACGATCAAGGCGCCGAGAGATGTCGAGCCCCAGCCGCTGATCGACGAATGGATCGGCCCGGTCTGTGCGCCCGAGTACCTGCGCGCCACGATGATCAAGGCGCCCGACGATCTGAACCGCGCCCGTCTTCTCGCTACCAATACGCGACCCGGCGCGTGGCAGGACTGGTTCGATTCCGCGCAGCTGTCCGCCATGAAGCCGTCTATCGCCGAATCGTTCGAACATTTCTATCTGCTGATTCAGGCAGCCAAATGCGGGCTCGGCATTGCAAACGTGCCGCGCATGCTGGTGCGTGATGAACTCGACTCGGGCGCACTCGTTGCGCCGTTCGGTTTCGTGCCGGGTCCACGCAAGCTGGTGCTGTGGGTCGCGCCGCATCTGCAGACGCGGCCGCAAACAGTTGCGCTCGTCGAGTGGCTCGGCGCCGAGTTGCGCGACGCCGAGGGCGCGCCGGCCTAGATCGCCGTGCCGCCGTCGGCGTTATACACGTGACCGGTGACGAACGACGCTTCTTCGGATGCAAGGAAAGCCACCACAGCTGCAATTTCCGCGGGTTGCGCGCCGCGGCCCATTGGCGTGGCCGCATAAATCGTATCGATGAAGCCCGGCGGTTTGGTGTCGAGCTGGCGGCGCACGAAATCCGTCAGGGTGAATGCAGGGGCGACCGCGTTCACGCGAATGCCGGAGCGCGCGAATTCGCGCGCAAGCGACTTGGTCAGCGCGATGACCGCGCCTTTGGACGTTGCATATGCGGCGGTGCCCAGCATGCCGCCGCCTTTCTGACCTGCAATGGAGCTCAGATTCACGATCGAGCCGCTCTGCTGCCTCAGCATTTGCGCAATTGCCTGCTGGCAGCACAGCCACGTGCCCATCGTATTCACGTCCATCACTTTGCGAAATTCCGCGAGCGGAATCTCGAGAAACGGCCGGGCGCTTTCAAGGCCGGCGCTGTTGACGAGGGCATCGACGCGTCCCCATCGGGACACCACGGTTTCAATCATGGCCTTGACGCTGGCTTCGTCGGCGACATCGACCTTGACGGGCATGGCGTCCAAGCCCTTCGCGCGGATTCGTTCTGCCGCGGCGGCGGCGGGTTCCTCGCGCAGATCGGCGATGGCAACACGATAGCCGCGGCCTGCCAGCAACTGCGCGGTCGCTTCGCCAATGCCGCTCGCGGCGCCGGTGATGAGGGCAACTTTTGTCTCGTTCGTCATTTTTCTGGACCTGCGTAGGTGAGTGGCTGCACAAGATGGCCGGAGGAGGTCGGTTCCGACTATAGGGCCGCCGCGCCGCGCAGATCAAACGAAATGATTTCTCGCTGTCGCGACGAAAACTCACTTTAGGTCCGAGCGCCTGGGTTTGGATGTTTGCCTTCGGTCGCTTCGGTTCGAACGCTCGGGTTCGAGCCCACTAGTCGCTTACGTGCAGCGACGCTACTGACGCGGTGCGAGGTGGCCTGGCTATAAGCCGATCCTATAGCGGGTAGGCAAAAACAGTATTTCCTCTTCACTCCGATCCTTCAGTACATTTGTCGTTCACGCATCGGATCAACGTCCGCGTAGGGGTGAATGCGCGGACGATCTACAACATGGGGACGCCAACATGACTCTTCCTCTCGACGACATTCTCGTCGTTTCGATCGAACAGGCGATCGCCGCGCCGCTCGCGAGCCGTCATCTGGCTGACTGGGGCGCGCGGGTCATCAAGATCGAACGTCCGGAAACCGGCGACTTCGCGCGCCACTACGACACGGTCATGGAAGGTATGTCGAGCCAGTTCGTGTGGGTGAACCGCTCGAAGGAAAGTCTCGCCATCGACATCAAGACCGAAGCCGGGCAGGAAACGCTGGAGTCGCTGCTTGCGCGCGCGGACGTGTTCATCCAGAACCTCGCGCCCGGTGCCGCGCGCCGTCAGGGGCTCGATGCGCGCACGCTGAGCGAGCGTTTTCCGCAACTGGTCGCGTGCGATATCTCGGGGTACGGAGCGGATGGACCTTACGGCAAGAAGAAGGCCTACGATCTGCTGGTGCAATGCGAGAGCGGTTTTCTGTCGATCAACGGCACCGAAGAGTCGCCCGCAAAATGCGGCATTGCGATTGCCGATATCGCCACCGGTATGTACGCGTTGAACGGCATTCTGATGGGATTGCATCAGCGCGCGCGCACCGGCAAAGGCATGGCGTTCGAAGTTTCGCTCTTCGATGCGATGACGGAATGGATGAGCTACCCCGCGTATTACGCGCGCGGCACGGGTCGGCCGTTGCCGCGCACTGGTGCACGCCATGCGACGATCGCACCATACGGGCCTTTCACGGCTGGAGACGGCGGCAGCATATTCTTCGGAATCCAGAACGAACGCGAATGGACGAGCTTTTGTGGGACCGTGCTGGATGATCCCGCGGTTGCCGTCGACGCGCGCTTCGTGACGAACTCGCTGCGGCTTGCCAACCGCGCGGCGCTCGAGAAGCTGATTACGCGCCACTTTGCGGCGTTGTCGAGTGAACAGGTCATTGCAAGGCTCGATAAAGCAGCCATTGCCAATGGGCGCATGAACGATGTCGATGGACTGCTCAATCACCCGCAAGTGGTCGAGCGCAACAGGTATCGACCCGTCGAAACGGAAAGCGGCACGCACGATCTGTTCTTGCCGGCCGTGACGATTCCCGGCGTCGAGCCGGTCATGGGGCCGGTGCCCGCGGTCGGCGAACATACGGCACGGATTCTCGCGGAACTGGCCGAAGAAAAGCACATCGCCGGACCGGCGCGAGGCACGCGATCATGAGCGATGCGCCCGTGACATCCCAGGCCGTGCGGCCGATGCGCACCGTTCTGGCGGTGCCCGGCCACCGCTGGCGAATGCTGGAGTCCGCAGCGGCCAGTGCGGCCGACGCGGTATTCATCGATCTCGAAGACGCAGTGCCGCCCGATGAAAAAAGCGCCGCGTTGCGCTCTGCAATACGCGCGCTCGGCGAACTGGACTGGGGCGCAAAACATGTCGCCGTGCGAGTGAATGTGGACGCATCGGGCGTACTCGAATCCGAGGTCGTTGCGCTCGCCGGCGACGCGGCGCGGCTCGACGCGATTCTTGTACCCAAGGTCGAATGCACAGCCGTACTGGCACAGACCGAAGCGTTGCTGGACGAACATAGCGGCGCCAATCCACCACTTCAGATCGAGGCATTGATCGAAACCGCTCGCGGGATCGTCAACGTGGACATGATCGCGGCCGCCGGAGGCCGGCTCGCCGCGCTGCATTTCGGGGTAGGCGATTTTTCCGCGTCGATTGGTGCACGCAACGTCGACGTGGGCGGCACGCATGCCGGCTATGCGGTCACGCGCCGCGACGAGATCGGCAACTACGTCACCGCGCCGCTCGACTTGTGGGGCTACCCGATGATGCGCATGCTCGTTGCGGCGCGCGCGTTCGATCTTCGTGCGATCGACGGCCCGTGCGGCGCATTCCGCGACCCGGTGCTCACGCGTTCGCTCGCGTTGAAGGCGGCGGCAATGGGCTTCGACGGCAAGCAGGTGATCCATCCGGAGCAGATCGCCGCGACACGCGCTGCATTCATACCCAGCGATGAAGAAATCCGCGCGGCCGAGGCCACGCTCGACGCGATGGCGCAGGCGGAGGCCGCGGGACTCGCCGCGGTGTCGGTGAACGGCAGGATGGTCGACTACGCCAATGTCCGTATGGCGCAGCGACTGCTCGCGATGGCTGAGCGCGGTTGACGTGGTTGCGAATGCTAGGTCCCGACACGGGGCTTTTGTATCGTCATGTATCAACGGCGGCCGTCCTCGCGGGCGGATTTCACCTGACACTCACACGCAGTCGCGCGCGGGATGCACGCTGATGCTATAGTCCGCGCTTATAGCCTTTGGCGTGGACGCCGGCGCGAATGCTTGCGGCCCGAAGAGCAGGGCTTCGTGAGGGTTCAGATGGACATTCGCCAGCTACGCTATTTCGCTACGGTCGTCGATACGGGCAGCCTGTCCAAGGCGGCAGTGCGGTTGTCGGTGTCGCAACCCTCGCTGAGTCAGCAGATTGTCGGCATGGAAGACGATCTTGGCGTGCCGCTGCTGTTGCGCAGTCCATCCGGTGTGCGGCCGACCGAAGCCGGCATGGCGCTCTACCGGCATGCCCGCACCATTCTCAAACAGTTCGAACAGATGCGCGGCGACGTGCGCCGCGGCGAGCATAGCGAATCGGGCCAGGTGGCGGTGGGTCTGCCCACCAGCATCGCGGCAGTGATCGCAGTCCCGCTGTTCAATCGTCTGCAAGCCGATTATCCGAACATCGAGTTGCAACTGTTCGAGAGCATGAGTGGCTACCTGATCGAGTTGCTCGCGAATGGGCGGCTCGACATGGCCGTGCTGTTTCGCGAGACCGAAACGCGCGGGCTCACGGTGTCGCCGCTTTTCACCGAACATCTGTCGCTATGCGGCGTGCCCTGGGTCGGCGATCCGCACGCGGGCGACGTTGCACTGTCGCTGATAGCAGGCGTGCCGCTCGTTTTGCCCGGCAAGGCGAACGGGCTGCGGCTGCTGATTGAACGCACCTTCGCCCGTGAAGGTCTGGAACTGAACGTCGTCGCGGATATCGATTCGTTGCCCACCATGCTGACGATCGCGCGCGAGGGCAAGGTCGGCTCGATCCTCTCCGGCGCACTTGCACGGCAGCCCGGCGCTGCGCTGCTTGGCCGGCGGATCGTCGAGCCGTCGCTCAGGCGCATGGTCAGCCTGTGCGTGCCGAATGCCGTGCCGCAGAATGCGGCTTCGCGAGCGGTGCAGAACACGATCGAGAAGATCGTCCGCGAGGAGGAGATCAAATGGGATAGGGCGGATTGACAGTGGAATGACCGTCAGGCGCGAGGCGCCGAGCGACCCACATCAAAGCCTGCCATACTCGGTGGTTTCCGTTACTTCCATGCCAACCACTGTGAAGCCCGCCTCCTCCGAGCCCATCGGCTTTAATTTCAACCCGCTCGACCGGCGTTCCGACAAGCGGGACGACCACGGGTTCATCGACACGCTACGCAGCGATCCGGCTGCGCGTTTTCTGGTCTTCGACGGCGACGCGCCCGTGCTCAAACGTCGCGGCGAATATGACCCGTGGTTCGTAGCAAGCGAGGCGACCGCTTTCGGCGAGCCGCGCAACAGCGTTTTCCTCGGCGTGCAAAGCGATGGAAGCGGTCGCTTTGCGCTTGGATTCGCGACTGGGAGCACGTCTGAGTCCGCATTCGGAACCGGGTCTGGCAGGGCACCTGGCAGCGGACCCGGCATCGCGCCGGCTTCCACGGCAAGCGGCGCATCAGCACAACAACAAGCATCGCCGGACGCCGCACATGAGCGCATCGAGCTTCGCCCGCTTGCGCTTGGAGGCCTCGTCGCCGAGAGCGTGCTCGGCATCATGGCCGAGGCAAAGTCGATGCTCGACTGGCACGGCCGTCATTCGTTCTGCGCGAATTGCGGCACTGCGACCCGCGTGGCGGCGGCCGGCTGGCAACGCGTCTGCGATGCATGCGGCGCGCGCCATTTCCCGCGCGTCGATCCGGTCGTGATCATGCTGGTGATCGATGGCGAGCGGTGTCTGCTCGGGCGGCAGCGGCAATTCGCGCCTGGCATGTATTCGGCGCTGGCCGGATTCGTCGAGCCGGGCGAGACCATCGAAGATGCCGTGCGCCGCGAAGTGATGGAGGAGGCTCATGTGACGTGCGCGGAAGTGGTGTACTTCGCGTCACAGCCGTGGCCCTTTCCGTCGTCGCTGATGATGGGCTGTTTTGCACGCGCGAGCGATACCGATATCGTTGTCGATACAACCGAACTCGAAGACGCGAGGTGGTTTTCGCGCGCGCAAGTCGCGGCGATGCTTGCGGGAACGCATGCGGACGGACTGTCGGCGCCCAAGCCGTTCGCGATCGCGCATCATCTGCTTCGGGCTTATGTCGAGCAGGGCGAAGCGGTGCTGCGTCGCGCGGCTTCGTGAAGCGGCTTGGCGGGACACCGGCACGGCGTCCCGTCAATCACCTGCACGACGACTATCTCTGCGACAGCTGGGCGGCAACCGGTTCCAGCGCGCCAGCGTGTTCTTCGATCACTTCGAGCGAGCGCGAGCGCGTTTCGATGCCGAACGCGAAGACGATGAGGCCTTGCAGCACGAGCAACATCGCCACACTGAACGCGACATAGCTTATGCCACCCGCCTGATAGACGAGCAGCGTGATGCCCGGCGCGCAGAACGAAGCAATCCGGCCGAGCACCGCGCAGAAGCCATTTCCCCGCAGACGGTAGCGCGTGCCGAACAACTCGGGAATGTAGCAGGCCACCGCCAAGGCGACGATCGCATACAGGCAGCAGAAAAGCAGGAAGCCCATCACGGCGGCCATCATCGGTGAAGTGGAGAGCGCATAGCTGACACCCATCACCGCGCCGAGCAACGACGCAATGGTGATGCAGCGGCGCCGTCCGAAGCGGTCGGTGCACAGCACGCCGATCGCCGCGCCGACCGGGCCGCCGAGCGACATCAGCATGCTATAGCCGAGCGACGACGACAGACTGAGGCCCTGTTTCAGCAGAAACGTGGGCACCCAGGTGACGAAACTGTAAATCGCGATTCCGATCACGATGGAGATCGTCGAGCCGACCAGCGTGCGCGTCCAGACCTCGCGCGAGAACAGCACGGACAACGGCGGCATCGGCGCGTGTTCCTCGATCGTTTGCGGCTCTTCGGGCGCGCGATAGCCCTTGCCGTGAATCTCTTCCTCGATCCGCGTGACGATCTGGTCCGCCTCGTCGAGCCTGCCTTCGCCCGCGAGCCAACGCGGCGACTCGGGCATCGATTTGCGCGCGACCCATACGAGCAGCGCGCCGGCGCCGGAGACGAAAAACATGGAGCGCCAGCCCCATAACGGAATCAAAAAATAGCCCGTCAACGAGGAAACGAACAGCGCGCTGTTGGTGACGAGGGCGAGCAGCGCCGAATAGCGTCCGCGCTGTCGCGGTGGAATCACTTCGATGAGCGTCGAATAGCCCACGACGATTTCCGCGCCGAGCCCGATGCCCATGATGAGTCGAAGCGCGATCAGCCACGGCATCGACGATGCAAAGCCCGCCGCGATCGACGCCAGCCCGAATACCAGCAGGTTCGCCTGGTACGTGAATTTGCGGCCGAAGCGATCGCCCAGCATGCCCGCGAGCGTGCCGCCAATCGCCATGCCGACAAAAGTGGCCGAGATGAAATAGCCGTTCAACTTGAGATTGGACACGCCGCTATGAACGAGCGCGCCGAGGACCGATCCTGCCAGTGTGATGTCGAAGCTGTCGAAAAACATGCCGGCGGCGATCAGCCATAGCATGCGCCGGTGAAAGCCGCTGATCGGCAATGCGTCGAGCCGCAGACCGATGGATTCCGGTGATGCCATGTCGTCTCCTCATTGATCTTGTGATTCACGTCGCGCCGTGTGATCCGGCGTCAATCGTCTTCGGCGATGAAACGCGGCTGCACTGTGTTCCGGTCAACCGTCGCTCACGCCGTTGCGAGCGGCAGGGCGACCGGTGCCCATTCGCGCAGCGCCATGCCCATCAGCGCGGCCTGGCGCGCTTCGTAAGCCTCGAACGCAGACGAGCGGTGACTGCCGCGCAAGCCGCCGCGCACCGCGCCCGCGCGCACGTCGCCAAAGTACTCGAGCCAGTTCGGGGGAAGAGGCTGCGCGTCGGGAATGGCGAGCCACAGGCGCAGCAGATGGCGCTTTTTGTCCGGCTCGTCGAAGTCGTCGAAACTCGTGCGCGAGTGGATCGTCACGTAATTGTTCAGCAACTGCAGATCGCCAGGTTCCAGCGACATCGAAAAACAGAAGCGCGGGTCGGTCATCAGTTCGTCGAGCAGATCGAGCGCCGCATTCTGCGCGTCGGACAGACGCGGCACGTCGGCGAAATCGTTTTGCGCGGCTACGATGTTCTTGCGGTTCGTGCGCATCGCAAAACAGTCGGAATGATTGCCGATGATCGGGCAGCAGTAATAGGGCGGTTGCGCCGGGTCCTGTGCACCCTGATAGCTGAAATAGAACGGTCCGCGCAGCAATTCGGCCAGATCCGGCCGCACGCGCTTCATCTCGTCGAAAACAGCGATCGAGCTGACCACCTTGCTCTCGCCGCCATGCCTTGCGGCGCGCCGACAGAGCAGGCCGACCACGTCACACGAATCCATGTGGAAGTCGAGCGACGCATTGGTGTTGTAGCCCCGCCCGTTGGTGGCTTTGTAGACGGAGCCGACGTCGCGGACGTCGTTGAGGATATCGCTGGCGCGATTCTGCGTGCGAGCCACGCCGCAGTGCAGGCCCAATCCCCAGTAAGCGAGCCGGGTGTCGTCCTCAGACCAGCGGTCCACGGGAAGACCCTTCAACAGACACATGCCCCAACGGCCCTGCGTCGTGTCGATCGCACGCTTCAATGCTCCGCGAGCCGCGGCATTCAGCGGGAAATCGTCAGGCACCATCTCCAGCAGCGGCCGGCCAACCGTCTTTGCGTGAGCGAGCGCTGCGTCGAATCCGGCGACTTCGTTCGCGCTTAATTGTTGAACCCATGAGGTCTCGGTTTGCGCGTCTGCAGCGAACCACGGAACAGGTCTGAACGTGTGCATGAAACGTTGTCTCCGAATGTTGAAATCCTGTGCGAGTGCGCGGCCGCTCGGGCCTTGCCTGCTTGAAAAAAGTATAGGCTCGGCGGATAGTCAACAAAAGTGACTTTATTTCAATCCGTACATAAGGATTTTTGATGAGGCTCGAAGCTTTCCAGACGCTTGGCGCCGTCATTTCGGAGGGCTCGTTCGCCGCGGCGGCGACCGTGATGAATCTCACGCCGAGCGCGGTGAGCATGCAGATGAAGCACCTCGAACAGTATCTCGGCCAACCTCTTTTCAGCCGGGGAGGACTACACGTGCAGCCGACGGCAATGGCGCATCAGGTCATGGCGGCAATGCGTGACGGGCTGCAGCAGATCGATGCGCTGAAGCGCCGTCATACGGTGGCCGTGGAGGGGACGGTCAGGCTGGGGCTCATCGAATCGATCCAGCCGCTGGTGCTGCCAGGAACGATGCGCGCGCTGCGCGAACGGCATCCGCGGGTGCTGTTAAAGCCGCAGCGGGGGCGCAGCGCGGGACTGATCGTCGACGTGAAGGCGGGCTCCCTGGACGCGGCGGTGGTCGCGCAGCCCGAACGCGGCAGGGTGGCGGGACTCGTCTGGTATCCACTGCTTGAACGCGAGCTTGTGCTGATTGCGCCGCCGCATGAAAAAAGCGGCACCGCACGGGACATGCTCGAACGTTACGACTGGATTCGCTACGACCGCAGTTCGATGACGGGAGCGATGGGCGCGCGACACGTCCGCCGGATGATGCCGGAAAAGCGCAGCACGCTCGAACTCGACAGCGTGACGGCCATCGTCGCCATGGTGAGCGCCGGGCTTGGCGTGTCCGTGCTTCAGATAGTCGACCCGAGCATCTGCGAGCGTTATCCGGTGCGAACGATGCGCCTCGGAGCGTCGCCGCCGACTCTGCAACTCTCCGTGGTGACGCGCAAGGACGATGCCGACAGCCGGCTGCTTCAGGCTGTGCGGGACGCGCTGGGCATTGCGCTGCAGCGGGCCGGGTCGCCGGTCGCGGGCGGGCGGTAGATCGCCGCTTTATCGCAGCCGCTCGGGTCTTGGTTCGTTCATGGCAGGCTCCGCCGGATTGCGCGTCAACAGCATGCGCCTCGGCAGGCCTGAACCGGACATTTCTAACTGGCTCGAACCAGACATTCTCATATTGCTGCTACACACACTGTCGAGGCCAGATTGAAATGTCCGGGTTTGGACTTTTTAGAAATGTCCGATTTTGTGGTTCAGAAATCTTTATGTTAGAGGGCTCTTAAGCACCGAGCCAACCCGCGCTCCGGCAGTTCCAAGAATCGCTTCATTCAACTGCTCCCGGGTCAACTCGCGCTGCTTGCGGGTACCCACCTTGCGCTCCTTCGACCGTGGAGCCTCACCCTGATTGGTCCTTGATGGAGCTCCCGACGCCCGCCTGTCATCGCGCTGCGCCTGGATCAACTGCGCCATCTGTAACGTGTGTCCAAGCCGCTTGTTATCGACCACTGCAGCCTGATCGATCTCCGAGAGCCTGTCATAAGGCACATAGGGCAGGGCAGCACCATTCACCCGGATTTCGATACGTCCGTCCGGATACTCGAACACATCCAGATACCCGTGAATCAGGCTGCGGTTCGCTGGCGTATCTTCAAGCAGATAGATCACACGGTCGTATTGCACCGTCAACACTTTCGACACGCGCCGCGGCACACGAACCGTCAGGATCAGATCAAGATCGTCATCCGCCCGCAGCGGCCGGTGTGCATCGAACGTGCTGCGCGGCACCTTGCCAAACCGGCCGTTAAAGTCAGCGATGAAGTGGGGCGCGTAAGCATTGGCAGCTTCCTTCGTGCTGATGCCGCGTAGCCGCAGTTCCTTCACCAGACGATCCTGCAACGTCAGGTTGGCCCTCTCGACACGGCCCTTCGCCTGACTGCTGTTGGCGCAGAACGTATCTACATTCAGCTCATACAGCGCCCTGCCAAACTGCGTCACGCCCTTGCCAGGCGTAACCGAATGGCTGTTGCAGTGAAACACGCTGGCCTTGTCGCTGTAAAGCGCGACCGGCTTGCCATGCTGCTCAAGGTACGCGCGTATCGCCTCGAAATAGCTGAAGGTCGATTCGGTCGCGGTGAAGTGCAGCACCATCAACCGGCCCGTCGCATCGTCGATGAACACCAGCAGCGTACAGGCCGGTGCGCGGTCCTCGAACCAGCGATGATCGCTGCCGTCGATCTGCACCAGCTCGCCCAGACATGCACGACGGTTTCTCGGCTGATGCAGCTTCGGTGGCCGCTGTTTGCGTGGAATCCACAACCCGGCCTCACGCATCCAGCGCCGCACGGTTTCCTTGGCGAGCACGAGCCCATGACACTCGCATAGCTTCTCGCACGCCAGCGTCGGCCCAAAATCCGTGTAGCGCTCACGCACCAGCGCCATGGCTCGCGCCCGCAGATCAACCGGCAGTTCACGATTACTGGGCTGTCCACGCCGCGCCGACACGAGCCCGGCCGGTCCAGCGGACTCGTAGCGTCGCACCAGCCGTCTGACCTGACGCTCACACAGTTGCAGACGTTCAGCCGCCCGTACGGTCGTCAGTCGATGCTGGACGACCGCCTCAATGACCTTCACGCGCTCGAGCTCATGCATGCTGATCGTGATGAATCCACGTCCGTTCATGGTCGGGCTCCGGGCTGGCTGTGATGCCGCAGCATGCGCCACAGCTAGCCCGGAGTTGGAAAACCGGACATTTCCAATGAGCCAGAACCGGACATTTCTAAAAAGCTCTGACACACGAAATGTTGATAATTTATGTTATGTCAAATACGAAAACCACTTAAAACGACCTGACGCGTCACCCAGCAAACCCTAACCACCCATCACCCGATTCCCGTCGAAGCATCCACCGCATCGCGCTGCGGCATCGGCCCCATCTGCTCGCCAAACTGCAGCGCGGCGAGCTGCGCATAAAGCGGCGAACTCAGCAAAAGCTCCGCGTGCCGACCTTGCGCGACGATACGCCCCTGGTCGAGCACGACGATGCGGTCGGCCTGCTGAACCGTCGCGAGCCGGTGAGCAATGACGAGCGTGGTGCGGTTTCGCGCGGCATTGTCCAACGCTTTCTGCACGAGCCTCTCGCTGGCGGCATCCAAGGCACTCGTTGCTTCATCCAGCAACAGAATGGGCGGATCTTTCAGGATCGCACGGGCGATCGCGATCCGCTGACGCTGCCCGCCGGACAACCGCACGCCACGCTCGCCGAGAAAGGTGTCATAGCCTTGCGGCAGTTCCTCAATGAAGCCGGCCGCCGCCGCCCTATCCGCGGCCTGCCGAACCTGCGCAAGCGTCGCGTCCGGCGCGCCGTAGCGGATATTGTCGAGCACACTGCCAGAAAAGATCACCGATTCCTGCAGCACCACGCCGATCATCTTGCGCAATTCGGCGAGCGGCACCTCTCGCGTCGATACCCCATTGATCTCGATGCGGCCGGATTGTGGATCGAAAAACCGCAACAGCAGTTGAAACAGCGTGGTCTTGCCCGCGCCTGACGGCCCGACCAACGCAACGTGTTCGCCGGGGCGAACATCGAGCGAGATCGCGGAGAGGGCCGCAATGCCGGGCCGCGACGGATACGAGAAGCCGACGTCCGCGAAACGGATGCCCTCGCCTCGCGCCGGCGGCGCTGCTTGCGTCTCCACGTCCTTGACCGGCGAACGTGCGGCCAGCAATTGCAACAGCCGTTCAGTTGCGCCGGCAGCGCGCTGCAGATCGCCCCACACCTCGGCAACCGCTCCCACTGCGCCGGCCGTCAATACGGCGTAAAGAATGAACTGCGACAATTGACCCGCTGTCATCCACCCGGCCAGCACCGCCTGCGCACCGAGCCACAACACGAAGACAATCGCGCTGAACACCAGCACGATCACCACTGCAGTCAGCCATGCACGCGCACGGATGCGCGTAAGCGCGGTCTCGAAGGCCGCCTCTACCGCGCCGGCAAAGCGCCGTGCTTCGAACGGCTCCTGGGTGTACGACTGTACGGTCGGCATTGCGTTGAGCACCTCGCCCGCCAACGCGCTCGTATTCGCGATCCGGTCCTGGCTCGCGCGCGAAAGGCGCCGCACGCGCCGGCCGAAGAGCACGATAGGCGCGATGACGACGACCAGCGTGGCGATGATGTACGCGGACAGCACCGGGCTCGTCGCTACGAGCATCGCCACGCCGCCAGTCAGCAGAAAAATATTGCGTAGTCCCAATGACAGGCTGGTGCCGACCACTGCCTGGATCAATGTCGTGTCAGCCGTCAGACGGGATAGCACCTCGCCGGTCTGCGTGGTTTCAAAAAATTGCGGACTCATTTGCAGCATGTGGTCATAGACTGCGCGTCGCAAATCGGCCGTGACCCGCTCGCCAAGCCATGACACCAGATAAAAGCGGAGTGCGGTGCCTGCGGCCAGTATCAGCGCGACGACAAGGAGCGCAAGAAAATAGCGGTCGATATGCCCGCGCTCGCCTGACGCGAAGCCGCGATCGATCAGATATTTGAACGCCACCGGCAGCACCAGCGTGGCTCCCGCCGACGTCACGAGCGCAAGGAACGCGAGCGCCCAGCGGCCCGCGTACGGACGCAGGAATGGGAACAGCGCAAAGAGAGGCCCGATACGCGATGAAGGCGACGCTGAGGTGGCGGCATGCGGCATGAAGGCTTCCGGGCAGATCGAATAGCGTCGATTGTGCCAGTATTCGGAGCGCGACCCTTAGCGCCCCGCTTGCCGGGTGCTGAAATGCCACTCCGTCACTTCGTGAAACGTCTGGTCCGGCCTTAAGACCGTGCTTGGAAACGACGGCTGATTGGGTGAATCCGGAAAATGTTCGGCTTCCAGTGCGAATCCGTCGCTTTGCCGATAGGTTTTTCCGGACGATCCCACCACGTTGCCGAGCAGGCTGTTACCGGTATATAACTGCAGCCCCGGCTGCGTCGTGTACAACTCCAGCACGCGCCCGCTCGCCGGGTCGATGGCTCGCGCGGCGAATTGCGGAGCGGACCGGTCGGCGCCCGCCTGTTTGTCGAGCACCCAGTTGTGATCGAAACCGCGCGCATAGAGCATCTGCTGGAACGGCGAGCGCAGATGCTCGCCGATCACCGTCTGCCTGCGCAAATCCAGCGGTGTACCCATCACGCTGGCCAGCTCGCCGGTGGGAATCGATGTGGCGTCGGTCGGCGTATAGCGCGCGGCGGCGATCTGGATGGTCTGACGCTCAATTGTTCCGCTGCCCTCGCCCGCCAGATTGAAATAGGTATGGTTCGTCAGATTGACGACGGTCGGCTTGTCGGTCGTGGCTCGATAATCGATTCGGAACACGTTGTCGTCGGTCAGCGTGTAAGTGACATGGGTGGTCAGTCGTCCGGGAAAACCGTTTTCACCGTCCGGACTCACATAGGTCAGCTCGGCACCGGCGCCGCGTTCCGTCTGGACCGGCTTGACAGTCCACACTTTCGTGTCGAAGCTGCGCGGGCCACTGTGCAGGGTGTTGGGCGGATCGTTGACCGGCAGGCTGTAACGGTTGCCGTCGAGCGTAAAACGGCCTCCTGCTATCCGGTTGGCGTATCGCCCGATCAACGCGCCAAAGTGAATGTCGCCGTTGTACTTTTCATAATCGGCCAGATTGCTGAAACCGAGCGCGATGTTGGCTGTATGACCGTCACGATCCGGCGCGAAAATCTCACAGATGATTCCACCGTAGCTCAGAAAGCTGATTGTCAAGCCGCGCGCGTTGCGCAGCGTGTAGCGGGTCACGGCCTCGCCATCTGCCGTGGTGCCGTAGGGCTGCTGCGACAGGGTTGCTGCCAGCGTCGAACAGGAGGCGGCAAGCAGCAGGGCTCCAACGAGACGCGGCGGCCTCAGTAGCCGGGAGCGTGAAACGGGCGCGACGCTTGAACTCATGACTGTTCCTGTTAATGGGCGTTGTCGCCTGCTTCGCAAAGTGCATGCCCCGCCCGTACAACCGCGCAGCCGGGCAGCCATGCGCAAGTCACACGCGCTCGGAGTCCGTCGGCGCTTAAAAAGATCGCACGACAATTCCGTGCGCCTGACCACACGAGAAAACCGAACCTGCCTGCAAATCGCGAGACTATCGGCCAATAGTTCAAGACTTTGCGCCTCGAGCTTTTCTTTTCCGGTTTTCATGCTTCACTGCACCATAACATTAGTATCAACGCGTTAACCCGTAGCGGCAGGCCGCATCGTCAAATTTCTGTCATATGCGGCGACGCGTTGCGCGTCCATTCCAGTGAATGGCCGTCGCTGCGGAAAACAATGAACAGATGCCGTATTGCCATAGTGTCCGGCTCGTCTTTTGTCCTTAATTAGCTTGCCTATCTATTTCTTCCCGACGTTTGGAGTCAACACAGCATGCAGCCCGTCAATGTTGTGATCTGCAATTACAACTACGACCGCTTTCTTGCACAGGCGATCGATTCGGCCCTATCTCAAACTTACCCTGCCACCCGGGTGATCGTGATCGACGACGGCTCGACTGACCGTTCGCGTGAAATCATCGCGGGATATGGCTCGCTGATCTCAGCAGTGTTCAAGACCAATGGTGGCCAGGTGTCCGTGTACAACCATGCGATCGATCTGCTCGACACGGAGCACGCGATCTTTCTCGACTCCGACGACATCCTTTATCCCGATGCGGTCTCTCACGTCATGCGCGTCTTTAGTGAGGGGGACTACTCGAAAGTCCAGTTTCATCTTGATGTAATCGATTCCACCGGCAAGCGTACCGGCGCGCATGTGCCCCATTCCGAGCCGCCGTCCGACTGCGGCAGTCTGCTCAGGCGCGGCTGGCTGTACCCTTCTCCGCCGGCCTCGGGAAATGCGTATCGTGTCAGCGCGCTCAAGCGCATCTTTCCGGTGCCCGAGACGACGGTCAATCGCTATGGGGCCGATTTCTACGCAATCTATGGCGCGGCGCTGCTGGGTCCCGTTGGCGCGATTACGCGATCATTAGGCGGCTATCGGGTTCATCACAGCGAGTCAGCCGGCTTCTCCTTCGCCAACGCGGAAAGCGGCGCAAAAATGTCGAGCGCGCAGGACAGGAGATGGCGTACGTTGCAGGAGATCGCGCACACCAGGCTCGCGATCGACCTGCCGTCGACCTTTCATGACTTCTCGCACGAGAAGGCGCGTTTCTGTTCGGGCGTCTATCGGGCCACGCTGCGAACGCGCTGGCGATGGATGATGCGCGATTCCCGCGGCTATCTTCACTCGATCGTTGCCAACCCCTTCTGGGGCATCAAGAAGAAAATCGGCACACTCGCTTTGTCGAGTCTTTGCCTCTTTCCCTACTCGCCTCTTTCCGATTTTGCAGTGCGCTTCATTGCGAATCCATTGGCCCGCCGCGCCGGCCTCACACGCTGAACGGAACGCCACGCGGCCTGTTAGCGCAGCGCTCGCACGAGCCGGGCCGCTCTTCCCACTCTGATTCCGATGCTTGCCGGACATCGAACGTTCGACCGGCCTGCGCCTGCCGACCGCGCAAGCGCAGGCAACGCCCACCGGAAGCCCGTGGCGTCGCGATCGCCCGTGAACGAACCGTCGATCATGCTCTGATCGAAGCCGAAGCGCCGCGGCGTCGGCGCGTCGCGGCGCCCGCCTGTGCGATCAGCGACCATTCGCGGAGATCCCCTGTCTTATCGGCAAGCCGGGAAAAACCTGAGGCTTTCGTCGAGCCTACATAAAGTTTCTCAAGCCGCGCCGTGCCGGTGCCGTTAGCATGCAATAGACGTGATACGCGCGCGCAGACGTGGACGGCCGCGCGCTCGCGCCGCCGCCGATCACCGCTGCACGGCTCACGCGTGCTGAAGTGTTGACCTTGTATGGCCAATGAGTGTCTTGTCATGATTGATGCGTTGATTGACTGGAATGCCGCCGACCGCACCGCCTCCAGCGTGCCGACGATCGAAGCGCTGTTTCGCGCGGTGCACGACGGCGCCCACCCATGGGCGCAGGCGTGGGTCTGGTATCGCGCGGGCGAGCAGTTGCACCTTGCTGGCCAGGGCGGCACGTCGCCGGCGTGGCCGAAAATCGTCAGCGAGGAAACCCTTGCCGAGCTTTGCGCGGCGCGCGGCTGGCAGCAATGGCCGACCGGCTATGGTGAGAGCGTGCTCGGCTGGCTGGTGGCGCCCGCCGGATTCGCCGGCGAACCGAGCGTGCACGAATTCGCGCGCAGTCTCGGCGAACGCGCCCAGACCGACGCGCTCGCTCGCGCGCAGAACACGCAGCGCGTGCTGTACGAGATCGCCTATCTGGCCAGCTCGGTGCCCGAGCGCGCCGAGTTCCTGCGGTGCGTGCACGAGCGTCTGGGTATGCTGATCGACGCCGAGAACTTTTATCTCGCGCTCTACGATCGCAAAAGCGGCAAGATCACCTATCCGTACTATGTCGACGTGATCGACACCGACGTGATAGAGCCGGAAAACTACGACTTCCTCAACCCGGCACGCCTCTCGATGACCGGGACAGTCCTGACGACCGGCCAGCCGCTGCTCATCGATGCGGCGACGATCCGGGCCGCCGAGGCCGAGGGCCGCTTTTACTGCATTGGCGACCGGCCTGAATTCTGGATGGGCGCGCCGCTGAAAAACGCGTCCGACGAAGTGTTCGGCATGCTTGCGATGCAGGTGTACGACGTCTCGCGGGTCTACAGCGCGGAAGACCGCGCACTCTTTCTGGTGGTGGCGCGGCACGTTGCCATGGCGCTCGACCGGATTTTGCATCGCACCGATCTGGAGGAACAGGTCGCACGGCGCACCTCGGAGCTGTCGCTCGTCAACGTTGCATTACGCGAAGGCATCGCCGAGCGCGAGCGCGCCGAACATCTGCAGGCCGCGCTGTTCCAGATCGCGGAGCTATCGAGCCGGCCGGGCGACATGGTCGAGTTCTTTCGCAGCCTGCACCGGATCGTCGGCGATCTGCTGTATGCGCGCAACTTCTACATTGCGCTGTTCGACACCGACACGCAGGTCGTCTCTTTCCCGTATTACATCGACGAGGGCGTGGTCGAACCGCCGCTGCCGCGTCTGGGGCGGCGCGGTCTGACCGAGTATGTGATCAGCCAGCGTAAGCCTTGCCTGATCGATCACGAAGAGGCGTTGCGGCTGGACGCCGAAGGCACGGTCGACCTGGGCGGCCGTGACGTGCGTCTGCATTCGTGGCTCGGCGTGCCGCTTTTCGATGGCGATGACGTGCGCGGCGTACTCGCCGTGCAGAGCTACACGCCGCTCGTGAGCTACTCACGCCGCGACCAGGAACTGCTCACATTCGTCTCGCGCCATATCGACACTGCCCTGTCACGCCGCCGCGCCGCCGAGGCATTGCATGCGGCGAATGCGGAGCTCGAAGCGCGTGTGCAGGTCCGCACGCAGGAGCTCGATAACGCCAACGCGAGGCTCGTCCACGAAAATTCGCACGACGCGCTCACCCGCCTGCCCAACCGCAGTCATCTGCTGAACCGGCTGCAGGCCGCGTGGCATGCGTACCGCACGGACGGCACGCCGATGACCGTGATGTTCATCGACCTGGATCGTTTCAAGGTGGTGAACGACAGCCTGGGCCATCAATGCGGCGACATGCTGCTTCAGCAGGCCGCCGGCCGGCTGCAGGCATGCGTGCAGCCGGGCGATCTGCTGGCGCGGCTGGGCGGCGACGAGTTCGCGGTGCTGTCGCAAACGGCGCACATCAACAACGCCGTCACGATCGCTGAGCGCGTTCTCGCGGAATTCGATCTGCCTTTCCATATCGACGAGCATGTGGTGTTCTCGTCGTGCAGCATCGGCATCGTGAGCGCAGACGGGCAGTATCACCGTGAACCGGCCGACCTTTTACGCGACGCCGATATCGCAATGTATCGCGTGAAAAACGCGGGGCGTGACCACTTCGTCGTGTTCAATCATGAACTGCGGCGCGAGGTGTCGGACCAGGTGGAGCGCGAAGGCGCGCTGCGCAACGCGCTCAAACGGGACGATGAACTGCTGCCGTTTTTCCAGCCGATCGTCGACGTGAGCACGGGTCGCGTGGCGGCGCTCGAAGCGTTGATCCGCTGGCGGCGGCCGGATGGACGCATCGTCGCGCCGGGCGAATTCCTGCCGCGTGTCGAAGGGCTGAAGCTGATCGGCAAGGTGGATCTCTACATGCTCACGCGCATCGCGGCGATTCTGTCCGAGCCCCAGCACGCGAACTGGCCACCCGTGCACGTGAACTGTTCGAGCTATAGCATCACGCGCCGCGAGTTTGCCGACGACGTGCTCGCGATACTCGATGGGTATGGCGTCGCGCCGTCGCGCGTATGCCTCGAACTGACGGAAGGTGCGCTGGTCGCCGAGCCCGACCTCGCGCGCGACACGATGCAGCGCCTTTCGGACAACGGCATGTCCGTCGTGCTCGACGACTTCGGCGCAGGCTTTTCGTCGCTCAGCTACGTGCATCAGTACCGTTTCAGCGGGCTGAAAATCGACAAGTCATTCATTCTCGAACTCACCGCCAGTCCGCGCAGCCGCGCCATCGTGACCGCTATCGTGCGCATGGCGGAGTCGCTCGGGCTGACGCTCGTCGCGGAGGGCGTCGAAGACGCCGACACGCTTGCAATGCTTCGGGAAATGGGCGCCGCGCAGGCGCAAGGCTATTTCTTCGATAAACCCATGCCGCTGGAGGCGCTCATGCGTTCGCCGCGCTGGCAAGGCTAGACGCGCTCAGCGTGCGGCCTGCTCTTCACGGATCATGTACAGCAGAATCCAGACATACAGAATTCTGGGGGCCGATGTCACGGCGTTCTTCAGGGCTAATGACGTGCTCGACACGGTAGTCTCCTCCGCTCGCTGTTTTGCACACTGTGCCGTAAGCACGGTGCCCGCTCGGTGCGTCGGGTCACATTAACCGCTCGTCCTGAAGCGGCGGGACGAATTACCTGTCTGCGCCCGCGGGCGCGAGATCGAGTCCACGCGGCCGGTGCAGTTTCGACACCGCATCGCGCAAAGCGCTCTGGACGATTTCCTCGACGGTCGGGTGATAGAACGGCAACTGCAGCAGTTGTTCGACCGTCTCGCCGCGCTGAACCGCCCACGCGAGCAGATGCGCGAGATGCTCGCCCGCGCCGGCAAGGAGCGCCGCTCCGAGCAGCTTGCCCGTGACCGGCGCGACATAAAGACGTACGACGTTGTCGCGCTCTCCCGTGATCGCCGAGCGCGCATTGCCTTTCGCGCCGCCTTCGGCGACGAGCGTGCCGGCGGGCAACGTGTCGAACGGACAGCCGATTGCGCCGATATCCGGGTTCGTGAACGCAATGGAGAGCGGCACGCGGCGCTGCCAGCGGTCGTCCGAACCATGCCTTGCCGCGTTCCAGCCCGCCATGCTGCCTTCGTCGGCCGCTTCGTGCTGCAAAGGACGCGTAGCGTCGACGTCGCCCGCCAGATAGAAGTTCGACTCGCCCACGCGCATGGTGTGCGGATCGACCGGCGCATGGCCGTGCGCGTCCAGTTCGATGCCGGCCTTCTCCAGCCCGAGCGTGGCCAATGTCGAACGACGCCCCATTGCGACCAGCACGCATTCCACTTCGACACGCCGCTTGCCGTCTTCACCGGACGATATTTCGAATGCCCCCGAGGGACTGCGTTTGACGTCGACAGGCTCGTCCAGCCACATTGGCAGGTCCCGTTCAAAGTGCTGTCGCGCCGCTTGCGCGATCAATGGGTCCTTGATGCCGCCCACCACATTGCTTTGGTCCGCGCCCGTCACGCGCACGCCGAGCCGGCTTAATGCCACGCCCATTTCGAGGCCGATCGCGCCGAGCCCGATCAGCCCGATGCTTTGCGGCAGCACAGGCAGATCGAACAGCGAGTCCGTGTTCAGCACGCCGTCGCCCAGCGCTTGCCACGCTGGTGGGACGACCGGCGCCGAGCCGGTGGCGATCACCACCGCGCGGGCCCGGAACAGGCGCTCGCCCACCTGGATGTCACCCGGGCCGACGATGTGCGCGTCGCCCTGAATCAGTCCGTCGCCAGCGAGTTCGCGCGTTTCGTCGACCATGCCTTTGACCGACTCGTTGCGCGTCGCGCGCGCCCGCTGCCACAGCGCATTCGCGCGTTCGGCGAGTTGCGCTGCGCTCGCGCTCCCGTCCGCCTCGCGGCAGGCTCGCAGCAGGTCGCTCGCGTGCAGCACGGCTTTCGACGGAATGCAGCCGACGCGCGCGCACATGGTCCCAAGATCGCCGCGCTCGATCAGCACGAAAGACTTACCCGCTTCTTTGACCTGTCGAAGCGCATTGAGGCCCGCGGTTCCTGCGCCGAGAATGGCGACGTCGATTTCCGTGATCTGTGGCATTCGTTCTTGTCCTGTACGGTTGCTGGATGAAGACCCATCGGCTGCCATTGTCCGAGCCGACGGGATGAGGGTGTCTGCCCCGCGTGAGCGCCCACCGCGTTGCCGCACTCATTCCGCCGGCGCATTGCTTTCGCCAGCCTGTCAGCAGTAACCGTTCCCTGACGTCGAGCCGTCGCGACACGCCATTCAACACGCGGCTGCCGACGGCGCAACCGGGCGTCGCTTACGAACGCTCACGGAATCAGCCAGAGCGCCACGCCATAAATCACGAGCGACACAGCGAACGTGACGGCGGTATAACCCATGACCCGCTGAATGCGGATCCCCGCAATCGCAACCACGGGCACGGCCCAGAAAGGCTGCAGCATGTTCGACACGTTCTCTGCCATCGCCACGCCCATCGCGGTACGCGCCACCGAAGCATGCAGCCCGAGCGCGGCCGGCAGAACGAACGGCCCCTGCACCGCCCAGTGCCCGCCCGCGCTCGGGATCAGCAGCGTGATGATGAGCGAGCTGAAGTAGCTGAGCACCGGAAGCGTGACCGGCGTGGCAATCGCGACGAAGGTTTTGGCGATCGTCGATGCGAGGCCCGTTCCCGTCATGATGCCCATGATGCCGCCGTACATCGGGTATTGCAGCAGCATCGAGCCGGTCTGGCGCGCCGCGCGGCGAATCGCATCCGCGTAGGCGATCGGCGTGCGTTGCAATGCGAGGCCCACCAGCAGGAAGACCAGGATGGTCGTATTGATATCGAGTTCGAAGCCTTTGCTGGCCCAGGTCATTGCCAGATAGCCGACGCCGAACGCCAGCACGATCAGCGTACCGAGCACCGAGCGCTCCGCGCGCGCGGCGAACGACGACGCGCCCGAACTGCGTGCGTGCGGGTCCGCGTCGGCCGATGCGGCGGGCGCGGCGTCCGGTTCGCTGAACGGAACCACGCTGTCCTCTGCTGGATGCATGCGGATGAAGATCGCCGTCATCACGATCACGACCAGCACGGTCGGGATGAATACGAACGGCGCGAACACGGTCTGGCTCAACGGGATGACCTGCCCGGTTGCCTTCTCGACGAGATTCAGTGCGTTGCCATGCGAGGCCTGCGACAGCGCAATGGAACTCGACAGGCCGCTGTTGCAAACGGACCAGGCCGAGTAGCTGCCCGCCACGAGCCACGCGAAGTCCACCTTCACGCGCCGCGCGATTTCACGCGACAGCAGCGCACCGACGACGAGACCCAGCCCCCAGTTGAGCCACGCGGCCACCGCGACGATCGGAAATACGAGCAGTGCCGCGTGCGTCGGCGAATGCACCCTTGCAGCCAGCGCCCGCAAGCCGCGTTGCACGAGCGGTGCGTCGGCGATGGCGTAGCCCGTTGCCAGAATCAGGATCATCTGCAGCGCAAAGCCCAGGATGTTGAACGTGCCGCCATACCACGAACTCAGTAGCACGGGTAACGACGCATGCGGTGCAAACACCGCCGCCAGCGCGCTCACGACGACGGTCAGGCCGATCGCGAGCACGAACGGGTCGGGCATGACCTGCTCGAACACATAGACGAGGCCGGCGACGACGCCGCCGCGGCGCGCGCCGTTGACCGAGCCGGGTACAGGGGATTCGGGGTTGTTCATGATGCTCCTGGTGCGTTGATCACGCGCTGTTTCACGCGCACGTCCGCTCACGTGCGCTGCGTGAGCACACAGGCGCGGTTGACAGAATTGACTGACGAATGCATTCACCGATGCGGGATTGTCGATTGCCGATTGCTGATTGCCATTGCCGATGCATAGGCGGAAGCGAGCCGCGCACGAACGCGCGAACGCCTGCGCGGCCGGTGCAAAACTCACCTGTCGCCGCGCTGGAAATTACACGAAACGGATCCTGGCTGCAGCGAACGCGGCACCGGCCGGCTTTACCTGACGCCTGACATTTGCTTTAAGATCATGGCACTGAACGTATTCAATGCAACATATCCCGACCAGCCCGCGCTGGTCCGATACCCGGTTTTGAACAACGGAGATGATCGTGGCAGATACGAAAATGCTGGCGCAAGTGTGTGAAAAGCAGGGCTTTTTTGCAGCGCTCGACCAGAGCGGCGGATCGACGCCCGGCGCGCTGAAGCTGTACGGCATTCCGGAAAGCGCGTACAGCGGCGACGCTGAGATGTTCAGACTGATCCATGAAATGCGGGTGCGCATCATCACCGCGCCCGCTTTCACCGGCGAAAAGGTGATCGGCGCGATCCTGTTCGAGGCCACCATGGACGGGCAGGCGCAGGGCAAGCCAGTGCCGGCTTTCCTGTGGGAAGAGCGCGGCGTGGTGCCGTTCCTGAAGGTCGACAAGGGGTTGCAGGACGAGGCGGACGGCGTGCAGCTGATGAAGCCGATTCCCAGTCTCGACCCGTTGCTCGAACGGGCCGTAAAACTCGGCATCTGCGGCACCAAGATGCGCTCGGTCGTCAAACTCAATTCGCAGACCGGCATCGCGGCAATCGTCAAGCAGCAATTCGAGGTGGCGGCGCAGATTGATTCGCATGGTCTGATGCCGATTCTCGAACCCGAAGTGTCGATTAAAAGCCCGGACAAGGCGGGCGCCGAAGCCACGCTGCTCGCGGAACTGACCAAAGGCCTCGACGCGTTGCCGGAGAGCCGGCGCGTCATGCTGAAGCTCACCATTCCGGACGTGCCCGACTTCTACCGTCCGCTGATCGAACACCCGCGTGTCGCTCGGGTCGTGGCGCTGTCAGGCGGCTATTCGCGAACCGAAGCGTGCGAAAAGCTCGCGGAGAACCACGGGATGATCGCAAGTTTCTCGCGTGCGCTGATCAACGACCTCAAGCACTCCATGAGCGACAGCGAATTCGACGCCGCGCTCGCCGCCGCCATCGACGAGATCTATCAGGCTTCTGTCGAAAAGGTTTAACGCGTTTTTAATGCAGGTTCCGGCGGCCTGGTTCGGTCATTGCCCGCGGTCGCCGGAAGCGTTTGCCGGAAGCGTTTTCCGGGAACGGTTGCGGGAAGCGCTCACAGTCTTGCCGCATTCCTGCCGCATTCCTGCCGCATTCCTGCCGCATTCCTGCCGCATTCCTGCCGCATTCCTGCGCTCAAAGTGCTTCTGCCGCGTGCCGCCGGAAACCGTTCGCCGCGTGGCGTGCCGGCAACCGGTCACCCTCTCCAAACAGCTTGTGACGCAGCGAACCATCGGCATACGAGGTCTTGTACAGCCCACGGTTCTGCAATTCCGGCACGACCAGATCGATGAAATCCTCGTAGCTTTCGGGCACCACCGTGCGGCTCAGATTGAAGCCGTCCACGCCCGTTTCCTCGACCCACGCCTGCAACTCGTCCGCTACCTGCGCCGCACTGCCGACGATCGCCGGATACCGGCCACCGAGTTCGAACATCTCCAGCAGCTTGCGACGCGTCCAGCCGTGCTGCTTCGCCGTTCGCGTGGCCGACTCGATTGCGTTGCCGGGCGCATAGTCCACGGGCGCATCGAGATCGTACTGCGCGTAATCGATGCCCGTGCTGGCCGCGAAATGCGCAAGGCCCGCTTCGCGGCTCGCGTATTGCAGGTAGTCCGCGTATTTTTCGCGGGCCTGCTGTTGCGTTGCGCCCGTCACCACTGCCGCGCCGACGAATACCTTCACGTCGTCGGGCTGACGCCCGGCTTGCACCAGTTGCTCGCGCAACGTGCGCACCGTTTCGCGCGCGGCCTGCCGGTTCGGCGGCGAGATGAACACGCATTCGGCGTGGCGCGCCGCAAAGCGCTGACCGCGCCCCGAACTGCCCGCCTGAAACAGCACCGGCGTGCGTTGCGGCGACGGCTCCGCGAGGTGATAGCCGTCGACGTTGTAAAACCGGCCCGCGTGCCGCACCGGATGAACCTTTGCCGGGTCCGAGTACACGCGGCCGGCCTTGTCGCGCCGCACCGCGCCCTCCTCCCAGCTGCCTTCCCATAGCTTGTACAGAATGTCGAGATATTCGTCCGCGCGGTCGTAGCGCTCGTCGTGCGGCAACTGCGCATCGAGGCCCATTGCGCGTGCCGCACTATCCAGATAACCCGTCACGATGTTCCAGCCAATCCTGCCTTGTGTCAGGTGATCGAGCGTCGAGAAACGGCGCGCAAGCAGATACGGCTGTTCGTACGTGAGATTGACGGTCACGCCGAAACCGAGATGCTCCGTCACCGCCGCCATGGCCGGCACGAGCAGCGTGGGATCGTTGACGGGCAACTGGATCGACTCGCGCAACGTCACGTCCACATTGCGCTGATAGACATCGTAGACGCCGACGATATCGGCGAGAAAGAGCCCGTCGAAAAGGCCACGCTCCAGCGTGCGCGCGAGGTCGGTCCAGTAAGGCAGCAACCGGTAGTCGCTCGAACGGTCGCGCGGATGCGTCCACAGCCCGTGGTTGATGTGGCCCACGCAATTCATGTTGAACGCGTTGAGCAGGATCTGTTTCTTCGCCATCACAAAGCTCCGTGCCGCGGCGGCAGTTTGTCGTTGAGGTAGAAGTTGCCCACGGCGTGATACTTCCAGCGCACCGGGTCATGCAGTGTATGCGTGCGCGCATTGCGCCAGAAACGGTCGAGGCCGAGGCCGTCGAGCGTTGCGGCGGTGCCGGCGAGTTCGAACAGGCGCGAGCCGGCCTCCAGTGAAACGGTAGTCGTCAGCGCACGCGCTTCAGCGACCGCAACCGACGCCTGCGCAACCGAACGCTCGGGCCGTGCCTGCGCGGCGTCCACGAAACGGCCTGCGCGCCGCAGCAATGCCTCGGCTGCACGCAGCCGCACGGCCAGGTCGCCGACCTGCGCAATGGTCAGCGGATCGTCGGCGGCGCGCTCGACTTTCGCGTCGATCCACGGCCGCGAACGCTCGCGCACGAATTGCAAGGCAGCGGCAAAGGCGCCGCGCGCCTGCCCCAGATCGATTGCCGCGTGGATGATCTGCGCGAGCGGTCCAATCGTGGTCGGTCGCTCGAACGATACCTGAAACGGCACCACCCACTCGGCTTCGACGCGCACGTGGTCGAACTGCACCGATCCGCTACCGGTGACACGCTGACCGAAGCCGTCCCAGTCGTCCGTGATCGTGACGCCTTCTGTGTCGCGCGGCACGAACGCCAGATAGGTGACGTCGCGCCCAGCCTCGTCGGCCACCACCAGCGTGGGAATCCAGTGCGCGTACAGCGCGCCGGTGCAATAAAACTTTTTCCCGTCGATGCGCCAGCCCGCCGCGTCACGCGTGAGCCGCGTGCGGCGCTTGAAATCCTTGTGGCCGATCTCGGCGAGCGCATTGCCGAAGCGCTTTCCGGCAAGCACCTCTGAGTAGAAATAATGCTGCTGCTCTGCGCTGCCGCCCACGCGCAGCACTTCGAGCGCATAGAAATGGTTCTGCGGTATCTGGCCGAGCGAGCCGTCCGCCGCCGCGATCGTCGCGGTGACTTCGGCTAGCGTGCCATTGCTGACACCCGCGCCTCCGAATTCGCGCGGCACGGTGATGCCCCACAGGCCGCTCGCGACAAACGCGTCCAGTTCGGCCCACGGCAGCCGCCGCTCGCGATCGCGTAACGCCGCTTCGCGCGCGAATTCGACGGCGAGACGTTGCGCGGTGTGAAGCGCTTCGGCGTCGCCGGCAATCACGTCAGGACGCGCTGACACGTCGGCCTGATGATGCGGGACAGTCGGCGCAACGGCCTCGCCTCGCGCCGCAAAAAGATCAATGGTCATGTCTCAGTTCCACGAATGGCGCGCGGGCAGCACGTGATTCAGATGATAGTTGCCGAGCAGATGCAGTTTCCACCGCACGGGGTCGTGCAGTGTATGCGTGCGAGCATTGCGCCAGTGCCGGTCGAGGTTGTGCGCGGCGCGCGTCGCTGACGAGCCTGCCAGTTCGAACAGCTTCTCACTGGCTTCGAGCGCGATGCGCGTGGTGAGCACTTTCGCCTCGGCCACCGCGACGGACGCGCGGGCGCTCGCTTCGGCATCGACCGGCTGCGAGGAAATCAGGTCGAGCGTGCGGCCGGCATCGAGCAGCACTTCATGCGCCGCGTGCAGATCGATCTGCAAGCGGCCGACGTCGGCGATGATGTACGGATCGTCGGTTGCATGTTCGAGGCCGGAATCGACCCACGGCCGCGCGCGCTCGCGCACGAACGTGAGGGCGTCGGCGATCGCGGCCTGCGCGATACCCTGGTCGATCGCCGCCTGGATCAACTGCGAGGTGGGTCCGAACAGGCCCGGCCGATCCGCCAGTTGCCAGATCGGCAGCACGTCCTGCGGGTCGACCGGCACCTGATCGAAGATCACGCTGCCGCTCGCCGTGGTGCGCTGACCGAACGCGCTCCAGTCGTCGATTACGCTCAGCCCCGGCGCGTCGCGGCGCGCCCAGACCTGGACGGTGCGGCCTTCGTCGTCGGTCGCGCGCGACGGCACGCGGTGCGCGAACAGGGCGCCAGTCGAATAGAAACGCTGCCCATGAAGGCGCAAGCCATCGGGCGTCGTGTGAAGCCGTGTGGTGCCTTGCAGGATCGTCGCGGCCGAAGCCGAGCGCCGTTCCGGTCCCGCATTGCCAAGCCGCAAGCCCGCGAGCACTTCGCCGTACAGCCGCTCCTTCTGCGCCGGCGTGCCGATCTCGCGCAGCACGCCTAGTACACCGAAATGATTCTGCGGGATCTGGCCAAGCGCGGGATCGGCAGCACACAGGTTCACGAAGACTTCCGCGAGCGTCGCGAACGATACGTCGGCGCCCCCATATTCACGCGGCACAGTCATCGCGCCGAGCCCGCTTTCGGACCACAGCGTCAGTTCCGCCCATGGCAGCACGCGGTGACGGTCACGCTCGGCGGCGCCGGCCGCGAACAGCGCAGCGAGTCTGTGGGAGGCGGCAAGCGCCTGTGCGTCGTCGGCGATCCGTGCGACGCGCGCGGGATCGGGACGTTCGGGCAGTGGCGACGGCGGCGCCGTCGATTCGAGCTTTGACATGATGGTTCAACAGACAGGTTGGGCCGCCTGTGTGCGCGAACCCCGGCGCGTTGCCGACCAGACGGCGCGCACCCGGCTCACCACGAAGGGGCTAATCGTCTATTGAACCAGCCCGGGCAGCTCGCGCCTACTATTGAATTGGGATTTACTTATGAAGCGTGCCGATTTGCCGCCGGATGCAACGCGGCACGGCCATCGCGCGGCCCGACGACACAGTCGAGGCGCAGAACAGGCGCAGAACAGGCGTATTTCAGTCACCCATGTCCGCGACGAACTTGCGCGCGGGCGCAAAGAAAGTCACCCCGGCAACGGCCTTCGAAAAATCGAGGATGCGGTCATGAAGCGGCGGCGGATCGCCGACGAACATGCGCTCAATCATCTTCTCGATCACCCACAGGTGCCGGGAATAGCCGATGAAATAGGTGCCGTACTCGCCGCGCCCAGGATTGGCGAACGGCATGTTGTCGCGCAGGATGTCGTGCTCGCCCTGTTCGTCCTCGATCGTGCAAAGTGTCTTGTGCGACTTCTGGCCGTCGGTCGCATCCGGCAGTTCGACGTTATCGAACTTCGTGCGCCCAATGATCGCTTCCTGCGTCTCCACTTTCTGCGCGCGCCATGCGGACAGATCGTGCAGATACTTCTGTATCACGACATAACTTCCGCCAGCATAGTCGGGATCTTCGTCACCGACGATCGTCGCGGCAGGCAGATCGAGGCCATCGGGATTCGCGGTGCCGTCGACGAATTCGAGCAGATCACGGCCGTCGAAATAACGAAAACCCGCTACGTCATCCACCGCTGTAACAGCGTCGCCGAACGCTTCGAGCAGCAGCTTTTCAAACTCGACCACCAGGTCCATCGAATCGGCGCGAATGTGATAAAGCAGATCGCCCTGCGTGGAAACCGCCGTATGCTTCGCGCCTTTTATTTCGCGGAATGGTTTGAGTTCGCTGGGTGCGGGTTTGCCGGTGAGCGGCGCCCAGATACGATGCGCAATGCCGACATTGCAGGTCAGCAGCCCACGATTGCCGCGAATACGAACGTCCTTCACGAGGTCGTCGAGGCTGCCCACCACCGATCGGGCGTTGGCGATCGAGTCCTTATCGTCCTTGACGACCAGCACGAGAAACGCCGCGACCGCGGAGAGCGGTGCGTCGATGGACTGCGGCTCGGTGTCGAGTGCTTGCCGGGCGTTCGGGATCGGCGAAGAATTCGGGCTCAAGTGGCCTCCGGTTGTCAGATGGGCAAAACCGCGTACACCGCCGGAAAATTCAAACATGGCGCAATGCTCGGGTCAAGTGCAAAGATGAGCCGCAAGCAGTCCCGTCCCGAGCCATGGCAATGGCCGAAAACGATGAACACGACAATCGTGCCGGGGCCAGCCACAAGAGGAAAGGCGAGCGAAGTCAGCGCCCTGCCCGGGCCGGCTGCACGAGATGTCGCACCGCACCCGTCACTCGTCGGTCGACAACCCGCGCGATTCCCGCAACAGCCAGTCGTGGAAATGCCGGATTTTCTGTGACGAGCGGTCCGCCGCGCGATAGCAGAAGAAATGCGTCTCGCGTTCGATCGGCGTGTAAAGCCCGTCTCCAACGATCACGAGTTCGCCGCTCGCCAGTTCACGCTCGGCGAACCTCACACTTTCGAGCGCCACGCCGAGCCCATCGACTGCGGCTGCAAGAACCAGCGCGGCGCGGTCGAACGAAGGCTGTGGACTCTCGGGCATCTTCAGACCGTTCTGTGTGAACCATTCGCGCCAGCGCAGCGGATTCAGCTTCGATTCGATCAGCGTCAGCTTCGCGATGTCGGCGCGGGTGAAGCGCTTGCCAATCAGTTTCGGCGACGCGAGCGGCGCGATGCGCTCCGCGCCCAATGCCTCGATCACCACGCCCGCCTGGCGCCGCACCGACCCATACGCAATCGCGACGTCCAGTTCCGCCGCCTTGAGCAGATCGACAGGCTCGGCGCTCGACGACATCCGGATGGTGAGCCCCGGGTATTCACGCATGAAAGCCGGCAACCGCGGCCCCAGCCATTTCGATGCGAAGCTTGGCGTGCAATGCACGGACAGCGACTCCGTAGTTATCTTCGGCGCAAGCTCGCGGCAGGCCTCCTCGATCATGTCGAACGCCGCGGACAGCATCGTCAGCAGGCGTCCGCCCGAATCGGTCAGCTCCACGCGGCGGTTGCCGCGCGTGAAAAGCTGCTGCCCGAAGTGAGCCTCCAGCGCGCGCACCTGATGACTGATCGCGGAGGGCGTCAGGTGCAGTTCCGCGGCGGCCAGCAGGAAGCTCTGCAGACGCGCGGCCGCTTCGAATGCCCTCAATGCCTGCAGTGACGGGAGCTTTCGCATGACGATCTCAGGTGAAATGGATTCATCTTTCCGTGAAAACTCGTCGTTTGTCAACTGTTCACGGCACGGCGATCATCCCCGACAAGCCGTCCCATACCGATGACGGCATCGACAGTGGTCACGTGCATGGCCGTCAATCTGGAGGAGACATGTCTCAGGCATCCGCCCCGCTTCCGCAGCGCACATTCGGCTCCGTCGCAGTCGACGAAGCCAGCGTCTACACCAGGGTCGCATGGCGCCTCATTCCGTTCCTGTTCCTGTGTTACGTCGCCGCGTATCTCGACCGCGTCAATGTCGGCTTCGCCAAACTTCAGATGCTGTCCGATCTCGGTTTCAGTGAGACCGTCTATGGCCTTGGTGCGGGTGTTTTTTTCATCGGCTATTTTCTGTTCGAAGTGCCAAGCAATGTGATTCTTCATAAGGTCGGCGCGCGGCTGTGGATTGCACGCGTGATGATTACGTGGGGGGTGATCTCCGGCGCGATGATGTTCGTCAGGACGCCCACGATGTTCTACGTAATGCGTTTCGCGCTCGGTCTCGCGGAAGCCGGCCTCTTTCCGGGTGTAATTCTCTATCTGACTTACTGGTTTCCATCGGAGCGCCGCGGCAAGATCATCGCGCTGTTCATGACGGGTATTCCCATGTCGGGTGTGATCGGCGGCCCGCTGTCCGGCTGGATTCTGCACGCGTTGTCCGGCGCGCATGGGCTTGCAGGGTGGCAGTGGCTGTTCCTGCTGGAGGCGCTGCCTTCGCTGCTGATGGGTCTGCTCGTCATCGTCTATCTCGACGACGGAATCCGGCACGCCAACTGGCTCACCGATTCGGAAAAGGCGCTGCTCACCGCGAACATTGCAGCCGACAGCAGTCAAGCACAATCGCATTCGTTGCGTGACGGCTTTACGCAGCCGATCGTCTGGCTGCTCAGCGGCATCTATTTCTTTTTCATCATGGGGCTGTACGGCGTCGGCTTCTGGCTGCCGACGCTCATCAAGGGCTCTGGCGTGACCGAGCCGCTCCTGATCGGTCTGCTGACCACGCTGCCCTATGCCGCGGCCGCTATCGCCATGGTCGTGGCGGGACGCAGTTCCGACAAGCGCCGCGAGCGCCGCTGGCACATCACCGCGCCAGGCCTGATCGGCACCGTAGGGTGGCTGGTCAGCGTGTCCACCGGTCATTCGAGCATTGCGCTGTCGATTGCCGCGCTCACCGTTGCGACGATGGGCGTCATGGTCACGCTTTCGCAATTCTGGTGTCTGCCAACCGCCGTGCTGAGCGGCGCGGCTGCCGCTACGGGTGTCGCCGTCGTCAACTCGGTGGGCAACCTCGCCGGTTTCGTGAGCCCTTATGTGATCGGCTGGATCGTCGACAGAACTCACTCGACCGATCTCGGCGTGTACACGCTTGCCGCCTGCCTCACCATTGGCGGATTACTCGCGCTGACCGTACCCCGACGCCTCGTCAATCGCTAACTCAGAAACGTCTTGCCAAAGGAACCATCATGTCCGAAATCATCGAACGCGCGAGCGTTCAGCCGACCACGAAAAAGCGCATCTCTCTTTATCAACCGAAGCAGGAAGGCCTCAAGTTTCCGGAAATTCCCGAATTTGCGAGCGTGGCCGACGAACGGCTGTATCGCAAGCAACACCTCGTCGCCGCCTGCCGCGCGTTCGACCTGCATCACTTCGACTATGGTTTCGCGGGCCATCTGACGGTTCGCGATCCTGAGCATCCCGAGCTGTACTGGACCAACCCGATGTGCGTACACTTCTCCGAGGTCAAACTGTCCAACCTGATTCTGGCGGATCATAAAGGCCGTGTGGTGGAAGGCGACTATGCGATCAACCAGGCCGGTTTCGTTCTGCATGCGGCCGTGCATGAAGCCCATCAGGATATCGTCGCCATGTGCCACGCTCACACACTCTACGGCACGGCGTGGGCAGCGACAGGCCGCAAGCTCGATCCGATTTCACAGGACGCATGCGCGTTTTTCGAAGACCACGTGGTGATCGACGACGAAGCGGGCCAGGTTGCGGTCGAAGAAGAAGCCGGCTGCACGGTGGCTGGATGGTTCAAGGGCGTCCGGGCGGCCATCCACAAGAACCACGGTTTGCTGACCGCGAGCCGGCATAGCATCGACGAAGCGGCGTTCTGGTTTATCGCGCTCGAACGCGCGTGCCAGCAACAGTTGCTGGTCGAGGCGTCCGGCATCACGCCCACCATGGTCACGCCGGAGCGCGCCCGCTACAGTCGCGAGCACGTGGGCAGCCCGTTCATCGGCTGGCTGCATTTCCAGACGATCTACGACCAGCTGGTGAAGCAGCAGCCGGATATGTTCGACTAAAGGCGCATGCGAGGCGCGCCAGCTCCGGCGCGCCAGATTCAGGAGCCAGCTTGCGTCACGTCGGGAAAAAGCGGTTCTCGGGCCGCGGCAGACCGAGATTTTCACGCAGCGTCGTGCCTTCGTATTCGCGCCGCAAAAGCCCACGCCGTTGCAACTCGGGCACGACCTTGCCGACGAAATCGTCGAGTCCGTCCGGCAGATGCGAGAACATCACGTTGAAACCGTCCGACCCCTCTTCCATCAGCCACTGCTCCATCTGATCGGCGATCATCGCGGGCGTGCCGACCATTTCCAGTCCGGAGTATCCGCCGATGCGCTGCGCGAGTTGACGAACGGTCAAGCCGTCGCGCTGCGCCCATTCCACCACCCGCTGGCGCGCCGTGCGGCTCGCGTTGGTTTCCGGAATCTCCGGCAATGGACCGTCCGGATCGAAACCGGACACATCATGGCCCAATGCGATCGATAGCGACGCAAGCCCGCTTTCGTAATGGACGAACGTATCGAGCCGCGCTCGTATCGCGCGCGCCTCTTCCAGCGTGTCGCCTACCACGACAAACGCCGCCGGCAAGATCTTCATGTGCTCGCGCTGCCGCCCGGCGTGTTCCATCCGCCCTTTCACGTCTGCATAAAAGCGCTTGCCGTCGGCGAGCGTGCTTTGCGCGGTGAACACGACCTCGGCGGTTTCGGCGGCGATCTGCCGCCCGGCCTCCGACGAACCGGCCTGCACGATCACGGGCCAACCCTGAACAGGACGCGCGATGTTCAGCGGCCCACGCACTGAAAAGTTCTCGCTCCTGTAATTCAGCACATGCAGCTTCTGCGGATCGAAGTACGTGCCGCTTTCCGTATCGCGAATGAATGCGTCGTCGGCCCAGCTATCCCACAGGCCTGTGACGACGTCGAAAAACTCCCGCGCGCGCCGGTAGCGCTCGTCGTGTTCGACATGCTCGTCGAGGCCGAAGTTGAGCGCGGCGTCGGGGTTCGACGTCGTCACCAGATTCCAGCCCGCGCGGCCGCCGCTGATATGGTCGAGCGACGCGAAACGCCTTGCCACATGATACGGCGCGTCGAATGTGGTAGACGCCGTCGCGATCAGGCCGAGCCGCTCGGTCACCGCTGCCAGCGCCGGCAGCAGCGTAAGCGGTTCGAACGACGTCACCGTGTGACTATGCTTGAGCGCCGCCAGCGGCATGTTCAGCACGGCGAGGTGATCAGCCATGAAGAATGCGTCGAAACATCCACGCTCGAGCGTCTGCGCAAAGCGCTTCAGATGCGTGAAATTGAAGTTGGCGTCGGGGTACGCGCCGGGATAGCGCCACGCGCCGGTGTGAATTGTCGTGGGACGCATGAAAGCGCCGAGGCGAAGCTGACGTGCCATGCACTCCTCTCCATTGCAAACACGGGTCGCGCCAGTGTAATCCCGCAGCCGGTTGGCTGCCTGCGCGCAGCAACTGCCCGCTCGCCGTCAGACGCGATGCGTGTCATGCTCGACGCCCAACGGGGCCGTCGCGCGACAGGAGTCAGGCGACGCGAAACGCCGCGGCGTTGTACGTCACAACACCGCCAGCCAGCCACCATCCACGTAAATGATCTGGCCGTTCACATAACTCGATGCAGCCGACGCAAGATAAACGGCCGTGCCGACAAGTTCTTCCGGCCTGCCCCAGCGTTGCGATGGATTGCTGCTTTTAACCCATGCGTCGAACGCTTCGTTCTCGATCAACGGCTTGTTCATATCCGTCAGAATGTAGCCGGGGCCGATCGCATTCGCCTGGATGTTCGAAGCCGCCCACTCGGCGCTCATCGCGCGAGTCAGCATCTTGATGCCGCCCTTCGCGGCCGTATAGGCGCCCACCGTGGCGCGCGCTGCTTCGCTCGTGAGCGAGCCGACATTGATGATCTTGCCGCCCGTGCCCCGCGCGATCATGCGCCGCGCGGCCTCCTTCGCGACGATGAACGCGCTCGTCAGGTTCGTATCGATCACACGCTGCCAGTCACCCAGTTCGAGTTCGACGAGCGGCTTGCGGAACTGGATGCCCGCGTTGTTGATGACAATATCGATGTGCACGCCAGCCGCGTCCCACTGCGTGAACGCTTCGGCGACCGCGGCTTCGTCGGTGACATCGAACGCGCGGCCTTGCGCCCGGTAGCCCTTGCCGGACAATGCGCTGACAGCCTCGGCCACGGTATCCGCGCGCGTGCCGTTGAGCACCACGGCAGCGCCCGCCGCCGCGAGCCCTTCGGCCAACGCATGGCCGATACCGCGCGCCGAACCGGTGACGAGCGCCGTGCGGCCAGTCAGGTCGAAAAGTTGTGTCATCCAGAATCCTTGTGGTGTTTCGGAATGCAGGCGCGAACGCGCGCCGACTGGCTCAAGTTTAAGGCCGTCAGCCGATCTGTTCGACCGGCATTGCCTCGAGCGTGACCTGCTGGACGGGAAGTCCAACTGCCCGATTTTAAGCGCGTGTTCGACATCAAGCCGTGCGGCATGGGTGCCGTAATCAAGTTATCGGGACGGTAGGACCGGTAATTAAGCCCGAATCATCCCTTTAACGGAGTCGGTCATGAGCTATAAGCGCGCTGCTGGCGCAGCCACACTCAACATTTGCTTCTTTCTGTTTTCTATCGGCGTGTTTTTTCTGTGGACGTCGCTTGCCGCCGGAACCGGGTTCATCCTGCTCCAGTTGCCGGACGTCTGGGCATCGCACAGTAGCGACGATAGTTCGCGTTATGCGGTGATGTCGGTGACCGCGTACGCGGCGATCGTCGGTGCGCTGTTTCTGGTATTTGCCGCAGGCTCCATCGAGCGCCTGGTCGATGCGGTGAAGACGGCGCGGGCGGCATTGCGGCATGTGCGCCGGATGCGCTCGGGCATGGCCACGGTGCGCCACGTGTGACCGTGCGAGCGAGCGCGGACAAAAAGACGGTGGCCTTGCGCGACATGAACGGTCCAGTGTTGCATTCGACGCGCAGGCCAGAGCCGGTTACGACGCACTCACTTTGAGCAGTACCGGATCGTTGCGGTAGATGTCCGGAAACATGCGTTTCAGTTGCGCGACCTTCGGCAGATCGTTGATCGCGATGTACGGATAGTCGGGATGAAGGGCAAGGAAATTCTGGTGATACGCCTCGGCCGGATAAAAGCCCTTGAAGTTCTCCACGTGCGTGACGATCGGCGCTGAAAACACGTGTGCGTTATTCAGCTGCGCAATATACGACTGCGCCACGTCACGCTGCTCGGCGTTGGCGGGGAAGATTGCCGAGCGGTACTGCGTGCCATGATCCGGACCCTGGTAATTCAATTCGGTTGGATCGTGCGCGACCGAAAAGAAGATCTGCAACAGCCGTCCATAAGTGACTTGGGTCGGATCGTAAGTGATCTGCACGGACTCCGCGTGTCCCGTATCCCCTTCGCTGACGGTTTCATATTGCGCGGTGTCCGCCGCCCCGCCGGCATAGCCCGATGCGACCTGCTTCACGCCGCGCACGTGTTCGAACACGCCCTGCACGCCCCAGAAGCAGCCACCCGCGAACACCGCCGTTTCGGTGTGGGTCGCGCCCACCCGCTCATCCTGCGCAGGCGGTGGAATTTTCACCGCGGCTTCGGCTGAACTGGCGACGCGCTGCGCGGCGAATACGCCCGCTACAACGGCTACACCAGCCGCGATCCGCGCGAAAGCGGAACGCCTGCCACGCGGGCTCTTACGGTTAGGAATGCCATGCATGATTTCAGTCCTTCAAAGAGTGGTTTGATTCCGTGCGTCCGGCTGGATCAGCCGAACGTAAATGCATACGCCTGCACACCAGCATCGAGAAACTCGATCGAAAACGTGTGATCCGCGACGTCGCCCGGTTGCCGGACGTGCTGGTAAAGACGCTCTGCCGTGACGGTGCCGCTGCCGTTGGCGGCGACGTCCATTCCGTGTGCCGCGCCTCGCGCCGCGCTGTCCACGCTGCCGCGCAAACGCACCGGCCTGCCGTCCTTGCCCGGACCCGGCACGAGGTGGAGGTCGCGCGCCGACATGAAACGATGCGCCCGCTGATAGCCAATATAGGTCTCGGGCGAGTGCATGTCGGCGTTATCGGCCGCGGCTTGCACGCGTTGCGCGCCCTTCGGCGTCTCGCCGCTCATGCCGGGCGAGACCTTCGACGCCCCGACGTGACCCGCTTCCGCCAATAGCTGCTGGATCACCTGTTCAGACTCCGCATAGTCGCCCTCACCGAAATGGTGATAGCGTATCTGGCCTTTCGCGTCGACGAAATAGTGGGCCGGCCAGTACTGATTGTTCAGCGCGCGCCAGATTACAAAATTGTTGTCGATGGCGACGGGATAATCGACGCCGAGATCGTGTGTGGCCTTCTTCACATTGTCGATATTACGTTCGAACGCAAATTCTGGTGCGTGCACGCCGATCACGACGAGGCCCTGATCCCGGTATTTCTGCGCCCAGGCTTTCACATACGGCAGCGAGTGCAGGCAGTTGATGCACGAGTATGTCCAGAAGTCGACCAGCACCACCTTGCCGCGCAAGCCCTCCACGGTCAGCGGCGGCGAATTCAGCCATTGGACCGCGCCGTTGAGGGTCGGCAGCACGCCTTCCACAGGCAATGGTGCGGGCGTGCTCGCCGCCGCGCGCATCATCGCGCCCGAGTTCGGGTTCGTGGCCGTGCCGGCATCAACGGCACTGGCGGGGTTGTCGACTTTGATAGCCTGGTTGCCCTTCATGATCCCACCGCTTGCCGGTGCGTCAGGCTGCGCGACGTCGGTGTCAGTCCTATGGGCCGAAACCGTAGCCGCATGCGTCGCACTGGGGGACAGCCTGTCTACGAGCTTCTGCTCGATACCGCCCGTGGCGACGGTCGAGACTCGCGCCAGCACGCCGGTATCGAGCCCGAACGCGATGCCCACCACGCCCGCCAGCATCGCTGCGCCGATCCCACGGCGAATCCATTCGCCCGCACCGAGCGAGCGTTTCATTGCCATGAACACCTTGCCGCCGACCAGCAGCGCCACCGCGAGCGACGTCGCTGCGCCGGCCGCATAGGCCGCGAGCAGCAATGTCGTACCGATGCTCGCGCCCCGTAGTGCGGCGCCGGTCAGCACCAGTCCGAGAATCGGACCCGCACAGGGCGCCCACAGCAGTCCGGTGGCGATACCCAGCAGCAAAGACGAACCGAAGCCTGCCGGACGCACGTCGCGCTGCGCAAGATTCGACAGGCGATTGCCGGCGCTCACGAGCGGGCGCATCAGGTGGTCGGCGAAACGCGGCAACAGCAGCGTCAACCCGAACACGGCAAGCAGCGCGACGGCCAGCCATCGGCCATACTGGTTCGCTTGCGTCACCCAGCCGCCTCCGAGCGCCGCCAGCGTCGCGACCCCGGCAAAGGTGAGCGCCATGCCCGCGAGCAACGGCAAACTACTGCGTACGAACGGCTGATCGGCCCGCGCGAAAACGAACGGCAGCACGGGCAATATGCAGGGACTCAGAATCGTGAGTGCGCCGCCAAGATAGGCGAGAACGATGAGTAGCATGGCGCCTCCGGGCATGAACGCCGGTCCAGGGTTGAGGAAAGTGCCCCCATACTAGGCAACGAGCGGTGTCGAAGTCCTCACGGAAAGTTAAATTAAATGTGATAACTCGTCGCCCGGAAATTTTGCACAATGACGTGATGGCCAGTTCTGGCGACTGCGACTGCGGAGGCGACTGCGGCGGCGTTGCAACGGCCGTTGCACGGCGATCAGGCTGTGGTGACGCTCGAGGAACACCGCTGCATGCAAAACCATTCTGAAAGGCCCCATGGACAGACCAAAGCGCATCCTGATCGTTGAAGACGACGTCGACATCGCCAACCTGCTGAGCCTACACCTGCGCGACGAGCGCTACGACGTCGTGCACAGCGCCGACGGCGACGAAGGACTGCGCCTGCTCGAACAGGGCGGCTGGGACGCGCTGATTCTCGACCTGATGCTGCCCGGCGTGGACGGGCTCGAAATCTGCCGGCGTGCCCGCGCAATGACCCGCTACACGCCGATCATCATTACCAGTGCGCGTTCCAGCGAGGTGCATCGCATACTCGGCCTCGAACTCGGCGCGGACGATTACCTTGCCAAACCATTCTCGGTGCTCGAACTGGTGGCGCGTGTGAAAGCGCTGCTGCGGCGCGTCGAAGCCCTGGCGAAAGCGTCGCGAATCGACGCGGGCACGCTGCGCTTCGCGGGCTTGACAATCGACCCGCTGACGCGTGAAGCCAGCGTCGACGGCAAAGCGATCGAACTCACGCCGCGCGAGTTCGATCTGCTCTACTACTTCGTGCAACATCCCGGCAAAGTGTTCTCACGCATGGATCTGCTGAACGCCGTGTGGGGCTATCAGCATGAAGGCTATGAACATACGGTCAACACGCACATCAACCGGCTGCGCGCCAAGATCGAAGCCGATCCCGCGCAGCCCGAGCGCATTCTCACCGTATGGGGACGCGGCTACCGGCTGGCGGCGCCGGGTGACACACGCGCACCCGCCGGCCCTGCCCAGGACGCATCGTGAACCTGACGCTCACCCAGCGGCTCTCGCTCGTTTTCTCCGCGTTACTGCTCGCGTGCTGCGGGGCGTCGGCGTGGCTGCAGATCCGTTCGAGCGATCTGCACGAAATGGAAGTCGTGCAAAGCCTTTCACGCAGTCTCGCCGATCACATCGCGCATCGCACGACATTGATGGACGCGAACGGCCTGCGACCCGACGCGGTGCGCCAGTTGTTCGGGCAGTTGATGATGGTCAATCCGAGCGTCGAGGTTTATCTGCTGGACAATCAAGGGCGAATCCAGGGGGACGACGCACCTGCGGGCCACCTGAAGCGCGACCGGATCGATCTCGCACCGTTGCGTCGGTTCATTGCGGGCGAGCCGTTGCCCATTCTCGGCGACGACCCGCGCAGTGTCGGCGGAAAGAAGGTTTTCAGCGCGGCGCCTTTGCAGCTGGGTGGACAGGCACCATCGGGCTATATCTACGTGGTGCTCCTTGGCGAAGAGCATGATGCGCTCGCCGCTCGCGTGGCCGCAAGCTCGGTCTTGCGCACCACGCTGTGGTCGATGGCGCTTGTTGCGCTGCTCGGGCTGCTTGCGGGCCTCACGGCATTTGGCCTCATCACGCGGCCGCTGCGCCGGCTGACCGACGCAATGCGACGCTTCGACGCCGACGGCGAGCCGGACGCCCAGCCTGCCGTGCCGCGCTCGGCCGCTGCCGGATCACGCGACGAAATCGCCGTACTGGAGACGACTTTTGCACAGATGGCGAACCGCATTGGCGACCAGTGGCGCGCGCTGACTCGCCAGGACCAGCAACGCCGCGAACTGATCGCCAACATCTCGCACGATTTACGCACGCCGCTCACGTCGTTGCACGGTTACCTCGAAACGCTGTCGCTGAAGGCCAGCACGCTGAACGAATCCGAGCGCCAGCGCTATCTGGCCATCGCGCTGGCGCAAAGCGTAAAAGTCGGCCGGCTCGCGCAGGCGCTTTTTGAACTGGCAAGACTCGAACATGGCAACGTGCAGCCCGCTCCCGAACAGTTTTCGCTGGTCGATCTCGTGCAGGACGTGTTCCAGAAATTCGAGTTGCCGGCGGAAGCGCGCCACATCCAGTTGCGCGCGAACATCGCACCGAAGCTGCCGAACGTGTACGCCGATCTCGGCATGATTGAACGCGTGCTCACCAATCTGCTCGACAACGCGCTTCGTCATACGCCGGCGCATGGCGTGATCGCGGTCGAACTAGCGCACAAGGAAGGCAGAGTGTCGGTCACCGTGAGCGACACCGGTTCCGGCATTCCCGCCGACCGGCGCGAGGGTCTGTTCGAGCGCCCCTTCAGTTCGACCGGTGCACACCGTGGCGGCGGACTCGGCCTGCTGATCGTACGACGCATGCTGCAATTGCATCGCAGCGAAATACGCCTGCTCGATCACGCCGGTCCCGGCACGACTTTCCGCTTCGATCTGCCTACCGCCGAAAAGCCGACGGTGACAAGCGTCCACTTGTAAGCATTCGCCACGCGCGAGCGGACTCAGCCGAGCTCAGCGCGACCATGCGCTCGGCAAACGCATTGACATTTGAATGATCGGACAGCCTCTGCTCGGCCTTCGTCGCAACATCAATTAGCGCTTACGTGCTGGGCAGCCGCAGTTTATTCGCGGTTGCGCTCGAACACCCATCCGAATGCGTCGATCTCGGACTTGTGCTGCGAGGCGAGTCTCGCGAGGCAGCGCTCGCCTTTTGCCGTGAGGTGCACTTCCACCTGCCGCCGATCCGCGCGGCTTGCTCGACGCACCACGAGTCCGCTGGCCTCGCAGCGAGACACGAGCGCGACAGTGCCATGCGGCGCCGCCTGCAGGCGTTCCGCGATTTCGCCGATGGTTGCCCAGTCGCGCCCTGCGAACCCGCGCACGTGCAGCATCATCTGATATTGCAGCGGCGTGACGCCTTCAGCATGCGTGACCTCTTCGGAAAAACGAAGAAACTGGCGCAGTTGATAACGAAACAGCGACATCGCCTCGAGATCTTTTTTTTCGGGCATCTTCGCCGACGCAGCACGGCCGCGGCTGCTCATCCTTTGCGGCTTCCGTCAGGGACATATAAAGCGTGCGCATGGCCGCGCGGATGTCGATCAGCCATGTTTCGCCTTCGGCTCGTCGTAACGTACGGACAACGCCTCATAGAGCGGCGGTGCAAACAGGCGCGACACCTGGCTTGCAATCAACGCCGTGGCCATCAGCGAAATGACGAGCGCGTGGCCGTTGATCATCTCGATCACGATCACGAACGAAGTGATCGGGCTTTGTGTAACGGCGGCGAGATAGCCGACCATACCCAGCGCAATGAGCATCGGCAATTGCATGTGATCAAAAAGCAGATGCAGCACATTGCCGATGCCCGCGCCGATTGCCAGCGACGGTGCGAACAGGCCGCCCGGTGCGCCCGGCAAATACGAGCCGATCATCGACGCCATTTTCAGCACCGGATAGAAGATGCTCAGTTGCGCATGACCTTCGAGCAGATTGCGCGCCTCGAGGTAGCCGCTTCCAAACGTATGCCCGCTCGATGCAACGCCGATCACGGCGATGACGAGGCCGCACAGCGCGCCGAACACGACCGGGCGTTGCGCGCGCAATGCGAGCACTGGTTGCGGCATCCAGCGTCTCGTATTGAGCAGCAGCCAGCAGAACACGCCGCCAGCCACGCCGCTCACCACGCCGATCAGCACGACAGCGAGCGCGAGAGAATCGGGAAAACGGCCGCCGATGTTGATCGTGCCGAAATAGGTGTAGTTACCCTGAAGACTCAGCGCGACGATACCGGCAAAAATGATTGCCGTGATCAGCACGCCGCTGGTTCGCTGCTCGAAGCTTCGCGTCAATTCTTCGATGGCGAACACGACGCCCGCCAACGGCGCGTTGAATGCCGCCGACAAACCCGCCGCCGCGCCCGCCAGCGCGAGCCGCCCCTCCAGACTCGCGCCGCGCAACAGGCGGAAACGCCTTGGATAGAACGTACGCAGGTTGTACATGAGCGCCGCGCCGACATGAATCGTGGGCCCTTCGCGGCCAATCGTAAAACCGCCGAGGATCGCGATAAACGACAGCAGGATTTTGCCGACCAGAATGCGCAACGTCAGCAATCTGGCGGAGATCGAGCTTGCCCCATGAAGCGACGCGATGACCTGCGGAATGCCGCTGCCCTCGGCGCCGGGAAAAAATTTCAGCGTTGCCCACACACAGACCGCGCTGACTGCCGGCGTGAGCACCAACGGCAGCCACCAATGAAGCGATCTATAACCGACAAACTGCGCGTAGCCGAAGTCGATGAGCCGCGCGTACGCGACCGCGACAAGCCCGACTGCAATTGCGCCGAGCCAGAACACGCCGTAGTGAAGCCACAGGCGGCGCGCGCGCATCAGCGTGCGCCGGCTCGTGGTGCGGCGAATGGTGTCAATGATCGTAGCCATTCGCGGAATATATCACTGTATGACCTAATTCACCCTCTGTTGAAACTGAGAGCCGCACGAGCGGATCGTCGGGCGTCCACCGGTCGGCAGCAAAAGTGGTTACCTGAAATTAATCGAAATCGGTCATTTATCTAAACCAATTCGATCACTAATCTTTCGTCGTCGCATCCTCGCATGCATTCCATCGACACCCGGAGCCATCATGGAACACCGTCTGAACTTCTACCAGGCCAGCCCCGCCGCCATTAAGGCGCTGCGCGGCGTTGAAGAGCGGATCAGCAAATGCACGCTCGAAAGCTCGCTCGCCGAATTGGTGCGCCTGCGAGCGTCGCAGATCAACGGCTGCGCGTTCTGCGTGGACATGCATACCACCGACGCCCGCAAAGGCGGTGAGACCGAGCGCCGTCTGGCCACCGTCGTGGTGTGGCGTGAAACGCCGTTCTTCACTGACCGCGAACGCGCTGCGCTCGAATGGACCGAAGCGCTCACCCTCGTGTCGCAGGATCACGTCCCCGACACCGTATGGGACGCCGTCCGTCCGCATTTCAGCGACGAAGAACTGGTCGATCTGACATTGCTGGTCAGTGCGATCAACGCGTGGAACCGCTTTGCCATTGCTTTTCGCAAGCTGCCGGACTGATGGCGCATACCGCGCGACCGGTATCCAGCTAACCCTCGTGAAGGAACGAACACATGAAGATCCTGCGTGTCGACGCCAGCGCAAAACGCGAACGTTCGAACTCTCGCGCGTTGAGCCGCTATTTTCTGGAGCGCCTGCGCGAGCAGCGCGACGATATCGAAGTCGACTATCTCGACCTGACGCTCGACACGCCTGAGCACGTCGACGAAGCATTCGCGATCGCCACTTATACGGCGGCGCACGAGCGTACAGCGCAGATGAACGCGCGCCTCGCGGCGTCGGATGCTTTGTGCGCACGACTGCTCGCCGCCGATGCGCTCGTCTTTGCAATGCCGATGTATAACTGGTCGATGCCGTCCGTATTCAAGGCTTTCATCGACAACATCATTCGCACCAACCTGACTTACAGGTTTGCGGAAGACGGCAGCGTGGTCGGGCAGCTTTCGCGTCAGAAGGTGCTGTTCATCACGAGCCGCGGCGCGGATTTACGGCCTGGCTCGCCGTACGAAAGGATGGATGCGCTCACGCCCGCGTTGAAGGCCGCGTTCGGCTTTCTCGGTGTGGCCGCGCCGACTTTCGTCGACGCACAGCCGTTGCAGTTCGCCGATCAGGAAGCACGGACCGAGGCGCTCGAACGGGCGCGTGTCGAGCTGGACGCGGTGGCGAAGCAGTGGGGGCAGCGTGTTTCCGGGCGCTCGTCTGCGTCAGCGTCTGCTTCTGTCGCGTGTACCGTCATCGGATAGAGAGACGCCGCGCTGTGCGCAAAGTCATGCGATGACCCGCTCGTTCGACAAGGCGGGATATGACTGCAGGATCGAGCAATCTGTCAGCCGACACGGCACGCCACCTGCCGCGTCAGAATGGCCCGTAGCCACACTGACTCAAAATCTGGGATGGCATTCGAAGTTGACCGACGAATCATGCTCGGTCAGCATCTGCACGCCGCGCACGGTTTCATCACTGACGCTAACCTGCATTCCGCGTTGCTCGCAGTAGTCGCGCGCCTCGCTCAGCGCGTGCTCGTGCGCGCGAGCCCATGCCATGCGGCCGCCGGTGGCACTGGCCGCCACCTGATACGTGCCGGGCTTGCTGGTCGCGACCACGTTGGTGGACGACGCACAGCCCGCAAGCGTCACACCGGTCACACCGGTCGCGCAGAAAACGACCATCGCGATCGACGCTTTCACGCGACGCGACCACGACCTTCGTGTTTCGCCTGCCACGCGCGACAGGTCACGCCTGCGTGCGGAATATGAGCTGCCGTTGAACATCTTTCACCTGTCTATTCTGTGTCACTGACCGTTGCGCAATTATCCGCAATCTTGCCCGCGCGGTCATGCCCTACAACCTGAACACACTGTTGCCGCCGCATGAATAATGCTCGTGGCGAAACGGCCCCAAGTGACGGCTCAGCTCTGACGCAGGACACGACGACTCGAACAGCGGCTGGCGCCTGCTGATGCCGCTGGAAGGCTTTATGTGTCACTCGGCTTTCTATCTGCTTCCACGCGTGCGGACCAACGCTGCAATGGCCGACGCTCCGGCACGCGGCACAGGCGTTGCTATCACCATCCGAAGACGATTGAACGCCTTCACTTCGCCGCCACGCTGGACGGACACGTCGTGCATGATGCACGTCGCACGTGACAGCCGTTCGGAAACGCACCGCGCGAATCTATCCTGAGGAGTACCGAGACATGCCTGATGAGCGTCCCATCCCGCCACGGCCGACGCTTCCACCCGACGCCCGCGGCATGATCGGCAATATGAAGACAACCGCGCTGGTATCGCTGCGCGGGTCGATCGATTTCATGTGCTTTCCACGTATCGATTCGCCGACGGTCTTCGCGGGACTGCTGGAGCCGTCGAACGGTGGCGCATTTTCGATCGAACCTGCCGACGAACGGGCCAACGTGAAGCAGATGTATCTGCCGGACACCAACGTGCTGCTCACACGCTTCATGACGGCGGACGGCGTGTGCGAGCTGCTGGACTTCATGCCGGTGGCTCAGGACGGCGACTCCGCGGGCGTCGGCGAATGGTTGCCGAACTGCGTGATCCGGATAGTGCGAATGGTCCACGGCAGCATGGCTTTCAATCTGCGGTGCACGCCGCGCTTCGATTACGCACGCGCGCGGCACGAAACGAAAGGGGTGGACGAAGGTGTCGAATTCGCCACGTCCGACCTGACGCTCTACCTGCACAGCAAGCTGCCGCTACACATCGTGGACGGTGCGGCGCATGCGGAATTCGAACTGCGTGACGGTCAAACCACGGGATTTGCATTCGGCGACGCAGCGGCTCTGCGCGACAAACCGTTTGATTGCGAAACGGCGCTTGCCGATACGATCAGCTACTGGAAGAACTGGTCGCAGCAATCCACCTATCGCGGCCGTTATCGCGAAGTCGTTCTGCGCTCGGCGCTCACCTTGAAGCTGCTTAGCTCAAGCGAGCACGGCGCCATTGTTGCGGCCCCAACCTTTGGACTCGCCGAGGCGCTCGACGGCTCGCGCCGCTGGGACTATCGCTTTACGTGGATTCGCGATGCCGCATTCTCCGTGTACGCGCTGCTTCGGCTCGGTTACACCGGCGAGGCTCAACACTTCATGAAATGGATCGCCGAGCGAAGCGGTCATTGCGATTCGGACGGCTCGTTGAAAGTGATGTACACCGTGGACGGCAAAGCGCCGCCCGAAGAAGCCGAAGTCGATGCACTGTCCGACGGCAGCGCGGGCGTGCCGCTGATCGGCAATGGCGCGCGCGACCAGACCCAGCTCGACGTGTACGGCGCCCTGCTCGATGCGGTTTATCTGTACAACAAGTACGGCGAGGCGATTTCGTATGACGGCTGGCGCAACGTGACCCGCACGGTCGATTACGTGGTCGAGCACTGGCGCGAGGCGGACCACGGCATCTGGGAGTTTCGCAACGGGCAACGGCCGCTGCTGCATTCGCGGCTGATGTGCTGGGTGACGGTAGACCGCGCGCTGCGTCTCGCGGAAAAGCGCTCGCTTCCCGCGCCGCTCAAGCGCTGGTTCGAAACGCGCGACGCCATCCACGCGGACATTCACGAGAATTTCTGGAACGCCGAACTGAATTCGTTCGTGCAGACGTCGCAATCGAACACGCTCGACGCGTCCGCCCTCATGATGCCGCTCGTGCGCTTCATCGGACCCACCGACCCCCGCTGGCTCGGCACGCTGGACGCGATTGGCGGCGAACTGCGCGTCGATCCGCTGGTGTTCCGCTACACGCGCGGTGCGACGCTCGACGGCCTGTCCGGTGTCGAAGGCGGCTTCAGCGCCTGTTCGTTCTGGTACGCGGAGGCGTTGGCGCGCGCCGGACGTGTCGAGGAAGGCCGCCTCGTGTTCGAAAAGATGCTGGCTTACGCCAACCACGTCGGGCTCTTTTCCGAGGAAGTGGCGACGAGCGGCGAGGCGCTTGGCAACTTTCCGCAGGCGCTTACGCATCTCGCGCTCATCAGCGCGGCTTACCAGCTGGATCGCAATCTGGACAAGGTCCATATTCCGTGGACGTGATCGCTCCTCTCCAGTCTTCGTAAATTACTTCCGGAATGGCCGAGTTGCGACTAGTCTGTAACGACGCCAGTCGAGCTAACCGGACGAGTTGGACGAACTGGATATAAACCGGAGGAGACATCGATGGAAATCGAAGAGCGCACCATGAAACGCGTGATCAGGCGGCTCATACCGTTCCTGATGCTCTGCTATTTCGTAGCCTATCTGGACCGCGTCAACGTGGGTTTTGCTGCGCTGCAAATGAACAAGGCGCTCGGCTTGTCGGCAAGTGCTTTCGGGTTCGGCGCAGGGATTTTCTTCATTGCATATTTCTTCTTCGAAGTGCCGTCGAATCTGTTGCTGGCCAGGTTTGGCGCGCGCCGCTGGATTGCGCGGATCATGTTCACATGGGGCATCCTGGCCGGCGCCATGGCTTTCATCCCCCATATCGCGCGATTCACCGGCATGTCTTCCGCGCACGTCTTTTACGGGTTGCGAATTTTGCTGGGCGTCGCGGAAGCGGGCTTTTTTCCGGGCATCATCTTTCTGCTGACCTTATGGTTTCCTGCCGCCTATCGAGGCCGCGTGGTCGGCTATTTCATGGCGGCCATTCCGTTGTCCACGGTGATTGGCGCTCCGATTTCCGGCGCGCTGCTGTCGATGGATGGCATCGCCGGCCTGGCCGGCTGGCAGTGGGTCTACCTGATCGAAGCGGCGCCCGCGCTGCTGCTGTCGATTGCCGTGCTGCTCTATCTGACCGACAGACCGGCCGACGCCCACTGGCTCGCCACGGACGAGCGCAACTGGCTCGTCGCCCGTCAGGACCAGGAGCGCAAACATCGCGAATCCGTGCGCGAGTTCAAGGTGAGGGAGGCGCTCTTCACTCCACGCGTGCTCGCCGTCGCACTGATCTATTTCGGTGCGAACGCAACCAACTACGGTTTGAGCTTTTTCCTGCCGCAAATCGTCAAGGCGTTCGGGCTCTCCAATCTGCAGACCGGCTTCGTGACATCGTTGCCGTATATCGTCGGTGTCATCAGCATGATTTACTGGGGGCAGCATTCCGATCGCAAGCTCGAAAGGAAGGCTCACGTTGCGATCGCGCTTTTCGTTGCGGCGGGCGGCATTGCGGCGGCGGCTGGACTCGACAACCCGGTAATGAAGATGATTGCCCTGTCGATCGCGGGGTTCGGTATTTTCGGGTGCCTGCCCGTGATCTGGACGTTGCCGGCCGCGTTCCTGTCGGGCGCGGCGGCCGCGGGCGGCATCGCCGCGGTCAATTCACTCGGCAATCTGGCGGGTTTCTTCGGACCTTACGCGATGGGCTGGATCAAGGACAGCACGGGCGGTTTCGGCGCGGGTCTTTTGTGCCTTTCCGGCGCGGGCCTCGTTGGCATGGGAGCGGTACTGCTGCTACGCCACGACCGGTCGCTGGAGACGGCCGCCGGTCAACTTCCCGACGAGGGTGCAGCGGCCACCACGGCCGCGCGAACCTGATCGTACGGCATCGCTAGTCGCTCAGCGGTGCCTGCTGCCGTGCCAGCGGTACCTGCGGTACCTGCGGTGCCAGCGGTGCCAGCGGTGCCAGCGGTGCCAGCGGTGCCAGCGGCGCGGATTCTAGCACGCGTTGCCTCGCCGCGGCGTAGCTGCAGCCGCAGCCGCAGCCGAGCGTAAAAGCGAACACAGACTCAGGTGCCGAACAACGACCGGGTCGTCACGGCGAACTGCTTGCACCCGGCGAACCATTCGCCGAACTGCCCGCATCCGGCGGGGTGCCGTCGTCTGGCGTCGGTGTCGGCGCCAGAGCGGGCTCGGCGTTGCCGTGCGCTTCGCCGTCCACTGCACCGTTCAGAATCGACTCCGGCGACGGCAGCAACGGCGGCACCGCGCGCGCCTGACCCGCCACGCCTGAGCCACCCGCTACAGGCGCAGACACCGCAGCGGGCGCCGAGCCAGGCAACGGACCAGGCAACGAGCCGCGCTGCGGCGCAGTCGGCGCCGCCTGCGTGACCCCGGCTCCCCGCCGCGTCGCATGCCCCGAAGTCCGCGCCTCCGGCTTCGCCGGTGTCGACGCAAAAACATGCTGAAACCACGCTCGCAATCTGTCGCTTCGCTGCGCGAACCAGCCCGGCTCCTGCCGCGTCTCGAACCTGACGCGGCTATCCACCAGCCGCGAGCGCTGCGCACGCTGGAAGAAGTCGCCGACGATCGGCAACGCGCTGTGCGCGCCCTGCCCCCAGTAATCGCTGCGCAAAGTCACGCGGCTGTCGTTGAAACCGACCCACGCGCCCGCCACGAGTTGCGGATGAATCAGGATGAACCAGCCGTCCGCGTTGCCCTGCGTCGTTCCCGTCTTGCCCGCGACGTCGCCGCGCACGCCGAAGCGGCTGCGAATACCCGAACCGGTGCCGCGATTCACCACGTCGCGCATCACATCGATCAACGTCCGGTCAATGTCGACAGGCAGCGCCTGGTTCGCCGTGGCGGGCGCAAAATCGGCCAGCACCTCGCCGCTGCGGTTCTCGATCCGCGTGACCATCACCGGCTCCACGTAACCGCCAAGATTCGCGATGGTGCCGTAGGCCGACACCATTTCCTTCAGCGTGACGGGGCTCGTGCCGAGCGCGAGCGACGGCACCGGATCCAGCTCGCTGTCGCGCACGCCCATCGCGCGGGCGAGCCGCGCGACCTTGTCCGGCCCGACCGACTCCATCAACTGCGCGGTAATCCGGTTGCGCGAATAAGCGAGGCCGTCGCGCAGACTGATCGCGCGCGTGCTCGGTTCATCCTCGTCAGCCGGACGCCAGATCTCGCCGCCCGCGAGCGGGATTTCCACGGGCTTGTCGACCAGCGTGTCCGTGGGCTTCGCGCCGTTTTCGAAAGCCGCCGCGTAGACGAACGGCTTGAAGGTCGATCCCGGCTGACGACGCGCCTGCTGCACGTGATCGAACGGGTCCTGACTGAAATCGCGGCTGCCGACCCACGCGCGAATCTGGCCGTTGCGCGGGTCCATTGCAAGAAAATCGGCCTGCACGCGTGTCTTGCTGTCGCAGACGGATTTCACGAGTTCGCGGTTAGCGAGGACACGCTTGATCGCATCGTCGTCGGTGAGGCCTGCGTCTTTGGCGGCGCGGTAGTCGGGTGTCTCGCGCAGGAAGGTTTGCAGCAGGTCTTTACCGTTCGAGCACCCCGCCCGCGTGCCCCAGGCCGAATTCGCGATTGCCTGCAACTGGTTGCCCTGCAGCACCACCGCCTGGGTGGCCATGCTTTGCAGACGTGAATCGATCGTCGTACGCACCACGAGTCCGTCGGCGTACATGTTGTAGTCGTTGCGGTCGGCCCACGACGCGAGCCATTTGCGCAACTGCTGCGCGAAGTGCGGAGCGGGTCCGGGCGGCTCGGTCTGCCGCTCGAAGTCGATGCGCAGCGGCCGGCGCTTGAGCGTGTCGTAGTTCGCGGGCGTCAGTTTGCCGAACTTCACCATCTGCGCGAGCACCGTGTTACGCCGTTCGAGCGCGCGCCCGGGATTGAGCACCGGGTTGTAGTAGCTATTGCCCTTGAGCATACCGGCGAGCGTCGCGCTTTCCAGCACATTTAGATCGGACGCCGATTTGTCGAAATACGTGCGCGCGGCCATTTCGATGCCGTACGCGTTGTACAGAAACGGCACGGTGTTCAGGTAGGTTTCGAGAATTTCGTCCTTGGTGTAGAGCGCCTCGATCTTGAACGCGGTGATCGCTTCCTTGAGCTTGCGCGTAAGCGTCGGCGCGCGGCCGATCTCGTCGGGATACAGATTGCGCGCGAGTTGCTGCGTGATGGTCGAGCCGCCCTGGCGCTCGCCCGAAAACGTGTGCAGCGCGGCCGACGCCGTGCGGCGCCAGTCGAGCCCGAAATGCTGGTAAAAGCGGTGGTCTTCGGTGGCGATCAGCGCATTGACCACGTTCGGCGAGATGTCCTTGAGTTTGACCCACTCGCGGTTGGAAGGCTTGAATTCCGCCAGCAGTTTGCCATCCGCGGACAGGATCTGCGCCGGCTGCTCGATTTTCGCCTTGCGGATGTCGCCGATGCCCGGCGTGAACGGGATCAGCACGAGCACGTACAGCACGAAGACGAGCGGCAACGACGCGCAGGCCTTGAGTACGCCGCGCCAGGTCGGATGCCGAAGATCGGATAGCGCCTGCGCAACAAGCGGGTTCGCGAGGGTCAATGCCCGATCGAGGGCCGCAACACATGAGGAAATCAGGCGCTTCACTGGCTTACCGTCTGCTTGGAAAGGCGCAATCCTATCAAGATGCGAAGCGCGGGCCGGATTTTTCGGGCGACGCGATCGCCTGAAGCGGCGCGCTCTGGCAATCAGCCCAAGCCCACTATAATGTCGCCAATTCTGACAAGAGGTGCTTCATGATCATCAAACCGCGCGTGCGTGGCTTCATCTGCGTTTCGACCCATCCGACGGGCTGCGAAGCGAATGTCAAGGAACAGATCGACTATGTCGAGGCCCGCGGCCCCATCGCCAACGGCCCGAAGAAGGTGCTCGTGATCGGCGCATCCACCGGCTATGGCCTCGCCGCGCGCATCAGCGCCGCGTTCGGCTCGAACGCGGCCACCCTCGGCGTCTTTTTCGAGCGGGCAGGCAGTGAGACGAAGGCCGGCACGGCAGGCTGGTACAACACCGCCGCCTTCGAAAAATTCGCGACGCAAAAAGGCTTGTACGCGACCAGCATCAATGGCGACGCGTTCTCCGACGAAGTCAAGCAACGCACGATCAAAATCATCAGGCGCGATCTCGGCCAGGTCGATCTGGTCGTGTATAGCCTCGCCGCGCCCAAGCGCACGCATCCGAAAACCGGTGAGACGTTCAGTTCCACGCTCAAGCCAATCGGCAAGGCGGTGACGCTGCGCGGCATCGACACCGACAAGGAAATCATCAAGGAAACGGTGCTCGAACCGGCCACGCAAACCGAAATCGAGCACACGGTCGCGGTGATGGGCGGCGAAGACTGGCAGATGTGGATCGACGCGCTGCTGGAAGCGGGCGTCCTCGCGGACGGCGCGAAGACCACCGCGTTCACCTACCTCGGCGAGAAGATCACGCACGACATCTACTGGAACGGCTCGATCGGCGCGGCCAAGAAGGATCTCGACCAGAAAGTGCTCGGCATCCGCGAAAAACTGGCGGCCAAGGGCGGCGACGCGCGCGTGGCCGTGCTCAAGGCGGTGGTCACGCAGGCGAGCTCGGCCATTCCGATGATGCCGCTGTATCTGTCGCTGCTCTTCAAGGTCATGAAGGAAAAAGGCACGCACGAAGGCTGTATCGAGCAGGTCTACGGGCTGTACAAGGAGAGCCTGTACGGCAGCACGCCTCATATCGACGAGGAAGGCCGCCTGCGCGCCGATTACAAGGAACTCGATCCCAAAGTGCAGGAGAAGGTTCAGGCGCTGTGGACTCAGGTGACCAACGACAACCTTTACGAGCTCACGGACTTCGCCGGCTACAAGACCGATTTCCTGCGCCTGTTCGGCTTCGAGATCGCGGGTGTGGATTACGACGCTGACGTCAATCCGGACGTTCAGATTCCGAAGCTCGTGCAGATGTGATCGGGTCAGCGCGGGTCAGCGCGGGGCCACGGCCTCGCGTCTTTGTCCGCTACGTGCGCGACCGGCGCTCAACAGGGAAACGCCGATTGCAGCGAGCGCAAGATCGCGAGGCCAATCGGGAAATCGTCGTCAATACCCGGGTGATTGTTGAAGAACGCGTCGAGCATCGGATAGACAGTCTGATTGCCGATCGCGAGATCTTTTGGCGGGCAAAAAAGCGGCGGCCGCTTTTTCGCGACCTGATCGCCGTTCGCCCAGCCTAACGCGTTGATCGTACCGGTGATATAAGCCGCGTACACCGAGTTATTGTCGGCATGCGCCCACTGCTTGTACTGCGCAGCCGTCATCTCGGCATTCGCATGGAGTGCGAAACACGCGGCTAGCAGCGCCAGCGTCATTTTCAAAAACCGCATTGTCGAACCTTCATGCCATATCGCGAAAGCGGCATTGTAGGTGAGTCTGCTGCGCCGCGCACCGAGCATGTGCGGGTCGCACATTCGTAAGTATTACGAGGGATTCTGTAAGCGGCCGGCGCTCATGGCGTGCCGTTGCGGCAATACTCTCGAAAACCCTCCCGCGCGGCGAGACGCTGCATATAAGCCGTCACCGCCGGAAGGTCCGCATGTTGCAGCGGCGTTTCCAGCCAGCGGTTGATGGACAGCGCAAGCGGAATATCCGCGAGCGAAAAGCTCTGACCCGCGATGTAGGCGCCGGTCTTCGACAACTGTCGCTCGACGAGCGTCATATGCTTCTCCCAGTTCGCGCACGATTGCTCGATCTGCCGCGCGTCCTGATGCGCCGGAGAGCGCCGCACCAGTGCGAGAAACGCATAGCTCCACGCGCGATTCAACTCGCTCGCCTGCCAGTCGATCCACTGGTCGCAGCGTGCGCGCGCGTACACGTCGGGCGGGTACAACGCGCCGTTCTGATAGCGGCCCGCCAGGTAGCGGATGATCGAGTTGGACTCCCAAAGCACGAAGTCGCCGTCCTTGATGACGGGCACCATGGCGTTCGGGTTGAGCGCGAGGAACTCCGGCGTGTCGAGGGGCCGGAATCCGGCGCCCCAGTCTTCCTGCTCGAATGGAAGCCGAAGTTCGGAGCACGTCCACAGCACTTTGCGGACGTTGATCGACGAGGTCCTGCCGAGTATCTGGAGCATGGGCTGATAGCGTAAGAATGACGTGTGAAGGCGGACAGGCATAGTGTGCGCGCGGTACGTCAGGCGGATAAGCGCGCCTCGCCGGATTCAGTGGGACGCGACGAAAATCGACCCCGGCGCGGGCGGCGGCACGGCGAACATGCGGCGCATGTATTCCGCCTCCTCGACCGGGCTGCGCCCGAACAGCCGCTTGAATTCGCGACTGAACTGCGATGCGCTCTCATAGCCCACCTGCACGCAGGCCAACGCCGCCGTCACCTCGTTTCTCACCATTAGCAGACGCGCCTGGTGAAGCCGCGTCGATTTCAGATATTGCATGGGCGAGGTGCGGGTCACGGCCTTGAAGTGCGAATGGAAACTGGGCACGCTCATGTTTGCCTCAAGCGCCAGTTGCTCGACGTCGAGCGGTTCGCGATAACACGCGTGAATCTTGCGGATCACTTTGGCTATTCTCGCGAATTGCCCCTGTGCGGTCAGCGCGGCGCGCATCGATCCGCCCTGCTCGCTGGTCAGCACGTGAAAGTAGATTTCACGCACGAGCGCGGGGCCCAGCAAATCCGCTTCGAGCGGGCTGCTCATTGCCTCGAGAAAACGCAGTACCGACGCGCTGAGTCTCGCATCGAGCGGCGTCGACACCATGCCGCGCGGCTCGGCAGGCAGGCTGCCGCCGCTTTTGCCGCATTCGCCGCTTGCCCCGCATTTGCCGCTGCCGTCACGTTCAGTGCGTTCGTCGATTTGCAGAAGAAGCTCGGCCGCGACCTTGAAGTCGAGCCGGAAATAAATGGCGAGAAGGGGCTCGGCTTCGCTGGCTTCCGTTTCCATCGAGAACGGCACCGGCACCGAGACGGCCAGATAATGCTGCGCGTCGTAGACATACACGGTCTTGCCGAGGTAGCCGCGTTTGCGGCCCTGGCAGACAATCACGATGCCGGGATCGTAAAGCACGGGCGTGCGATCGAGCGGACGGTTCGAGCGCAGAAACCGCACGTCGGGCAGCACCGTCAGGTTGTACCCTTCCAGCGGCGCGAGTCGCCCGAGCAACGCCACCATGCGCTGGCGGGCGTCGGCTCCGGTCTGGCTCGGCGATGAGTGTGGCGTCACATTGGATCCCGCGAAGTTGCCGTTCAGCCCCCAATGTGCCACCGGCGCGCGAGAAAATCCAGGCGCCCATAGAATCAGGCAAGCAACTTGGACGATCCGGCGCATTCCGCCCGTTCTCGCCACGCGTTAGCGCCAATCCGTGGCGAACCCCATTGCAAAAGCGGCGCGGGACGATAGCGTGTCGCGCCGGTGCGTCAGGGTAGCTCAGGCATTGCCGCGCCTGAATTCTGCGTGATATTGTTTAATCAAAGCGCGGGACGGTGGTTTGCCGTCCTCACCGGAACGCAATTTTCAGCAGTGAGCGTCGCTATGAGTGATGTACGCCATCATCTAAGTCCACGTGACCGCCTGGAGCTGCTGTGCTGGCTCACCTGCGGGAGCCTTGGCGCTTTTTATCTGAATGAAGACTGGCCGGACGCGGCGTTTCACGTCCAGACCGCGCATAAATGGCTCGACCGCCGGGCGCGGGAAGCTGACTGGTTATCTATCGCGAAGTTGTCCGCTACTGCGTTGGAAATCGCGCGGCGGCATGCGCAGTTCGTCGAGACGGACTGGGCGAGAGATGCGGTCGAAGAAATTCTCGATACCGACGAGCTGGATCCGCAGGCGCGGCTGGTCAAGCAGGTTCTGGCGGATTGCCAGAATGCTTTGGCGGATCGGCGGATGGCTGACTAAAGTCCGCTTCAACTGCGCGGGGCGCCCTGCGCGGCGCGCCCTGTGCTGGCCGCCCTCCGCGGGCCGCCCCGTGCAAAAGAATGAAGCGCGCGCGTCATCGCGTCGTGGCTCTCAGTTTTTTTGACGCGCTTCCCTGTAGCAAGAAAGTGTTGAGGCGCGCCCCTTCGCTGCACCATCACCGCAAACGGGCGCGCACTGCTCCTTTATTGCATCACTCCGTGGCGTGCGCATGCATCACACCGCCTTGCATCGACCACGCCATCCACGGGCGGCGCAGCGCAACGATCGCCATGAACGCACAGGCTGCCAGCACGCCGAACGTCGCGAAGCCCATCTGGTAGCTGCCCGTGCTTTCCTTCGCCATGCCCATGATGACGGGCAGATAAAAGCCGCCGATACCGCCCGCCGCTCCCACGATGCCCGACATCAGGCCGGTGCGCCCGGCCCAGCGATGCGGCACGAGCTGGAACGTCGCGCCGTTGCCGAGCCCGAACGCCACGTAAAGACACAACAGCAACGCAATGCCCGGCACGATGGTCGGCATGACGGCGGCGAACAGGAAGTCGCACAGCGAGATGATCGCCAGCAGAAACGTCAGCGCGCGCACACCGGAGATTCTGTCGGCAATCAGGCCGCCGAGCGGGCGCACCATCGCGCCGGTTGCAGCAAGGAGCGCCATGAACAGACCCGCGTCTATCTTCGAGAGCTGGTAGAGATTCGTGAGCAGCAGCGTCACGTACGAGGACATGCCGACGAATCCGCCAAACGTAATGCTGTACACCAGCATGATGACCCACGTATCACGCTCGGCGAGGACAGCACGATAGCGCCTGGGCAAGACGGCGATGGCCAGCAGCGCGCCGACAACCGGCAGGATCAGCACGCCCGTCTTCCCTGAGCCGAACAGTCCTGCTTCGACGAGCAGCACCAGTACGATGAGCCCGGCCAGCGTCACCGCGAAGCTGGCAAATGCACGCACCACGCTGCCTGACTTGACGCCCGCGTCGTTCGCCCAGAAATAGAGCGTGATCGCCGCAATGGCAAGCAACGGCAGCGCGCCCCCGGCGGCCATTTGCCAGCCATAATGCGTGGCAAGCTGCGGAAACAGGAACCCGTCGAGCACCGCGCCAATGTTGCCGGCCGCTGCAAGTCCCAGCACGAGACCTTGCACCTTCGGCGGATAGTTGCTCCCGGCCATCGGCAGCGCCACCGCGAAGCTTGCGCCGCCCACGCCGAGGAATACGCCGAGCACGAGCAGCAAGGTGTATGACGGAACGGATGGCAGCAGCGGCAACACGATCGTCGGCACCGCAGACAGCAGCACGCCCATCAGCGCAATCCGCTTGCCGTGAGCCGACTGGTACAGATTGCCGAGCGTCACGCGCAGAATCGCGGCCGACAGCACAGGTACGGCGACCAGAAGGCCTTGTTGCGCCGGCGTCATGGCAATGCTCTTGCTGATAAACGGGGCGAGCGGTCCATACAACACCCAGACCGTGAAGCCGGTGTCGAAATAGAGGAAACAGGCGACGAGCGCGCGCCAGTCTCCACTCTTCAAGGAATTCATCACGTTTTTCATCAGACATCCTCATTAAACGGATTTGTCGCTCATCCGGGCGGCTGCGTTTGACCTTATGCACCGGAATGATGACGATTCGAAAACCCGTCCGAACATGCAACGTCCATGCCATCGGGGGTGCATCGGTTCAAGCTGTTTCCCGCTTACTTTTTCAATCGTTCGAACTTTCAGAACTCGTCTCGCATGGCCCGCATCGGCCACCCTTTCTGTCGATGCATCGACGCATTCATCAATAAACGTCACGCGCATAGCGCTTATCGCGCGCGAGCCGGCTCACGTATTCATGCGCTTTGTCCTCGCTCATGCCGCCGTGCCGCGCGACCACTTCCTTGAGCGCCGCATCGACATCCTTTGCCATCCGGTTTGCGTCGCCGCAGACATAAAAATGAGCCCCCTCTTCGAGCCATGCCCACAACTGCGCGCCCTGCTCGCGCATGCGATCCTGTACATAGATTTTCTGCGCCTGATCCCGCGAGAAAGCGACGTCGAGTCGCGTCAGCACCCCGCTCTCGCGCAGCGCCTCGAGTTCGTCGCGATAGTAGAAATCGGTGTCGGCATGCTGCTCGCCGAAGAAAAGCCAGTTGCGTCCCGTGTCGCCGCGTGCACGCCGCTCGTGCAGAAAGCCGCGAAACGGTGCAACGCCCGTACCGGGGCCGACCATGATCATCGGCGTGTCAGAATGATGAGGAGGACGAAAATGGGCCGACTTCTGCACGAAGACGGGGACGTTGCCGTCAGCGGCGCGATCGGCGAGAAACGTGGAGGACACGCCCTTCCTGTTGCGCCGCCCATTGCTGTAGCGAACCGCCGATACGGTCAGATGCACTTCGCCGGGATGCGCTTTCGGGCTCGACGCGATGGAGTACAAGCGCGGCTGCAAGCGTTTAAGCATGCCGGTCAGCTCGGGTGCGGTAAGCTCGACTGGAAATTCGTGCAGTACGTCGGCCAGTTGCTGTCCCCACAACCAGTGCTTGAGCTCCGCCTTACGCTCGGGTTTGAGCAGCTCGCGCAGCGCACCGTTGTTGCTGCGCTCGGCGATGAATGTCAGCGCATCGGGATTCGGACGTGCAATTTCATAATGTCGCGTAAGCGCATCGGCTAGCGACATGTCACCGACACCGGACACATGCACCGGCGTGTGCCCACTCAAGCCGCCGAGCACGAGCAACTCGTCGACCAGTTCGGGACAGTTACTGGGCCATACACCGAGTGCATCGCCCGCTTCGTATTCGATGCCGGCATCGCCCGTACTCAACGACACGTAACGCGTATCCTTCGCGGCGCCCTCTTTGTTCAGACGCCGATTGGTCACAACGCGCGACGCGGCAGGTCGCGTCCTCGTCGGGACGATGCCCGGCACGACCGCGTTGATCATGCCGTCGGGCGGCACGGCGTGAAGCGCGGCATCCTCCTCGTTGATGCGCACGACCACGCGTTCGAGCCATGCATCCGCGGTTTCCTGATACTCGCTGTCGCAATCCACGCGATCCAGCAGACGCAGCGCGCCCAGTGCGGCGAGGCGCTCATCGAGGCGGCGCCCGTGACCGCAGAACTGATCGTAGTTGCGATCGCCGAGCGCGAGCACCGCGAAACGCACGCCGTCAAGACGTGAAGCCGTACCGGCGTTCAAATGATTCCAGAAGTCCTGCGCATTGTCGGGCGAATCGCCGTCGCCGAACGTGCTGGTCATCAGCAACACATACTGCGCTTTCGCGAGTGACGAAGCGTCGTATTCCGCCATGCATGACGTGCGAATCTCGAAACCCGATTCCATCAGACGGGTTGCGTAACGCTCGACGAGCGACTCCGTATTGCCGGTTTGCGATGCCCACAGCAAAGTGACCTTGGGCCGCGCACGCACGATACGCACGCCCGATTCGGTGTCTGCCGGCTGCGGCGTCGTTGCGGCAATGGACGCGGGCGCTGGCCAAAGCGTCGCGCTCCGGCTATACAGGCCGGCGAGCAGCCCATCGACATACAGCCGATGATGTGCGTTAAACGGCGCACTTGCCGGCAACACGGGCACCGGTCCTGTGCCATCGCCTTGCGCCTGTGTCGAACGCAGCGCGCTCACGAAACCCGCCAGATAGGTGTGCTCGCTTTCAGTAAAAGACGGTGCGGGCGTCGGCGGCAATTGCAGCAGACTCGTTAGGGCGTCGATAGCGGACATGGTCGATTCCCCGGCACGCGCCAATGTCGCGCTCGCCGTCGAGACAGGTACGTCGTGGGCAGCGGCGGTATGCGCAGTCTCGCGCTGCGCACCAGGCTCGATCGCCGGAACCGTGACAGGCGTCAGCGCGACGGCGCAGAATTTGAGTTCGGGTTGCTGGGAGATCGCGTCGGTCGCATCGCTCGTTACCGCATTGATGCACAGGTCGTCGCCGAACACGTCGTTCCAATGCATTGGCGCAAAGCAGTTGCCCGCACTCACGCGTTCAGTGAGGACCGCGGGCAGCACCGCGCGGCCCCTGCGCGAACGGATCTCGACGGGGTCCTCGGGTTTGATGCCCAACGTGGCCGCATCTTCCGGATGAATCTCGACGAATGGCCGCGGATTGAGCTTGTTGAGCATCGCAACCTTGCCGGTTTTGGTCATCGTGTGCCATTGGTGTTGCAGGCGGCCGGTGTTCAGCACGATCGGAAACTCGCGATCCGGCAACTCCGCCGGCGCTGCATACGCGCGTGCGAAAAACATGGCCTTGCCGCTCGCGGTCGGGAATACGAGTCGCGCGCGCGTGCCGTCGGGCGATTCGCTGAGCGTCTGGCTCACGCCGTCGTTCAGGTAGCGGATGGGATTGCGATCATGCGCGGTGGCCGACGCGATCGGCCACTGCAACGGCGTTTCTTTCAGCCGGCGATGACTCGCGCCGCGCAGGTCATACCCCGTTTTCGGATTCGATGCGCGGGTGATTTCCGCAAAGACTTCTTCGGCGCTCGTGTAGCTGAATGCATCGGCGTAGCCCATTTCGCACGCGACGCGCGCAATGATCTGCCAGTCCGGCAACGCCGCGCCCGGCGGTTCGACGCCTTTTTGCATCAGCGTAAGGTTGCGCTCGGAGTTGATCATCACGCCTTGCGCTTCGGCCCACAACGCGCCGGGCAGCAGCACGTCCGCGTAGCGGTTGGTTTCGGTGTCGAGAAACGCGTCCTGCGCGATCACCAGTTCCGCCGCGCGCAAACCGGCAATGGCGTTCTGCCGGTTGGCGACGCTCGCCACCGGATTCGTGCAGATGATCCAGCATGCCTTGATCTCACCTGCCGCCATGCGCGAGAACATGTCGATCGTGCCGTGACCGGCCGTGGGCTTCAACGCGCCGCGCGCGATGCCCCACAAGTCCTCGATAAATGCACGGTCTTCTTCGACCAGCACCGAACGCTGCCCCGGCAAGCCGGGCCCCATATACCCCATCTCGCGGCCGCCCATTGCATTCGGCTGTCCTGTCAACGAGAGCGGCCCGCTGCCGCGACGGCAGATTTTGCCCGTCGCCAGATGCAGATTGCAGATCGCGTTCGTATGCCACGTGCCGTGCGTGCTCTGATTCAGACCCATGGTCCAGCAGCTGATCCACTCGGGCGCGGCGCCGATCATCTGCGCGGCGCGGCGAATGTCGTGCTCGCTCAAACCGGTAATTGCCGCGACCTTTTCCGGCGTGTAGTCCGCCAGAAATGCGGGCATCGCGTCCCAGCCTTCGGTTGCTTCGGCGATGAAAGCCGCATCCGTATGGCCGTTTTCGTGCAGCAGATGCAGCAGCCCGTTGAGCAGCGCGAGATCAGTGCCGGGTTTGATCTGCAGGAACAGGTCAGCCTTCTCCGCAGTGGTATTGCGGCGCGGATCGACCACGATCAATTTTGCGCCGGCTTTCACGCGGTCCATCATGCGCAGGAACAGAATCGGGTGACAGTCGGCCATATTCGCGCCGATCACGAAGAACAGGTCCGCATGATCGATGTCCTCGTACGAGCCGGGCGGCCCGTCGGCGCCGAGCGAAAGCTTGTAGCCGCTGCCTGCGCTTGCCATGCACAGGCGCGAATTCGATTCGATGTTATGGGTGCCGACAAATCCTTTCGCCAGCTTGTTGACGAGATACTGCGCCTCGATCGACATCTGGCCGGACACATAGAACGACAACGCTTGCGGGCCGTGCTCGTCGAGCAGGCCGCGCAAGCGGGCAGCTGTGGTACGGATGGCCTGCGCCATTGGAAGCGGCGCGAGATCCTGACCGCGCGCATGCCGCACGAACGCGCCTTCAAGACGCCCGGACTTGCGCAAGGCGAAATGCGCGGACTGGCCTTTCGTACACAGCCGGCCAAAGTTCGCCGGATGCTCCTTGTCGCCGGAGATCTTCACGACCTCTCCACGTTCGACGTGCAGCACCATGCCGCAGCCGACGCCGCAATAGGGACACACGGTTTTCACGCTAGTGGGGGACATGACAGGCGAACTCACTCGTGATCGGCTTCAGGATTGCACGCAGCCGGAAGCGACCCACACCTGGCCGTTTTCCACTCGCGCGGCGAATGCGCTGACCGAATAGGCCGGCGTTTCGATGCATTCGCCGGTGCGCAGATCGAAGTGGTGCTTATAGATGGGCGAGGCAACCACGATGCGCTCGCCGAGACTGCCGATCAGTCCGCGCGACAGCACGGCCGCCTGCGAACCCGGATCGTAATTTCCAATTGCATAGACCCGCGCCTCGTCGCTGCCGGTATCGACGTGAAACACGGCCACCTGTTCCCCGTCGACGAGCGCACAGACACCCGTGTTGGGCACGATGTCCTCGAGCGGGCAAACGGGTGTCCAGGCAAGCGGCAGGTGCTCGATATTCATGGCGCAAACTCCGTTCAATAGCGGTAAAAGCAGTGAAAACAGGATCAGACGGTTTCGACGACGACAGGAATGGCCGCGAGTTTCGATAGCCGCTCAGCAGACGTCGCCGGGCGAATCTGGCCGCGCTCCTCGACGAACGTGACATTGCTATCGGACTCGCCGCTATTGACGAAATGACGGAAGCGCTTACGCGTTTCGGGATCGTTGACCGCCTTCTTCCATTCACATTCGTAGGTGTTCACCACGTGCTGCATCTCGCTTTCGAGTTCGGCGGCGACGCCAAGACGGTCGTTGACCACCACGTCGATCAGATACGGAAGGCCGCCTTCCAGGTTGTCGCGCCAGACGCTCGTGCGCTGCAAACGGTCCGCGGTGCGCACGTAAAACATCAGGAAGCGGTCGATGTAGCGCACCAGCGTTGCCTTGTCGAGGTCCGACGCGAGCAGCTCGGCATGACGCGGCTTCATGCCGCCGTTGCCGCACACGTACAGGTTCCAGCCCTTCTCGGTGGCGATGATGCCGACGTCCTTGCCCTGGGCTTCCGCGCATTCGCGCGTGCATCCCGACACGCCGAACTTGATCTTGTGCGGCGTGCGCAGTCCCTTGTAGCGGTTCTCGATCTCAACCGCGAGGCCGACGGAATCGCCGACGCCATAGCGGCACCAAGTCGAGCCGACGCACGACTTCACGGTACGCAGCGACTTGCCATACGCATGCCCCGATTCGAAACCGGCTGCGATCAGTTCTTCCCAGATGAGCGGCAACTGTTCGACACGTGCGCCGAACAGATCGACCCGCTGACCACCGGTGATCTTCGTATATAGGCCGTATTTCTTCGCGACCTGACCGACCGCGATCAGGCCGTCGGGCGTAACTTCGCCGCCCGCCATACGCGGCACGACCGAATAGGTGCCGTCGCGCTGGATATTGGCGAGGTAGTAATCGTTGCTGTCCTGCAGCGACGCGTGCTCTTTCTTCAACACGAACTCGTTCCAGCACGAAGCAAGAATGCTGGCCACTGCCGGCTTGCAGATATCGCAGCCGAGACCGCGGCCGTGCGTGGCGAGCAACTCGGCGAAGCTGCGCACACCTTCCACGCGAACGATGTGATAAAGCTCCTGGCGCGAAAACGGGAAGTGCTCGCACACGTGATTGTTGACTGCGAGCCCCTGCTTCTTCATTTCGGCCTTCATGACCTGCGTGACGAGCGGCACGCAGCCGCCGCACGAGGTGCCGGCTGTGGTCGCACATTTGAGCGCGCCGATGTCGGTCGCGCCGGCGCAGACCGCCGCGCACAACTCGCCCTTCGAGACGTTGTTGCACGAACAGATTTGCGCCGAAGCCGGCAGCGAGCCCACGCCGAGCGCGGGTTTCGCATGGCCGTCCGCTTGAGGCAGGATCAGGAATTCAGGCGCTTCGGGCAGTTCGATCCGGTTAAGCATCATCTGCAATAGCGTGCCGTATTCGCTTGCGTCGCCCACCATCACGCCACCGAGCAGATATTTGCCGCATTCGGACACCACCAGCTTCTTGTAGACCTGCTTGCGCTCGTCGCTGAACTGATACGCGCGGCTGCCCGGCGTCTTGCCGTGCGCGTCGCCAATGCTCGCGACGTCCACTCCCATCAGCTTGAGCTTGGTGCTCATGTCGGCGCCGGCAAATTCAGCGTTGTCGCCGAGCAGTTGCTTCGCCACCGCGCGCGCCATGTCGTAACCGGGCGCGACGAGGCCAAATAACTGACCGTTCCACAATGCACATTCGCCGATTGCGTAGATGTCTGGATCGCTGGTGCGGCACGCGTTGTCGATCACGATGCCGCCGCGCGGGCCGAGCGTGAGACCGCTCTCGCGAGCAAGGTCGTCGCGGGGACGAATGCCTGCGGAAAACACGATCATGTCCGTGTCGAGATAGCTGCCGTCGGCAAATTGCATTCGATGCGTGCCCGCTTCGCCGTCGACGATCGCCGTGGTGTTCTTCTCCGTATGCACGGTGACGCCGAGAGCTTCGATCTTCGTGCGCAGCACGCGTCCGCCGCCTTCGTCGACCTGAACCGCCATCAGACGCGGCGCGAATTCGACGACGTGCGTGACGAGGCCCATGTCGCGCAACGCCTTCGCGCATTCGAGGCCCAACAGGCCGCCGCCGACCACCGTGCCGGTTTTCGAGCGCGCACCGCATTCCTGCATGGCTTCGAGATCATCGATCGTTCGGTACACGAAGCAATCCGCGCGTTCGCGGCCCTGCAGCGGCGGCACGAATGGATAGGAGCCCGTAGCGAACACCAGTTTGTCGTAGGCGAGCGTTTCGCCGGTCGAGACGGTCACCGTGCGCGCTTCGCGATCGATCGACACGGCTTTCGCGCTCAGTTTGATCAGTACGTTCTGGCGTTCGAAGAAACCCGGTTCGACCAGCGACAGATCATCGGCAGTCTTGCCCGCAAAGAATTCCGACAGATGCACCCGGTCATAGGCGGGCCGCGATTCTTCGCACAGCACTGTGATGTCGAGTCCGTGCGCCGCGTTTTGCGCGAGGCATTCCACGAGTTTGTGGCCGACCATTCCGTGACCGATAACGATGATTTTCATGACCGCGGATTCCTCGATGTGCTGTGACGTGGCGAAAGCGATGACGGAAAAAAAACGGCGTCCCGCGAATCCAGTTGAAGACTGAATTCAGGGGACGCCGTTGTCCTGACCTGTGCTGCGGCGAGCGCCTTGTTGTTGCGCCCGCAACGGATCTGCGTTGATCCGCTGCGAATGCCTAATGCAAAGCCTATGCCAATTGCTCGGAAAATCCCGCAAAGCTTGCTCGCGCATGGCCTGCGGTCGGATGCACGCTAAACGGCGCAGCAGTTGGCCGTCACGTTTTGATGCAGCGAGGCACACGGATGGTGCGACGCAGCACCCTCGGCGTGCGGCACGCACGCGCGTGCAAGCAGTCAGGCACGTAGGGTCGAACGGTTCTTGCGCATTGGCGGGCGTGCATTTGCAGGCGACTGCCGCGTGAATATCATCTGATGGCGTAATCCTTGCATCAAGGCAATCGAGTCGACGTGATGCGCTGCTGCGCACGCTCGACGGAACACATCGCATCACGTCGGAGCGAAACACAGCGCAGTGTTTCGTGCGTCTCACCGCGGGGCTTCGATCCCTTGCACGATGAGCGCATCCTGGCGCGCAGTATTCGGACAACGGCGTCCCCTCGTGAGCATCACGAGCGGACGCCGTTTTTTTTGGTGGGCCTGCAAAGCCGCGTTTTCAAAGCGGGCGTTTTTCCAGCCATGGCCGTACAGACCAGGCAGGCGGTCCCATCCCACGTAACTGAACCAGGAGCATTTCCATGAACACGACTACCGGCAAGGTCACGCTGTTGAGTGCGGGGCCAGGCGAACTCGACCTGCTGACGCTTCGCGCCGCGAAAGCGCTCGCCACCGCCGACGTCGTGCTGCTCGACGATCTCGCGAACCCTGACATCGTGACGCTCGCGCCGCGAGCACGCGTCATTCGCGTGGGCAAACGCGGCGGCTGCCGTTCGACGCCGCAAGCGTTCATCGAGCGCCTGATGCGACGCTATGCGCTCAAGGGCTTGCATGTGGTGCGGGTCAAAGGCGGCGACGCGCTGCTGTTCGGTCGTGCGGGCGAAGAACTCGCGGCGTTGCGAGACGCGCAGGTTCCAGTGGAAATCGTCAACGGGATTTCGTCCGGATTCGCGGCAGCCGCGGGACTCGGCGTTTCGTTGACGCACCGGCGGCACTGTCACGGTGTGAGCTTCGTGACCGCTCACACGGAGGATCACAACGAGCCGGATTGGGCCGCGCTTGCAGCCACGCGCATGACGCTCGCGATCTACATGGGAATGCGGCGTATCGAGAGTCTGGCCACCGCCCTGCTGGCCAGCCTGCCGGCCGATACGCCCGCGGCCGTCGTGCAGTGGGCCGGCAGCGAACGGGAGCGGCGTCTGTTGACGCGCCTTGACAGGCTCGCCGCCGACGCGCGCGACGGCGGGTTCGGCAGCCCTGCGGTGATTCTCGTGGGAAGCGCAGTGGGAGAAAGCGCTGAAACCGACGCGACGGCACACGGAAGCGGCAACACGGCGACGCTGCCGATGCAGCGCGATGCGACGCAGGCTCGCGAGCGCGTTGCGCAAGCGGCCTGATCGGTGCCGCCAAGGGATTAACCTGAATGCCGCCTTGATCCCGCCCAACGGGGCGCCACGAATGCTGCCACAGAGGCCGCACAAAGCGTGCGCGACGCCAATGGCGGCCGTCACATACCGGTAGGCAGCCTCGCGACGAAACAGGTTCCTTCTTCGTCGGAGGAGCACACTTCCAGCAAACCGCCATGCGCGGTCACGATCTGCTTACAGATATACAGACCCAAACCGAGACCGCCGCCCGGTTTGCTGGTGGCCGGCCGCCAGTAGGGTTCGAAGACCCGGCCGAGTGCGTCGGGCGAGATCGCGTTGCCGCCGTTCATCACGCTTACCAGCAGTTCGGCGTTCTCCACACGCACATGGACCTTCACGGGATACTCGGCTGAGCCGTGGGTCACGGCGTTGCCAAGCAGATTCGACAGCAATTGCTGAACACGCGTCCGGTCGCAGCGCACGCGCGTGGGAATAGCGATATCGTCGACGAGCGTACGCTCCGGGTTGGCTTCGCGGACTTCCGCGACCACCGCACGCAAAGCGGTAGCCAGGTCGTCGACGTCGTCGATCGATACGCCGATCCCCGAGCCGAGCCGGCCGCGCGCGAAGTCCATCACGTCGTCGATCAGACGGGCCATGCGCAGCGTGGTGGACTTCAGACGCTGGCCGATCTTGACGAGATCGGGCTCGGTCTTGCGCAATGTCAGCAGTTCCGCGGTGGCGCTCACCGCAGACAGCGGATTGCGCAGATCGTGGCCGAGCACTGCGATGAACTGCTCGCGCAGCCCCGAGTTTTCCCGCTCGGTGTAAAGCGCGGCCTCCGCAGCCTGCTGGCGGCTCGCCGACTCGATCTGGATCGCGATCAGCTCCGCGAACACCTCGAACATGCCCAATGTACGCGGGTCCGATACGTCGGCGGGATGCGCGTCGATTGCACAGAGATTACCGAAATAGTCACCGCTGGGCAGAATGATCGGCACGGAAATATAACTGCCGAGGTTGTAGATCTGCGCTGTGTGATGGCCCCGGTAGGCCGGATCGTCGTTGAAATTGTCGATCACGATCGCGGCGCGCGCGGAACGTGATTCGAAGCATAACGTGCTGTGCAGATCGAGCTGACCGCCGGCCGCAAGCCCGAACTGAACCTCGTCCTGCACTGCGCAGGCGGTCCAGCTTTGATCGGTGACCTTGGCAACGGCGGCAAAGCCCATGCCGGTGTTCTTGCAGATCAGGCGCAGGATGGACGGCACGGCGTCGATGCGCTGCACTGTCTGGATGTCGCGCTCGATCTCCGCGGATTCGTCGGGCCGAAAAGGTAATTTGTTCATATGAATTCGTCTGCGATGCACCCGGCCCGGTTCGAAAGTGGGACATTCAAGGCATCAATTCTACCGGGTCTTCAAATTGCTCAGTGTGAGGAATGCAACCTGGGGAAACTGGATGTCCAACCACCAAACCGGCCGCCTGCTGATCGCCGATGACGACGCGAACCTGCTGGCCGCTTATTACAACTACTTCAGCGCGCAAGGCTTTGACGTTCGAACCGCATCCAACGGCCTTGACGCGCTCGCGCAATATTGCGACTGGCATCCCGACGCCGCCTTGCTGGATGTCGAAATGCCGCATCTCGATGGGCGCGCGGTGGCTCGCCGCATCCGCTTCGTCGCCGACCAGCCGGCGCCCACGCTGGTCGCGGTGACGGGCCTCGCGCAAGACGAGGAGCGCGACGAGTCGCTACGCTCGGGCTTTAACGATCATTTCGTGAAGCCCGTGCCTATGTCAGCGATCCTCGCAGCGCTCACCCGCCGTCGCGGGCATTGATCGCACGAGGTTCGAGACACCGCGGGGGGCGCGTCAATCTCCGAAACCCAGTTCAGCGTCGACCTGCTGACCGACGCGCAGCCACGCGCCCGCCCCTTGCGCGACGAGCGCGTTATTGCCAAACGTGAGCGCGCCGCCGCGCCGCGGGTTGGCGCGGTAGACGCTCAGCGTGTCGGTCGGCTCGTTGGGCCAGTCCGGATCGGGCGCGCCTTTCGACTGATCGATGGTCGGCATGGGACAGCGCGCGCACGGCTTCACCAGTTGCAGCCGCACGGTCGGGCCGCCATTGCCGCTGCCTGTTCCGCTGCTTGTTCTGCTACTTCTTCCACTGTCTTTTCCGCTGCTCGCTTCGTGGATTGTCCTGCTGCTTTCCCCGTCGATGGTCAAAGTCTCGACATAGTCCTCTTCATACGCGTCGAGCCCCGTCAGCACGAGATTGGGCCGAAAGCGGTCGATCGGAATGGACGGTGCGCCCTTGCGGTTCAGGCGCGCGTTCAGGTCGTCGAGCGATGCCTGGCCGATCACCAGCAGCGGGAACCCGTCGGAAAAGTGCGTGGTTGCACCGCCGGTGCTATCCGTATAGTCCGGATCGACGATCCGCTCGCGTTCGGGATCGAAGCGCAGAAGCCGCGCCGGCACGCCGAGAAAAGTGGAGAACCATGCGGCGCTCGCCTCACCCGTGTCGAGGCCATAGGCCGCGTCGCGCCAGACCGTGGTCTCGACCTTGTGCGGAGCGTGAAGCCGCGCCGCGTCGAGCGGCGTGCGCAACTCGCTCATGCCGGGCGCGCGCAGGACGAGGTCATGCTCGCCGAGCTCGACCCCGACGAGCGCCATGCGCGGATACGCGCGCTGGGTGAGCATCGCGCCGCCGGGGTCCGTCACCATCCAGCTCCTGTCGTATTCGAAGCCGGTGGCGAGAAGGTGCGCCGCGTCGAGCGCAATGCCGGCGCAGGACTTGACCGGATAGACGAACAGTTCGCTGATGATGGGCATGGCGTGACGGGCAGAATCAGTTTTATGTGGGCCGCCCATTATCGCCGGATTGCGCGGCGCGCGAATGCCCGCGCACGTTCGCGCGAGGACAACGATCAGCGGCCACAATCACGCCGCCTCGCCGTATGCGGGAGCCTCACCGTTTCGCCCAGCCGCGCTTGGACGTAAAATCGCAAAGCAAGGCGCGCGGGCAAAGACCAGGACCGGCGCCGCGGCATTCGCGCACAATGCTCTGCTGCGCAACGACCCTCGCCATGCGTCACAAGCGCTGCCGGTCAGCAATCCAACGCACAACTCGACGCCGCGTCCCCTGCATCACGGTGCCGCGGTAGAAGCTTCCCTACCATAAACGAACCAGGAAATTCATTATGCTGAGCAAACCCGTGCTGACCGTTGCAGAAACCACCCGCATGCTCGACGCCGCGCGCGCGGAAGCCGAAAAGAACCAGTGGGCGGTCGCGATCGTGGTGGTGGACGACGGCGGCCACCCGCTCGGGATGTTGCGTCTGGACGGCAGTGCGCCGGCCAGCTCGTACATCGCGACGGAAAAAGCCCGCACTTCGGCGCTCGGCCGCCGTGAAACCAAGCTATACGAAGACATGATCAACAACGGCCGTACCGCGTTTCTCAGCGCGCCGTTGCTGGGCACGCTGGAAGGCGGCGTACCCGTGATCGTCGAGGGCCAGGTGATCGGCGCGCTCGGCGTGTCGGGCGTCAAGCCGGATCAGGATGCCCAGGTCGCCAAGGCCGGTGTACAGGCGCTCGGCGCCTGATTATCCGCAGCATCACAACGCGGGCCGGTGCCCCCTCACCGGTCCCATTCAGCCCCATGGAGCAGTCGATGACTCAGATGAACCAGCGCGGTGGACTGCAAGTCGCCGCCAACCTCGACCAGTTCGTCGAAACCGAAGCCCTGCCCGGCACCGGAATCGACAGCGCGGCATTCTGGTCGGGTTTCGACGCCCTCGTGCACGAGTTGGCGCCCAAAAATCGCGCGCTGCTCGTCGAGCGCGACCGTCTGCAAACCGAACTCGATAACTGGCATCGCGCGAATCCGGGTCCGGTGCGTGATCTGCGTGCGTACCGGACGTTCCTCGAAGGCATCGGCTATATCGTGCCCGCGCCCGCCAGTGTCAAAGCCACGACCGACCAGGTCGACACCGAAATCGCCGAACAGGCCGGCCCGCAACTCGTCGTGCCGCTGTCGAACCAGCGTTATGCGCTGAACGCGGCGAACGCGCGCTGGGGCAGCCTCTACGACGCGTTATACGGCACCGACGCGATTCCGGAAACGAACGGCGCGGAAAAACAGAAAAGCTTCAATCCGGTGCGCGGCGCCGCCGTCATCGCTTACGCGCGCAAGTTTCTCGACGAAGCCGCGCCGCTCGCCAACGGCTCGCATGTGGACGCCGCGAATTACAAGGTCGACAGCGGCAAGCTGATCGTCACGCTGAAAAGCGGCGGCACGAGCGAGCTGAAAACGCCCGCGCAGTTCATCGGCTATCAGGGCGAAGCAGGGGCGCCGTCCGCTGTGCTGCTCAAGCACAACGGTCTGCACTTCGAAATTCAGATCGACCCGAACGATTCGATTGGCAAGACCGACGCCGCGCACGTGAAGGACGTGCTGGTCGAAGCGGCGGTGAGCACGATCATCGACTGCGAAGACTCGGTCGCCGCCGTCGATGCGGACGACAAGGTGCAGCTCTATCGCAACTGGCTCGGGCTGATGACCGGCGAGCTGACCGAAGAGGTCACGAAAAACGACAAGACCTTCACGCGTCGGCTGAACGAAGACCGCAAGTACGTCGCCGCGAATGGCACGGCGCCGGTCGTGCTGCATGGCCGCTCGCTGCTGTTCATTCGCAACGTGGGTCATCTGATGACGAATCCGGCTGTCCTCACGAAAGACGGCCACGAGATTCCCGAAGGCATTCTGGACGCCGTCATCACCACGCTGTGCGCGCTGCATGATCGCAAGCACAAGCTGAACTCGCGCACGGGCTCGATCTACATCGTCAAGCCGAAGATGCATGGACCGGCCGAGGTCGCGTTCGCGAGCGAGTTGTTTGCACGCGTCGAGGATCTGCTCGGACTGCCGCGCAACACGGTCAAGATGGGCATCATGGACGAGGAGCGCCGCACCAGCGTCAACCTGCTCGCCTGTATCGACGAAGCGAAGGAGCGTGTTGCGTTCATCAATACGGGCTTTCTCGACCGCACCGGCGACGAGATGCATACCGCGATGGAAGCGGGTCCGATGATGCGCAAGGGCGACATGAAGTCGAGCGCGTGGATCGCGGCCTACGAGCGCAGCAACGTGCTGGCCGGGTTGAGCGCGGGCCTGCGTGGCCGCGCGCAGATCGGCAAAGGCATGTGGGCCATGCCCGACCTGATGCATGCCATGCTCGAACAGAAGATCGCCCATCCGAAGGCCGGCGCGAACACCGCGTGGGTGCCCTCGCCGACCGCCGCGACGCTGCACGCGCTGCACTACCATCAGGTGAACGTGCAGGCGGTTCAGCAGGAGCTGGAGCGCACGGACTACGCGAAGGTGCGCGACGAACTGCTCGATGGACTCCTGACTATTCCGGTCGTCGAATCGGCGAAGTGGAGCGAAGAGGACATTCGCAGCGAAGTCGACAACAACGTGCAGGGCATTCTCGGCTACGTGGTGCGCTGGATCGATCAGGGCGTGGGTTGCTCGAAGGTGCCGGACATTCATAACGTCGGCCTGATGGAGGACCGTGCCACGTTGCGTATTTCGAGCCAGCACATTGCAAACTGGCTGCACCACGGCGTGGTTACGCGCGAGCAGGTCGACGAGACTTTCAGGCGCATGGCGAAGGTGGTCGGCGAACAGAACGCCGGCGATCCGCATTACCGGCCCATGGCGCCCAACTTCGACACGATCGCGTACAAGGCCGCCCAGGCGCTGGTCTTCGAAGGACGCCAGCAACCCAGCGGCTACACGGAACCGTTGCTGCACAAGTTCAGGCTGGAAGTTAAAGAGAGTCGATAGACGTGACTGCCGGAGCCTATCGGTGGCGCTGAGGTTCAGCGTTGACCGTGGGCTCCAAAAAAAGACGGGCGCCGCGTAGTACGCGGCGCCCGTTTGAATTTGCGCTCATGCCTTGTGATGCCTGCTACGCATTGCTGCGTCTTGCGTCGCGCGTCTCGCGGCACCTGCCGCATGACGCGTGAATACTGCCTGTGTGGATGCAAGCGCCTGATTCGCGCCTGAAATCTTTCAGGCCGCTTCTGCCGTGTACTGGGCCGGCTCGCCGGTCAGCATGTTGGCTTGCATGTAAGCGTGCAGATAAGCCTCGAAATCCGCTTTCACTTCCGGGTGACGCAGCGCGAATTCGACGGTCGCCTTCAGGTAGCCGAGTTTGCTGCCGCAATCGAAACGCGTGCCGTAATACCGATACGCGAGCACCTGCTCTTCGGTCAGCAGCGACTGCACTGCGTCCGTGAGTTGCAGTTCGCCGCCTGCGCCCGGCTTCAGCGCGCGAATGTGCTTGAAGATGGTAGGCATCAGCACGTAACGGCCGACGACGCCGAGGTTCGACGGCGCCTTGTCCGGTGCCGGCTTTTCGATAATGCCCGACAGCTTGATCACGTTGTCTTCCCACTCGCGGCCATCGACCACGCCATACGAGCGGCTGTCTTCGCGGGCAATGGTTTCCACGCCGATCACCGAGCTGTGATAGTGGTTGAACGTGTCCACCAGCTGGCTCATGACTGGCTTCGAGCTGTGTAGCAGATCGTCAGCCAGAATCACCGCGAACGGGCTGTCGCCCACCAGCTTTTCGGCGCACAGCACCGCGTGGCCGAGACCGAGCGCTTCGGCCTGGCGCACGTAGAAGCAATCCACATTGGCGGGCTTGATGCTGCGCACGAGATCGAGCAGCTTCTGCTTGTTGCGTGCTTCGAGTTCGGCTTCAATCTCATACGACTTGTCGAAGTGATCCTCAATCGCGCGCTTGCTGCGACCCGTCACGAAGATCATTTCCGTAATGCCAGCAGCAATGGCTTCCTCAACCGCATATTGAATCAGCGGCTTGTCAACGATCGGCAGCATTTCCTTCGGACTGGCTTTAGTAGCCGGCAGGAATCGCGTCCCGAGGCCGGCGACAGGAAATACTGCTTTGGTGACTTTCAGCATGGTAGGCATTCCGTAATGGTTAGAACTGGGTTGCGCGGACCGATGGGCCCTGCTGCATTGCGGAAAAGCCTAACAAAAAACGGTGGCGGATTCACGCGGTAAATTTTGCGAAACGCCAAAATAATGTGATTTATGTTGGATATGCCGCATTGTGACAAGTGCCCGGAAACATTTGCGTGTCCAAAACATTTATTTTCAACCGTTGCGAATTTTTTACGTATCTGTTCTGGACGTGTCAGTGAGTGATCCGCGCGCGCTGCCACGGTCACATGACAATAGCTGCACGGGTTGCGTGATATCAGCCGACCTTGCCGCCGCGGGTTGATAACGTACGACACTCCGGCGATTAACTCCCGCGCTCGCGACTTTTTCGTGAATTGCAAATCTTCGCAAAAAGCGCTTCTAATACGTTTCGCTTCACTTTTTTTATCGATATTCAACGCGTCGCTAGCGCAATGGATTCGTTGCGCCGTCACCAACCACAGTCGTCCATTCGCGCACACGCCAACTCGCCACTAATCCATTTGAAACGTACGGATCCGCCCGAGCAAAAGTTTCCGCGACGGCCGGCGAGTCGCCCTCAAAGAGCAACATCGCGGAATCGGCGGGCGCCGCAAGCGCACCACCGAGCAGCAGAGCGCCGCCATCGGAGGCTTCCCAGGCGAGCTTAAGGTGCGCGTCCCGATAGGCGTCGCGCCGTTCGAGGTAGTCGGGCGCGAGTTCGTAGACCAGCAGATAGTGCATGAGGAGTCTCCTTGAGGTGATGTCATAGCGCGCACGATGACGTATGACGCTGAGTGCTTCGTTTGAACTATCCGCGAACGCCGGGCCTGGCATTGATCTGCCGATCTGTCTCTGCTCGCGCTTGCAGCGGCAATTGCCGCTTGTACCCATCTCGCATCCGCCGCAGCAAACGTCGGCGAGTTTGCTCACTCGCATGGCAACCGAGTTCTCGTTCGCAAGACTCGGGCCGGGCGTCCGTTCGTTCAGATGGTCTGATCGAACGAACGAGCATCTTTCCGTTGCATAGGGAAAACCAGCTTGGGCACCGGTCAACGGGAACGTGTCTTTGTCCGTTCTGGCAGACAGCATTTGCCATAATGCGTGTGCCGAGGGTCCCGGATGCCGTTGACGCTCAAGCGCATAAACGACCAGAAACGTTTTCACCACCGATGGAGTGTCATATGAAAATCCAATCCGCCATTGCTACGCTGGTTCTGGGTGCTGTCCTCGTCTCGCCTGCATTCGCACAGAACAGTCAGCAAACGAAGATGGCCGACTGTAACAAGCAGGCCGGCGACAAGAAAGGCGACGACCGCAAAGCGTTCATGAAGACGTGTCTGTCCGCCAAGCCCGCCGCCGCGCCAATGAGCCAGCAGGACAAGATGAAGGCGTGCAACGCACAGGCGACCGGCAAGAAAGGCGACGATCGCAAGGCGTTCATGAAAACCTGCCTGTCGTCGGCACCCGCCAAGTAAGACCCGCCGCCTTCACGCGATACCCCTGCGCCGCGCGGTGGCCGTGCGGTGCAACGCCCGCTTCACTCCGCCGAATTGCCTCCTGACGTCGCCGCGCGTCGCCCTCTCGTCCCGCTTTGTTACCGGTACGCTGCTTTGGCCGACCATTCAGGACTGACTGCCCGAGGGTGGCGTTTTTCTTCTATGATGGCTGCGGAGACGGCCCACCCTCATAAATAACATCAGACGGGCCGCCATCTTGTCGTTGATGCCGTACGGCATCCATCGGAGGCAAGGATGGTATCGAAACATAAAAACCGCTGGTTGAGGCGGTGGCTGGTCGTGATCGTCTTCTGGGCCGTGCCCGTGGCGATCGTCGCGGTGAGCGAGATCCGGGAGGAAATGGCCTATAACGCCGTCGATCTCGACCGCGCGCTGACCACGTGGAACGTCACTGACGCACAACGTGCGGCCGGTGCCGCCGCGCGCTGCCGCGGCAATCCCGACGAGGCAAAAGCCGCTGGCTGCCCCGCCGAGGTACTGGCCGCGAACGCGCCGCGTCAGCAGGACGCGCGTAATGAATACAGCGTGCGCCGCTCCACCCTGATGGCTTATCTCTGGCATGCGTTCGTCGGCTACTGGATCGTCCCCGCAGTCATCCTGTTCCTGCTGGGCGTGCTCGTCGGCATGGTGCGCCGCGCGCTGCGCCGTCCGCCGCCGCCTGTCAAGACGCCTGCCAATCATGGCTAATAGGCGGTCTACCCGCTACCGGGCCAGCCGATCACCCGTTGTTCGCCCGTGCCAGTTGCACGTTTCTCACGTTGTGAAGAGTGCAGCATGCAGACAACACTTATGCCGGATTTCCGCACTTTCTGACGCACGGCGAAATCGGTAAAAACGAACGTTTCGACCGCGCTTCAGATGCGTGCCAGCCCACCTTTGATCAGCCAACGCGGTTCGTGCCGTGCCCTTTTTAAGCGTATCGTCGGGGCAGAATAAGCCATCCGAATCGCCGGTCAAATTTACAGCATGCTGACTGATGACTTGCCGCAAAGCCCCGTCGCACAAGGCTTTTCGCGATACCACAGAGCACGCCATTTACGCTTGCGTGTGATATAACACTGAGGCAACCCACTCACCAGACCAGAGGTTGCGCCCCGGAACCATGATGGAGAAAAACGATGCAAAGACGAAACTTCATGTTGAAGACGACCGCTGCGCTCGCTTTCGGAGGCCTTGCACTCGCGGGTTGTACGACGAATGGCAGCAACCACGACACCGCCTCCACTGATGCTTCCAAACGCCAGTCGATCGACGCCAGCGTCGAAGGCACCATGTCGCGCCTCTTCACCACCGTGCCGGGTTCGCGCGAACTCGTCTCCAAAGCGCGCGGCGTGCTCGTATTTCCGTCGGTGCTGCAAGCCGGCTTTATCGTCGGTGGTCAGTACGGCGAGGGTTCGCTGCGCGTCGGTGGCGGCACCGTCGGCTATTACAGTACGATTTCCGGCTCGTTCGGTCTGCAGGCCGGCGCGCAGTCGAAGGCCATCATTTTCCTGTTCATGACGCAGGATGCGCTGGATAAATTCCGCAACGCGGACGGCTGGTCCGTCGGCGGCGATGCGTCCGTCGCGCTCGTCAAGATGGGTGCGAACGGCGCAATCGACTCGAACACCGCAACGGCGCCGGTCGAAGTGTTCGTGCTGACCAATGCAGGTTTGATGGGCGACCTGTCACTGCAGGGCACCAAGGTCTCGCGGCTGAAGATCTGATCTCGCTGCCGGGCGCGGCGTCAAAGAAAACGGCGATGCAGAGTCGTCATCGCCGCTTTTTTTACGCCTGCGCCCACCGCTGCCTGGCTGCCAACGCTTAACCACCCGACGTGTCGATCACCTTGAAGCGCGAGCGCTTTTGCGCGCGAATCACGGACTGATAAGCGTCCACATATTGCTGAGCCATCCGGCGCGACGTAAAGCGCTCCTCGAAGCGCTTGCGTACACCCGCGCGCGGTAGCTTATGCAGACGATTGACCGCCGCCACGGCGCCGATTTCGTCCTCGACGATATAACCGGTCACCCCCTCTTCCAGCACCTCCGGCACCGATCCGCGATTAAAGGCGATCACAGGCGTGCCGCAAGCCATCGCTTCGATCATGACGAGACCGAACGGCTCTGGCCAGTCGATCGGAAACAGCAACGCATGCGCGCCTGACAGAAATGCGGCTTTCTGGTCGTCCGCGATCTCGCCGACAAATTCGACGTGAGGCAAGTCCAGCAACGGCCGGATATCCCGCTCGAAATATTCGCGGTCGGCAGCGTCCACCTTGGCGGCAATGCGAATGGGCATACCGCAGCGGCCCGCGATACGAATGGCGGTGTCTACCCGTTTTTCCGGCGAGATGCGTCCCAGAAAGGCCAGATACTTCTGCTCGACCGGTTGCGGCGTGTACAGCATTTCGGGCAGCCCGTGATAGACGGTAGTGAGCCACCGCGCCTGCGGCACCGGTTGACGCTGCGCGTTGGAGATCGAGATCACCGGCGCGGTGCTGAACGTGTCGAATACCGGCTGCTGCTCCGGCAGGTCCAGCCGCCCGTGCATCGTCGTCACGAATGGCGTGTCCTGGCGCTTGAACACCGAGAACGAGTAATAGTCGAGGTGAAAATGCAGGACATCGAAGTTTTCCGCCTGGCGACGCACCAGTTCCATCAGCAGCATGTGCGGCGCAATGCGATCGCGAATGCCGGGGTCCAGTCGCAGCGCGCGGGGCCAGACTGCTTCGAGCTTTGCGTTGGTGATGGAATCGCCGCTCGCGAACAGCGTCACGTCATGGCCGAGATCGACCAGCGCCTCGGTGATATACGATACGACCCGCTCCGTGCCGCCATACAGCTTGGGCGGCACCGATTCGGTCAACGGGGCGATTTGCGCAATTTTCATTATGTGTCTCCATGAACTGACAGCTCGCGCCACATCAGCGGTGCGTGTCAGCGGCGCTGAGTATGCCAGACAGCGCCTTGTCTCTCCGAATCACGCCGCGCCCGGCGCGCGATGAATCGCACGGCGGCTAGCACGGAATTCGGCCAAACCTATTATTGATGAGCGTGCAGCAAATAGCCCCTTGTCTTGCATTTACTACGCGCTGTTACATTCAGCTTACACACCTGCTTCAACAGGATGCCCCTGCTTACAAGCCCTTCCTGCAAACACTTAATGCGATGGTCACGTCGAAAGCAGGCATTTGCGGAAGATAGACGGGTGGGCGCCAATGTATTCTCCTGCACGATCGACTAGCTGCCGTTCGCGCGCAAATGACACACGGCTTGCAGGCGCCAAGGCGGCGCGATCAGTCGCGCCGCGCGCAGCAACGCGCAAGAACAGCGTATTTAGCCCGCCTGCGGTGGCGCAGCATGGCCGCCGCGCGATTCGATTACTTATGGCCGCCGCCCTTGCCCGGCTTTTGCACCGGCACACTACGCAGGTCGTGCAGGAACGTATCGCGCCAGACACCGAGGTCGTTCTGGCGCAGCGCGGCCATGTTGATCTCATGACGACGCTGCCGCGCATCCAGCGGCATTTGCAACGCGCGCTGCAACGCTTCGCACATGCCGATGGCGTCGTGTGGATTGACGAGCAGCGCGCCGGTCAACTCCTGCGCCGCGCCCGCGAAAATCGACAGCACCAGCACGCCCGGATCGTCGGGATTCTGAGCAGCCACGTATTCCTTGGCGACGAGATTCATCCCGTCATGCAACGGCGTGACGAAGCCGATCTGCGACTCGCGAAAGAGCGACATGAGCTTCCAGCGGTCGTACTGCTGGTTCAGATAGCGGATCGGCGTGTAGTCGAGGCCTGAATAGCGGCCGTTGATACGCCCCGCTTCGTACTCCAGATCCTGGCGGATCTTCTGGTAAGTGGCGACGTCCGAGCGCGTGGGCGGCGCGATCTGCACCAGTGTGACATTGCCGCGCCATTCCGGCGAACGCTCCAGCAGATGTTCGAACGCGCGAAAGCGCTCAACGAGCCCCTTCGAGTAGTCCAGCCGGTCGACGCTCATGATCAGCTTGCGCCCTTCCAGGCTCTGCTTGAGTTCGAGCACGTGCTGCCGGCTTTCGTAGCGCTTCGCCTGCTCGGCGATTTCGTCGGGAAACACGCCGATCCGGTAGACGCCAGTGCGCAGCTTGCGCCCGAAAGCCTCCACGTGATTGCCGTCGGTGACGGTGCCGCGAGCATGGCGCACGACGTAATCGTGGAACGCCTGCTGGTCAGTGACGGTCTGGAAGCCCAGCAGGTCGTAGCACGATAGCGACTTCACCAGCTCTTCGTGCGGCGGAATGTTCAGCAGGATTTGCGGCGCGGGAAACGGAATGTGCAGGAAAAAGCCGATCCGGTTCGTGATCCCCTCGTTGCGCAGCGCTTCGGCGAACGGGATCAGATGGTAGTCGTGAATCCAGATCACGTCGTCGGGTTCGAGCAGCTTGATCAGCTTGTGCGCGAGCCAGGCGTTCACCCGGCGGTAGCCCGCATATTCTTCGCGCTCGTAACGGGCGAGGTCGTTGCGATAGTGGAACACCGGCCACAGCGTGGCGTTGGAGAAGCCCCGGTAGTACTGGTCGTAGTCCTTGCGCGTGAGACCGACGGTCGCAAAGGTCACCGCGCCGTCCTGTTCGAGCGTGGGGCCCGCATTCGCAACGGTTTCACTCACCACGTCGCCGCTCCAGCCGAACCAGACGCCTCCCGCGTCTTTCAGCGCACCGAACACGCCGACCGCGAGGCCGCCCGCCGATCCTTTGGTTTCCGTCGGTGTTGCGACGCGATTCGACACGACGATCAGTCGGCCCATTTACTTTGTCCTCCGTGGTTCATGCAGTTTAATGCAAGGTTCGACTACTTAAGTGCCCGATCAGTTGCATCGATGGCAATCTGCCGCGCCGGGCTACGCGTTTTCCTTTTCCCGCGGTGCCCTCTCGCTGACAGGCGGACGGCCCGCGCGCGTCGCGACCGGATCGGCTTCCGTGTGCGCGGCGGTGCTGCCGGCGGGTGTCTTCATGCTGCGCGGCACCCAGTCGAGCGGCTGTCCTTTGCCGTTTTCCAGTTCCGCCGACACCTCGGCGCGCGCTCGCGGCAGGTACTGCGGATAATGCTGCTGGATGAAGCCGAGCAAGCCTTCGCGCACACGGCAGCGCAGGTCCCAGTTAAGGCCGGAGTCGAGCGAGCTGACGAGTGCGCGCAACTGCATCGAACGCTCGGTGCCGTCCGTGACCTGCAGCACCTGCACACGTCCATCCCATTCGGGCGCGCTCTCCACGAGCCGCGCCAGTTCTTCGCGCAGCGGCGCCATCGGCATCCGGTAATCGACGTACAGGAATACTGTGCCGATGATCTGCGAACTGCTGCGCGTCCAGTTGGAAAACGGGTTTTCGATGAACCATTGCAGCGGCACGATGAGCCGCCGCTGGTCCCACAGACGCACCGACACATAAGTGCCCGTGATTTCCTCGATGCGCCCCCACTCGCCCTCGATCACGACCACGTCGTCGAGACGGATGGGCTGTGACAACGCGATTTGCAGACCGGCGATCAGATTGCCGAGCACCGGCCGCGCGGCGATACCGGCGACCAGACCGGCGACGCCCGCCGACGCAAGCAGACTCGCGCCGATCTGCCGCACGTTCGGAAACGTCATGAGCGCCCCGCCGACGCCGATCACCACGATCACGAGCATCACCGAGCGCGCGAGCACTCTCGCCTGCGTATGGATGCGGCGCGCGTGCAGGTTGTCGGCGGTGTCGAGCGGATGGGCCTGAATGATCGCTTCGCCGATCGCCGCCGCCGAGCGCACGGAAAGCCACGTGATTCCGCCGATCAGCGCGATGCCCGCCACGTCGCGCAACGGCGTGACGAAGTTCAGCGTGTCAGGCGCTTCCCACCAGACGGCTTCGAGCGCGAGCACGACCAGCACGAATTGCGATGGTTTGTCGATATAGCGCAGCACGACGCTCATCAACGGGTAAGGCCGCGCGATACGCATGACGATGCGCGCGCCGACACGGTGAACGCCCAGCGCCAGCAGCGTGGCAATGACGGAGACGAACAGCGCGCCCGGCCACGCATGCATGGGCGCTTCGGCGATACGGCTGAGGTCGTCGAGAGTGAGCATGGGGTATGTCCTCCTGACCTGAATGTGGACGACGCCACATGGGGTGAATTGACGGCAACGAATGCTGCGGCGCACATGGCGCGACCCGAGAGCGTCCGGTTGCCGGATGAAGGGGGCGGCGCACAGCCGCGTGTCGGACATGCAGCGCCGCCCCCGGCTTGCCCACGCGTCACAGAGCGCGCGGGCCGGCGCGCGCGCCGACACTCTTCACTACCTATCTTAGGCGCTCACCGGCGAAGGTTCGAAAAAGTTGCCCGCACTGCAGCATTTTTTGGGAAGACACAGGATCGGGTGCGGAGTTCACCAGCGTCGCTCGTTGCCAGGACACGCGGAATCGCAAATTGGACGTGATGACAGCCGCTATAGTGACGAAGGTGACGCGGCTACGCGGCGTTCCAGCGAGGCCGCGGGGCTTGGGAGAGTCAGGCGAGGAAAAAGGCAGAAACGCGCCATGGCCGGGGCACGGTCGCCGATGCCCGCGGCGTCATGCATTGCAGATCAGCTTCCGCTCTTGCAGGGAAACGCCTTGCCCAGTCCTAGTGAAATTGCCGTGCTGGCGTTGTAGCCTGCCGCATCGGGATTTTCGGCGATGTATTTGCGCACCGCGTCGGTCAGCAACGACGAACGTGCGTCTTGCGGCAGACAGAAGTACTGGCCGACGCGCGGACCGGTGGTGCCGCCAATGGCGTCAATGGTATTGAAGATGCCGTCAGCCGCGCCTTCGATGTACGCGGCGCACGCGCTTCGCGATGCCACGTCGGTCTTGGTGCACAGCTTGTTGAGGTCGCCTCCCGTAAACGCGAATGCCGACAGAGGTGCGGCAAGCGCGCTGGCGAAAATCAAAGCCCGCAGCATGGTGTTCCTTTCCAGGGTGTTTATCAGGCGGTCTTTCGCCGCATCCGGACGGCGCGCCAAGGCAGCGCGCCAATGTTCGTCATTCTGCACTGTTTTGCCATGCGACAGTCATGCCGCCAAGGCAATCTTCAGGCAAATCTGTGCGCGGGCTCGCACACTGCCGCAACTCCCCGGGAAAGCCGGGCAGCGGCGCGTGACGCCCGTTTTGCACAGGGTATTCAGCTTCTCGGCTCGCGCCCGTTGGCGAGCCTATTTCTGCTGCGTTTGCTGCAAACGCGCTGTCAGCCCTTCGACCACGTCCGGCTCTTTGTATGCCTTTGCGAAGTCGAGCGCCGTCATGCCGATCTGGTTTTCCACGGTGAGATCTGCGCCGTTATCCAGCAACAGTTTGACCGTCGATACGTGGCCGCCGCGCGCGGCCATCATCAGCGGCGTGGTGCCGTTCGGCGAACCTGCGTCGACATAGGCAGAATGGTCGAGCAGCAGCTTGACGATGTCGTCGTGACCGTTGGCGGCAGCGTAGTGCAGCGGCGCCCAGCCCTTCTTGTTGACCTCGGCGTCTTTCGCGATCAGTTGGTTGACGAAGTCGATGTCGCCGTTCAGCGCGGCCATCATCATCGCGTTCTCGCCCGCTTTGTCCTGGATCTCGATATTGGTTTTGGGATTTGCCAACAGGGCGGCGCCGACCTTGTCCGACTTCTCACGCGCGGCCAGCACCAGCAATGGGATGCCCTGGTTATCGACGCTGTTCGGGTCCATGCCCTTCGCCAGCAGCTTGTTGACGCCGTCGACGTCGTCGAACTTGACCGACTTGATCAGCGAATCGATTGGCGCGGCCTGAGCCGGCGACGCGATCAGCGAGGCCAGAGCGGCGCACGCGAGCGCAGCCACGAGCGCAATCCGTGATGCGCCATGGCGCGCCCATACCAGCGCGGCACGCCCCGGGGAAATCTGTTGAAACGCTGCATTCGACATGGATTTAGTTCTCATATTTCACTTCACCAAATTTTTTATCTTATTGATATTAAACGCCTTTCCATTTCAAGCGCTAGCGGGCGCGGGAATCCGGAAAAGGCGGAAGAAATTTTGCGTGGTCGCGGCGGCCAGCGCCGTGTCCGGCATCTCGCGTTGTTCCGCGATGAAGCGTCCGACATAACTTACGTAAGCAGGTTCATTAGGCTTGCCCCGATAAGGCACCGGCGCGAGATACGGCGAGTCCGTTTCGATCAGCAGACGGTCGAGCGGCACGCGGCGCGCGACGTCCTGCACGTCCACCGCTTTCTTGAAGGTGACAATGCCCGACAGCGATATGTAGAAGTTCTGCGCGAGCGCCTGCTCGGCGATCGCCCAGGGCTCGGTGAAGCAGTGCATCACGCCGCCCGGCTCGCTCGCGCGTTCCTCGGCCATGATGCGCAGCGTGTCCTCGGACGACGAGCGCGTATGGATGATCAGCGGCTTGCGTGTGGCATGCGCGGCGCGGATATGCGTGCGAAAGCGCTCGCGCTGCCATTCCATGTCGGCGATCGAGCGCCCTTCGAGCCGGTAATAGTCAAGGCCGGTTTCGCCGATCGCCACGACCTTGGGGTGCTGCGCCAGTTCGATCAGTTCGGCGAGATCTGGCTCGCGCATGTCTTCGTGATCGGGATGCACGCCCACCGACGCATAGACGTTCTCGTGGCGGCTCGCAATGTCCAGCACCGACGGCAGCGTCTCCAGATCGACCGACACGCACAGCGCGTGCGTCACGGCGTGGCTGCGCATGTTTTCCAGCACTTGAGGCAGCCGGTCGGCGAGTCCTTCGAAATTGATATGGCAATGCGAATCGACAAACATGATGAATTCCCGCTTGCAGAAAACTGAAGATGACCCGCGCGGTCGCTCAGGCGGCGCGGTCGGCGTCGAGCCGCTTGCCGACGATGATCAGATCCCGCTCCACGCCGTCCAGCACCGCGACGCGCGGCAGCGAGCCCCAAGTCTCGAAACCGAAGCCGCGGAAGAGGCGCAGGCTCGCGTCATTGTGGCCGAAGATGAAGCCCAGCACGGTGTCGATGCCAAGTGCCGGCGCTGTCGCGAGCGAGGCCGCCAACAACTTCTTGCCCAGACCCTGGCCGCGCGCGCTTTCGTCCAGATAAATGCTGACTTCGGCGGTGCGCAAATAGGCCGGCCGTCCGTAGAAATCGGAAAAGCTCAGCCACGCGATCACGCGGCCGGGCTGCTGCGGATCGTCGACCACCCACAGCGGGCGCTTTTGCGGGCCATGCGCATGAAACCATGCAAGACGGCTCTCGACGCTCACCGGCTCCAGGTCCGCCGTGACTTGCCGCGACGGCACGGTGGAGTTGTAAATGGCGACGATCGCGGGCAGATCGTCGAGCGTGGCATCGCGGTAGGAAAGGCTCATGGTGCGTTGACGTGAAATGAAAGCGGAAGAGAAAGCACGCTGCGGTGAAGAACGCGCAGCCGCTGGTACAGCAAAACGCAGCAAAGCGCAGCAGAGCGAGCCGGTGATGCACCGACCGGCACCGCGCGATGCCTCTTGCGCGCGCTCAGGAGAACAACTCGCGGTAGCCGATAAACAGTTCTTCGAACACCAGCCGCGCATTGAGCGGATGATTTTCGACCGCGCGCTGACGCGTGATCGTGCGCATGAAGCGCGCGAACGCACTGGCGTCCGCTTGCGACGCACACCGTGTCAACGCCGCGGACGCCTGCGGAAAATAGCGCGGCGCGCCGGCCGTACGTTGCGCCAGCAGGTCGTACATCCAGCGCTGCAGCCACCCCAGCACGAGCGGCACCGGCAACTTCTGCAGCGCCTCCCCGCATGCGAACGCGTCGCACGCCGGCCCGGCCGCGAGTTGCTTGAGCGTCCAGTCGCGCAACGCGCGATTGTCGTCGCTCGCGAGCGCCAGCGCCGTGAGCGGTGCGCCCCCGGCCTCGGCAAGCAGCGCGGCCGGCTGTTCGACGCGTTGCGCCGCCAGCCACCTGGTCGCGATGTCCTGCGCGGGCGTGCTCATCGGCCACTGGCGGCAGCGGCTGATGATCGTAGGCAGCAGGCGATCGATGCGCGCCGACACCATCAGGAATACCACGCCCGCGGGCGGCTCCTCCAGTGTTTTCAGAAGCGCGTTGGCCGCGGCGATATTCAGCGCCTCGGCCGGATACAACACGACCACGCGCGCGCCGCCCCGATGCGAACCTACGCCGACGAAGTCAAGCAGACCCCGAATCTGTTCGATCCGGATTTCCTTGCTTGGCGTGCGGGTCTTTTTGCCTTCCTCGCCGTCGGCTTTCTCGGCTTTTTCGTCCGCGCCGTTTGCGAGTCCGGCTTCGGCGGCGAGCGCTTCGGGCACGACGATCCGGTAATCAGGATGGTTGCCCTGCGAAAACCACGTGCACGCGACACACGCGCCGCAGGGCTCGCCATTGGCCTGCTGCGCTTCGCATAACAAGCCTTGCGCGAGATGCTGCGCGAAGCGCAGCTTGCCGATGCCCGCCTGGCCATGCAGCAGCAATGCGTGCGGCCAGTGGCCGCGCAACTGCTGCAGGCGGTTCCAGTCGTCGGCTTGCCACGGAAAAATCATCTTTTCTCTTTGAATCAGTTTGTTGAGAGCGCATCCTGAGAATTTGGATGAGCTACGACTTTCTCATTAAATCAAAGCGTTGCAATCAGTTCTTCAAGCTGTTTCTGAATGCGAATGATGCTTTGCGAAGAGTCAATGATAGCGAACCGGTACGGCGCTTCTTCCGCACGGCGCAGATACTCGGTGCGTGTACGATCGAAGAATGCCTCCGATTCACTCTCGAAACGGTCCGGATCGCGCGCGGCGCTGCGGCGTTCGCTGGCGATCCCGGGCGCGAGGTCGAACAACACCGTCAGATCCGGCTGGAATCCGCCCTGAACCCAGCGCTCCAGCGTTTCCAGCTTGTCGCGCGGCAGGCCGCGTCCGCCGCCCTGATAGGCGAAAGTGGCATCCGTGAAACGGTCCGACAGCACCCAGTCGCCGCGCGCGAGCGCTGGCTCGATAACCTCGGCCAGATGCTGCCGGCGCAGCGCGAACATCAGCAGCGCCTCGGTTTCCAGGTCCATTTTCTGATGCAGCACGATTTCGCGAATCTGCTCGCCAAGGGACGTGCCACCCGGCTCACGCGTCATCACGACCGAGCGGCCGGCACGCGCGACCTTTTCCTCGAGGCGCTCGCGGAACCAGCTCAGGTGAGTGGTTTTGCCCGCTCCGTCGATGCCCTCGAACGTAATGAATTTGCCCCGCGCCATCATTGCCCTCGAATGTATTTGTCCACGGCCTTGTTGTGTTCGCCGAGGGTGTCAGAAAAAATACTGCTGCCGTCGCCGCGCGACACAAAATACAACGCAGTGGATTGCGCCGGATTCATCGCGGCCTGAAGCGACGCGACCCCCGGCAGCGAGATGGGCGTTGGCGGCAAACCCATCCGGGTGTAGGTATTGTAGGGAGTGTCCGTTTGCAGATCTTTCTTTCTGATGTGCCCGGCATAGCTGTCGCCCATTCCGTAGATCACGGTGGGGTCGGTCTGCAGCGGCATGCCAGCCCGCAGCCGGTTGGCGAACACGGCAGCCACCATCGGCCGGTCCGACTTCCTGCCGGTTTCCTTTTCGATGATCGACGCCATGGTCAGCGCATCGTACGGCGTCTTGTACGGCAGGTTCGGCGACCGGGCGAGCCATGCTTCGTCCAGACGCTCGCGCATCAGATGGTAAGCGCGCCGATACACGTCCAGATCGCTGGTGTTCTTGTCAAACAGATAAGTGTCCGGGAAAAACAGCCCTTCGCCATTGCCGATCGACGCCTCCGGCGCGCCGATCGCCGTCATCAGGTCGGCGTCGCTCATGCCGGCCGTGTCGTGCCTGAGCGCAGGATTGGCGTCCAGCTCGGCGCGCATGCGCTTGAAGGTCCAGCCTTCAATGATAGTCGCCACGTACTCGTTGACGTCGCCGCGTGCGATTTTCTGCAACACTTCGTACGGCGTCACGCCGGTCTTGAATTCGTAGTTGCCCGATTTGAGGTCGCTTTGCAGTCCCAGAAGCCGCGTCATGATCACGAACAATTCCGGTTCGACCGGCACACCGCCGCGATTCAGTTGCAGCGTGACACTGCGCAGGCTGCTATGCGGCTTGACCGTGACATCGAGTTGCGCCGGATTCAGTTCGAGCGGGCTATTCGCCCAGTGATATCCGCCGCCAATCGCAGCTGCGCCCAGCACGACGAGAATCGAGCCGGCGATCAAACATTTCTTCAGGAGGGACATGGAAACGTGGCAGGGGTGGACTGCATATAATACAAGTTTGCCTTAGCCAAAGTCAGAATTGACTGTTCCGGAAATCCATGAACACACCGCTCGCTCCCGCTTCAGGCACGCCGTCAGTCGCTTCTTCCACGCCCGTTGGCGCAGCCCCGGGCGCTGCTGTCGCGGCATTCGAGTTGCCCGCGCTGCCGCGCCCGTCAGCCGCTGAATTCGACGCGGTGCTCGAGCACGGTGCGTATATGCCGCTCGCGCAATTCGGCGTGATCGACGCCACCGGCGACGACGCCGCGAGCTTCCTGCACGGCCAGCTGACCAACGACACCCAGCACCTGGACGCGGCGAATGCCCGTCTTGCCGGCTACTGCTCCGCGAAAGGCCGCCTGCTGGCGTCGTTCCTGACGTGGCGCAGCGGCGACACGATCCATCTTCTGGTGTCGAAAGACGTGCAGGCCGCGGTCCAGAAACGGCTGTCCATGTTCATACTGCGCGCGAAGGCGAAGCTCGCGGACGCCACTGGCGAAACCGCCGTGATCGGTCTTGCCGGCGACGTGCGCCATGCGCTGTCCGGCGTGTTCGATGCGCTGCCGGACGGGGTGCACGTGAAGGTGGACGGTGAGGCAGGCTCGCTGATCCGCGTGCCGGACGCGCTCGACCGGCTGCGCTATCTTTGGGTGGGTCCAAAGGCGCAGATCGAAGCGCAATTGTCGCGCATCGATGGCAAGCTCAAACGTGTGTCGCCGGCGGTGTGGGACTGGCTCGATATCCGCGCAGGCGAGCCGCGCATCACACAGCCGGTGGCCGAACAGTTCGTGCCGCAAATGGTCAATTTCGACGTGCTCGGCGCGGTCAATTTCCGCAAGGGCTGCTATCCCGGCCAGGAAGTGGTCGCGCGTAGCCAGTACCGCGGCACGATCAAGCGGCGCACGTCACTGGCGAACGTCGCCGGCGAACTCGACACGGTAAAGCCGGGCGCCGAACTGTTTCATTCAGACGACCCGGGCCAGCCGTGCGGCATGGTCGTCAATGCGGCGTGCGCGCAAGCGGGTGGCGTCGATCTGCTGGTCGAGATCAAGCTCGCGGCGCTCGAAAATGGCTCAGTGCATCTGGGCACCGCAGACGGCCCGGCACTGACTTTTATCCCATTGCCCTACGGTCTGCCGGCCGAGGTTTGAAAAACGGCGCGGCCGTCTGGTTTGCAGTTCAGTCTGCCTCGCGTTCGGCTCGCCTTTTAACGCGGCACTACGCCACCCACGGGAGACCTGCCCCGCATGTGCCTGATCGTCTTCGACTGGCGGCCCGATGCGGTCGACGGCCCGCTCTTTACGCTCGCGGCGAATCGCGATGAATTCTTCCGCCGCACTGCGCAGCCGATCCACTGGTGGGAGGACGCGCCGGGCGTGCTGGCCGGACGCGATCTGGTCGGCGGCGGCACGTGGCTGGGGGTCTCGCGCGACGGCCGTTTCGCCGCGCTCACCAATTACCGTGCGCCGCACGAGATGCGCGCCGACGCGCCGACCCGCGGCACGCTCGTGAGCGACTGGCTCAACCGCGCGGCGGTGGGCGACGCCGCTCACGCCGCTCACGCCGCTGACGCAGCCACCACGCCGCTCGGCTATCTGCGGCACGTCGCGCAAACCGGCGACATCTACAACGGCTTTAACCTGCTGGTCGGCGACTGGACCCGCCGGGAGCTTGCCTGGTACTGCAACCGCTCCGCGCTGCCGCCCGCATTGCTCGAAGCGGGCACGCACGGCATCTCTAACGCGGTGCTCGATACCCCATGGCCGAAACTCGTGAAAAAACGCGCGGAACTCGGCGCGCTGCTCGCGCGCCATGCCATGCCGCCGCTCGAACGCCTGATCGATCTGATGCGCGACCCACGCGTTGCCCGTGATGACGAATTGCCCTCCACGGGCATTGGGCTGGAACGCGAACGCGCGCTGTCGGCAGCCTTCATCGAGACGCCCGAGTACGGCACACGCGGCACCACCGCATTACGTGTGGCCTCACTGGGCAGCGTGACGAGCGTCGCCGTCGCCGAGCGCAGCGACGACAACGGCTCGCACCGCGTCGTACGCCCCGGTGAATTCGAGCGTAGCTTCGCGTTCAACGTGGAGCGCGAGCCGGCCTAGCGGGGCGTAAGCCGCCCGCTCACTCCGCGCCGAAGGCCGCACGCAAAGCGGCCGCTGCGTCGGCATGCGCATGCGCAACCTCGGGCACGAAGCCGCCCATCTTGAAGAACTCGTGGATCATGCCCGGATAGCGCACCAGCGTGACGCGGTTGCCGGCCGCGCGCAACTTCGCGGCATACGCCACGCCCTCGTCGCTCAATGGGTCGTATTCGGCAACCGCGATCCATGCGGGCGCGAGTCCGCTGAAATCGGGCGCGCCGCGCGTGCCGCCGCGCGTGCCGTCGAGCGGCGCGAAACGCCAGTCGTCGCGGTCCCCTGTTTCGCGCACGTATTGATCGAAGAACCACTGGATCGTCTCGCCGGAGAGCAGAAAACCGTTGGCGAGGCGCGAGTGCGAATCCGTTTGCTGGTAGCCGGTCGTGCCCGGATAGATCAGCAGTTGCAACGCGAGCTCGATGCCCGTGTCGCGCGCGATGACGGCGCTGACCGTCGCAAGGGTGCCGCCCGCGCTGTCGCCGCCCACCGCCAGACGCGCGGGGTCGATGCCGTACTCCGCAGCGTGCGTGTAGAGCCAGGTGAGCCCGTCGAAAGCGTCGTTGACCGCCGTGGGGAAACGGTGCTCAGGCGCGAGCCGGTAATCCACGGACAACACCGCGCACCGTGCGTCGCGCGCGAACATCCGGCACAGCGCATCGTGCGTATCGACGCTGCCCACCGTGAAGCCGCCGCCGTGGTAGTAGACCAATGCGGGTGCCGGATCCGCCCAGCTCGGCTCGACCGGTTGATACAGCCGCGCGCGAATCGTCGCGCCGTCGCGCGTCGGCACGCGCAGGTCGTCGACGGCGAACATCGGCGCGCGGGCAATCTCCAGGATCGGCGCGCTTCTTTCGTAAGACGCGCGCGCCGCCTGCGGCGTCAGTTCGTGGAGTTGCGGGTGCTTCGCGCGCGCGATCATGTCGAGCACCTGCTCGATCTTCGGATTCAACGGCATCGTGCGTCAGCGCGCATAGCGCCCGATAAATGTGGAGGGTAGGCAGTCCTGACTGGAGCCCCAGCGTGCTGCCCCGTCGTGTGCGACTAGCCCGCGTTTTTCACTTCCGGCTTGAGCGACATCGGATCGGTTGGACTGCGCATTTGCTCGATGTCCTCGTGACGCAGCTTCACCGTCGCCATGATGCCAGGGTGCGTGATCACGTAAAAACGCCGCGCGGCAATCGCCTCGAACGTGATGTCGGCGACGTCGGCAGCGGTCAGCTTGCCCGACTGCACTGCGCGATGCAGTTGCTTGCCGGCCGCAATCTGCGAGCGGGTCGGGCCGCTCGTGTTGCGCAAGCCAGCAGGCCGCGCGCGCTCCGCGTCGGCAATGCCGGTCGGCACGAAGGCCGGGCACAGCAACGAGCAGCCCACGAGGCCATCCTGCGCCGTGCCCTCGGGCCGAGCGGACTGCGCGAGTTGCAGGTCGTGATACAGCGTTTCGGTCAGCGCCACGACGGCGTGTTTCGACGCGTTGTAGACGCCCATCGCGGGCGGCGACAGCAGGCCCGCCACGGACGCCGTATTGACGATATGCGCGGGTTCGTTCTGCGCCAGCATGACCGGCGTGAACGCGCGCACGCCATGCGCGACGCCCAGCACGTTGACGCCGAATACCCACGACCAGTCGTTTGCCGAACTTTCCCACAGGAAGCCGCCCGAGCCGACGCCCGCATTGTTAAAGAGCAGATGCACCCTGCCGAACGCGTCGAGCGCGGCTTTCGCCAGCGCGTCCACCTGCGCTGCGTCCGACACGTCGGTCGGCACGCCGATCACCTCGACGCCACCGGCGCGCAACGCTTCGACGCTTTGCGCGAGCGCTTCGGGATTGACGTCGGCAAGGACCAGCTTCATGCCGAGCGTAGCCCCCTTCTGCGCGAACGCATGGCCAAAACCACTCGCCGCGCCGGTGATCACCGCCACCTTCCCTGCAAAGTCGAACATTGTTGGTCTCCTGTGTGGATGCGTGTTCCGGCGCCCGTGCGTAGCGATCGAGTGATGTCCGGAGCGGCCGGCGCCGACGCGCCTGCCTGCGAGTGCGCGGCGCAGCTGCTCGCCTCGCATTGCATCGCCTCGCATCGCCTCGTGTGGCGCCGCCCCGCCACGCCACGCCACGCCACGCCACGCAAATGCCAAATGCAAACGCCGACGCCTACGCCAACGCAGCGCAAGCGCAAACCCTGCGCAAATTTTCAGATGAGCTTGACCAGCTGCTTGCCGAAGTTCTTGCCCTTGAGCAGGCCGATAAACGCTTCGGGCGCCGCGTCGAGTCCCTGCGCGATGGTTTCGCGATATTGCAGCTTGTTCTGAGCGACCAGCGTGCCGAGTTGCGTGAGCGCTTCGGGCCACACGTCCATATGTTCGCTGACGATGAACCCCTGCACGAGCAGCCGCTGCGTGAGGATCAGCGACGGGTGCTGCAGCGGGATCGGCTGACCGTCGTATCCGGCAATGAAGCCGCACAGCGCGATGCGTCCGAACGCGTTCATCCGCGCGAGTGTCGCGTCGAGCACTTCGCCGCCGACGTTTTCGAAGTAGCCGTCCACGCCGTCCGGCGTGACCGCCTTCAGGTCCTTATACAGATTGCCGGCCTTGTAGTCGACGCACGCATCGAAGCCGAGCGTCTGCTCCACGTAGCGGCATTTGTCTTCGCCGCCCGCAATGCCGATCGCGCGCGCGCCGGCCAGCTTCGCGAGCTGACCGACCACGCTGCCCACCGCGCCGCTCGCCGCGCTGACCACCACGGTCTCGCCCGCTTTCGGCGCGATGATTCTGTTTAGCCCATACCATGCAGTCACGCCGGGCATGCCGACCGGACCGAGATACGCGGACAGCGGCACGTGCGTAGCGTCGACTTTCTGCACGCCCGCACCGTTGGACGTGCCGTATTCCTGCCAGCCGAACATCGCGACCACCTTGTCGCCAACCGCGAACTTCGGGTTTTTCGACTCGACCACTTCGCCCACCGTGCCGCCGATCATCACTTCGTTCAGCGGTTGCGGAGGCGCGTAGGATTTGGCGTCGTTCATGCGGCCGCGCATATACGGATCGAGCGACAGGAAATGGTTGCGCACACGAATTTCGCCGTCGGCGAGCGGTGCCAGAGGCGTTTCGACCAGCTTGAAATTATCCGGCGTGACAGCGCCTTGCGGACGCGATGCCAGCACGAATTGACGGTTGATCTGGGTCATGAGGTGCGTCTCCTGGGTAATCGGTTGGATCGTCGATGCTGCGATTGGCTGTAGGTGCCCGTACTGTGCTCAACCGTCGCTCGGACCGGGTTTGGCGGACGGATCGCTGCGCAGGCGCTGCCGTGTGATATCACGGCCTACCGCGAGCCGCCGCATGTATTTGAAGGTGCCGAGCGCCTTGGCGACGAAGTGCCCTTCGCTGTCGCGGATCTCGCCTTCGCAGTAGGCCATCGTGGTCGAGCGGTGCAGCACGCGGCCGGTGGCGCGCAGTTCGCCGCGCCCAGGCTGCATGAAGTTCACTTTCATTTCGACGGTGACCACGCCGACGCCGTCGCCGGCGAGACTCCGCGCGGCCATTGCGAGCGCGACGTCCGCGAGCGTCATCGTGACGCCGCCATGCGCGACGTCCCACGTGTTCATGTGATCGGGTTGCAGCGGCAGCAGCACTTCGCTCGTGCCGTCCGTCGCGCTGAGCAGTTGCGCGCCGAGGCGGTCGACGAACGGGCTCTCAGGCAGCGACGCGCCGCCGGGTGTGGCCGACGATGCGGATGTGGATGAGGACGGGGAAGACGTGGTCATTGCGGATTTCAATTGGGTAGTCGAGGCGTTCATGCGCGCTGCGTTGCAGTTGCGGTTGTCAGCGTCTCTGTCGCGAGCTTCGCAGCGCATCCGGGTGACAGGAAATGATAACCGCTATGGCCTGAGCCCATCGAAGAAGCCGGCATGGCGGCCAGCGCCTGCGCTGGTTGACACAAAACCGCGCCGCTCGCGTCCATCACTTCGCGCGAAGGCAAATGCCGCCTGATCGGGCTTTGCGCATGCCAACGCGCCGGTACAATGCAGGACCCTATCCGCTTCGTTCGAGGTGCCGGTCATGTTCATCTTCCGCGGTCTCCATGCGCTGCTCTGCGGACGTCGCTCTCGCCTGTCCCGCGGGGCGGCTCCCACCGCCCTCGTCGCGTTCTTCATGTTCGCGTTGAGCGGCTGCGCCGGACTCTTCGGCGGCGATCCGCTGCGGGTGAACGTGGCCGGCATCGAACCCGCCGTCAGCCAGGGCATGGAAATGCGCTTTAACGTCAAACTGCGGGTACAGAACCCGAACGAATCGGCGGTCGACTTCGACGGCGTGTCGGTCGATGTCGAAGTGAACGGCAAGCCGTTCGCGAGCGGCGTCAGCAACCAGAGCGGCAGTGTGCCGCGCTATGGCGAAACGCTCGTGACCGTGCCGCTGACAGTGCCGGCGTTCGCCGCCGTGCGGCAGGCGTTTGCGTTCGCAGACGCGGCGCAGTCCGGACAGATTCCGTACCTGTTGCGCGGCAAGCTCGCGGCCGGGCTGACCGGCACGACACGCTTCGTCGACCAGGGCACGCTGAATCTGCCCTCGCTCGGCATGCCGATGCCGTGAAGCGCCCCTTCCGCGAATGACGGCGGCGAAGCGCTTCGCCATCCAACATGCGCCCGCTCACACCACTTCGAACAATCCCGCCGCGCCCTGGCCGCCGCCAATACACATCGTCACGACGACAAACCTCGCGCCGCGCCGCTTGCCTTCGATCAACGCGTGCCCGGTCAGGCGCGCACCCGACACACCGTACGGATGACCCACGGCGATCGCGCCGCCGTTCACGTTCAAACGGTCATGCGCAATGCCGAGCGTATCGGCGCAGTACAGCACCTGAACGGCGAACGCCTCGTTCAGCTCCCACAGGTCGATGTCGTCGACCTTGAGGCCCGCCTGCCTGAGCAGCTTCGGCACCGCGAACACCGGGCCGATGCCCATTTCATCCGGTTCGCAACCGGCCACCGCGAAGCCGCGAAAAATGCCGAGCGGCTGCAACCCTTCGCGCTCCGCGACCTTCGCGTTCATTACCACGCACGCCGACGCGCCGTCCGAAAACTGGCTCGCATTGCCTGCCGTGATCACACCGCCGGGCAGCGCCGTGCGTATCTTCGACACGCCTTCGAGCGTCGTGTCGGCGCGTATGCCTTCGTCGCCGCTGACGGTGACTTCCTTCGTGAAGAGGCGTCCGCTCGCTTTGTCGGCAACGCCGGCGAGCACTGTCAACGGCACGATTTCGTCCTTGAACCTGCCTGCTTCGAGCGCGGCCGCCGCGCGCTGTTGCGAGCGCACGCCGTATTCGTCCTGACGCTCCTTCGAGATCGAATAACGTTTCGCGACGTTTTCCGCGGTCTGCAGCATGGACCAGTAGATTTCCGGCTTGTGTTCGCTCAGCCAGCCTTCGGCGAGCATGTGGCGGTTCATTTCGTTCTGCACGCACGAAATGGACTCGACGCCGCCCGCGACGAACACGTCGCCTTCACCGGCAATCACGCGTTGCGCGGCAAGCGCGATCGTCTGCAAACCCGACGAGCAGAAACGGTTCACCGTCATGCCCGGCACGCTCACCGGCAAGCCGGCGCGCAATGCGATCTGCCGCGCGATGTTCGCACCCGTCGCGCCTTCGGGATTCGCGCAGCCCATGATCACGTCTTCGACGCGCGCCGGGTCGAGCTTCGCTCGCTCGACGGCGGCCCGCGTCACGTGGCCGCCGAGCGTCGCGCCGTGGGTCATGTTGAAACCGCCGCGCCAGGATTTGGCAAGGCCAGTGCGGGCGGTCGATACGATTACGGCGTCAGTCATGCATGTCTCCTGCTTCCAGATGTCAAGTGTGGCGCGTCGCGATAGAGGGGGTCGGCGAGGCTCCTGCCGAAGCTCGAACCGCCTCAGCCGTTGAAGCCTTGGCCCTTCTGCGCCAGCGCCGCGATGCGCGGCGCCAGTTGCCACGCATCGCCGTTCGGCTGCGACGCATAGCGGCGAATCGCGCGCTCGACGTTGTAGAGCCCAACCGTGTCCGCATAGAGCATCGGGCCGCCGCGATGAAGCGGAAAGCCGTAGCCGGTCAGATAAACCATGTCGATGTCCGACGCCTTCGACGCAATGCCTTCATCCAGAATCTTCGCGCCTTCGTTCACGAGCGCGAACACGAGCCGCTCGACGATTTCCTCGTCGCTGATCCTGCGGCGCGTCACGCCCGTTTCGTTCGAGAATGCGACGATCATGTCGTCCACCGCTTTCGACGGATACGCGGTGCGATCGCCTGGCTTGTAGTCATACCAGCCGCCGCCGGTCTTCTGGCCGAAGCGCCCCGTCTCGCACAACCGGTCGGCGATCTTCGAGTAATGCATCTCCGGCTGTTCCTGATACCGGCGCTTGCGAATCGCCCAGCCGATGTCGTTGCCGGCCAGATCGCTCATGCGGAACGGCCCCATTGCGAAACCGAACTTCTCGATTGCGCGGTCGACCTGTGCGGGCAACGCGCCTTCTTCGAGCATGAAGAGCGCCTGACGGATGTACTGCTCGACCATGCGGTTGCCGATAAAACCATCGCACACGCCCGACACCACTGCCGTTTTGCGGATCTTCTTCGCGAGTTGCATCACGGTGGCGAGCACGTCTTTCGCTATTTCCTTGCCGCGCACCACTTCGAGCAGCTTCATCACGTTGGCCGGGCTGAAAAAATGCATGCCGACCACGTCTTGCGGACGCTTCGTGAACGCGGCGATCCTGTCGACGTCGAGCGTGGATGTATTCGACGCCAGGATGGCGCCGGGTTTGGCGACCTCATCGAGCCGCCTGAACACCTGCTCTTTCACGCCGAGTTCTTCGAACACCGCCTCGACGATCAGGTCGGCGTGCTTCAGGTCGTCGTAGGACAGTGTGGGCGTAATGAGCGCCATGCGCTGTTCGAGCGCTTCCGGCTTCAGCTTGCCCTTCTTTACCGTTGCTTCGTAGTTCTTGCGAATCGTCGCGATGCCGCGCTCGAGTGCGTCCTGTTTCATCTCCAGCAACGTGACCGGTATGCCCGCGTTGATGAAATTCATCGCGATGCCGCCGCCCATCGTGCCCGCGCCGATCACGGCCACCTGACTGATTTCGCGCACCGGCGTATCGGACGGCACATCGGGTATCTTGCTGGCCGCCCGTTCGCCGAAAAACGCATGACGCAACGCACGGCTTTCAGGCGTCTGCAAGAGTGCGACGAAACACTCCCGTTCGATCGCGAGCCCCTTGTCGAATCCGTTCAGCACGCCCGCTTCAACGGCGTCGATACACTTGAGCGGCGCGGGGAAATGCTTAGCGATTGCGCCGACCGTATTGCGTGCGAACTGGATGAACCCCGCGGCGTTCGGGTGCTCGATATTGCGCTCGCGCAGTTTCGGGTGCGGGCCCTCTTTCGCGCCGACCTTGCGCGCGAAAGCGATCGCCGCTTCTGCCAGATCGCCTTGCACGACTTCGTCGAAGAGGCCCGAGTCGGTCAGTTTCTCCGATAGCACCGGCGTGCCGGACACGATCATGTTGAGCGCGGCTTCGAGACCGATTGCGCGCGGCAGGCGCTGCGTGCCGCCCGCGCCCGGCAGAATGCCGAGCTTCACTTCGGGCAGCGCGATCTGCGCGCCGGGCGCCGCGATGCGGTAGTGCGCGCCGAGCGCCAGTTCCAGTCCGCCGCCCATCGCGACGCTGTGAATGGCCGCGACCACCGGCTTCGCGCTGCTTTCCACGGTCCTGATGACGGTATGGAGCGTCGGCTCCTGGGTGGCCTTCGGCGTGTTGAATTCGGTGATATCCGCGCCGCCGGAAAAGGCTTTGCCGGCGCCTGTCAAAACGATCGCCTTGATGGCAGGATCGTTCTGCGCACGCTCGATGCCTTCGACGACGCTAACGCGCGTGGAAAGGCCGAGCCCGTTCACCGGCGGATTGTTCAGCGTGATGACGGCTACGCCGTCATGGGTTGTGTAGTCCACTGCCATCTGCCTGCCTCCATGCGGATCGTGCGATGAGGACGGCGCATGGTGCGCCGCCCGTCCGGTTCATCGCGTCGGCTCATTCTCCGACTTTTGTGTTCGACTTTCCGGTCAGCAGGCAGAATACACAAAAAAGCACGCTCGTTCAATTATCGTCAGGCGGGGTTTCCCCTGGCAAGCGGCGTCAGCGGGCAGTCCTTTTCCTCTTCCCGCGCGGACGGCAGCACATGATCGCGGAAGATGTCGCGCAACTTCAGCTTTTGCAGCTTGCCGGTGGCCGTGTGCGGGAGTTCGTCGACGAACGCGACGTCGTCGGGAATCCACCATTTGGCGACCTTGCCGTCGTAGAACGCGAGCAGTTCCTCACGCGTGACATCGAAGCCCGGCCGCCTCACCACCACCAGCAGCGGACGCTCGGTCCAGCGCGGATGCGCGCAGGCGATACACGCCGCTTCCGCTACGCCCGGATGAGCGATCGCTACGTTCTCGATGTCGATCGAACTGATCCATTCGCCGCCTGACTTGATGACGTCCTTGGAGCGGTCCGTGATGTTCAGGAAGCTGTCGGGGTCGATGGTCGCAACGTCGCCGGTCGGAAACCAGCCGTCCACGAGCGGCGAGTCGTCCCGACGAAAATAACGGTCGATCACCCACGGTCCACGTACATGCAGATCGCCGAACGCAACGCCGTCCCAAGGCAACTCGCGGCCGTCTTCGCCGACGATTTTCATATCCACGCCATAAAGCGCGTGTCCCTGCTTTTCCAGCAGCTTGCGCTGATCCTCCAGCGGACGCTGGCTCTGCGCCCACGTGAGTTTGGACAACGTGCCGAGCGGCGACATTTCCGTCATGCCCCACGCATGGATCACCTGCACGCCGTAATCGTCTTCGAAAGTACGCAGCATGGCGGGCGGACATGCACTGCCGCCAATCACCGTGCGATTGAGCGACGAAAAGCGCACTTTCGCCTCGCGCAGATAGTTGAGCAGACCCAGCCAGACCGTCGGCACGCCGGCCGAGTACGTGACGCGTTCGCTTTCCATCAGTTCGTAGAGCGACTTGCCGTCGAGGTCCTTGCCGGGAAGCACGAGCTTGGCGCCCGTGAGCGGCGCGGCGTGCGGAATGCCCCACGCGTTCACATGGAACATCGGCACGACGGGCAAAACGCTGTCGCGCGCGGACAGGCTCATCGCATCGGGCAGCGACGCGCCGAACGCATGCAGCACGGTCGAGCGATGCGAGTACAGCGCCCCCTTCGGATTGCCCGTGGTGCCGGACGTATAGCAGAGATACGAAGCCTGGCGCTCGTCGAGCGGCGGCCATTCGAAGCTGCCGTCCTGCGCGTCGACCAGCGTTTCGTAGCTGAGCGCGGGCGTTTGCATTGCCGGCAGATCGGCCTCGTCGGCCAGCGCGATCCAGCCGCGCACTTTCGGGCACTGCGGTGCGAGCGTATCGACGAGCGGCGCGAACGTGGTGTCGAACAGCACGTAGGCGTCGTCCGCATGGTTGATGATGTAGGCGATCTGATCGCAGAACAGACGCGGGTTGATTGTGTGGCACACGGCGCCAAAGCCGGTCGTGCCGTAATATGCCTCGAGGTGCCGGTAACCATTCCACGCGAGTGTTCCAATCCGCTCACCGGGTTCGACGCCTAGCGCGATCAGCGCCTGGGCGAGTTGCTTCGCGCGCTTTTCACAATCACGATACGTATACCGATGCAGATCGCCTTCGATGCGCCGCGACACGATCTCCGTGCTGCCGAAATGCCGCGCGGCATGGGCAAGCAGTGAGGGCACGGTCAGCGGTATGTCCATCATCTGGCCAAGCAGCGGCGTCGTCATAAAGAAGGGTCTCCTCGCCTGTTCGCTTCATTGAGATTTGCGGCCGCCAGCGGGCCCGCAAGCGCGGATTTACAATATCGGCTAATCGAGAGGCGCTCAATATGTCGTTTTCCCCAAGCATTGCAGGGTTATCCGGTCCGCTGTCGGCTTTATCCGAATTACTCGTCGAATCACCCGGAGACGCGTTCGCGCGGCTCGGCAGCACGTTTCTCACGCGCCTGCCGGCGGCGCCGCTCAGTGACCCCTACGTGGTTGGCTTCTCCGCGCAGACCGCCGCGCTGCTCGGTCTCGCACCGGACATTCAGAACGACCCCGGTTTCGCCGAACTGTTCAGCGGCAACGCCACGCGCGAATGGCCTTCAGAGGCGCTGCCGTATGCATCGGTCTACTCAGGGCACCAGTTCGGCGTCTGGGCCGGTCAGCTCGGCGACGGCCGTGCGCTTGGCCTCGGTGAGCTGGACCACGACGGCAGGCGCTTTGAATTACAGCTCAAAGGCGCAGGACGCACGCCTTATTCACGCATGGGCGACGGCCGCGCGGTGTTGCGTTCGTCGATCCGCGAGTTCCTGTGCTCGGAAGCCATGCATCACCTCGGAATACCCACCACGCGCGCGCTGTGCGTGATCGGCTCCGATCAGCCGGTGCGTCGCGAGGAAGTCGAGACTGCCGCCGTCGTCACACGCGTGGCGCCGAGTTTCGTACGTTTTGGTCACTTCGAGCATTTCTACGCGAACGATCGCACCGACGCTTTGCGCGCGCTCGCCGATCACGTGATCGAGCGGTTCTATCCGCATTGCCGCGAAGCGGACGATCCGTATCTCGCGCTGCTGAACGAAGCAGTGATCTCGACCGCGGACCTGATGGTGCATTGGCAGGCGGTCGGCTTCTGCCACGGCGTGATGAACACCGACAACATGTCGATCCTCGGTCTCACGATCGACTACGGCCCGTTCGGTTTCATGGACGGCTTCGACGCCGGCTACATCTGCAATCACTCCGACACGCAAGGCCGCTACGCATACAGGATGCAACCGCAGATCGCGTACTGGAACCTGTTCTGCCTCGCGCAGGGCCTGCTGCCGCTGCTTGGAGCGCAGCACGACGAGAGCGTACGCGCCGACAAGGCGATCGAAGACGCGCAGCGCGTGCTAGGCGGCTTTAAGGATCGCTTCGCGCCGGCACTGGAGCAGCGCATGCGCGCAAAGCTCGGGCTCGAGATCGCGCGCGACGGCGACGACACGCTCGTCAATCGTCTTTTTGAAGTGATGCACGCCAATCGCGCGGACTTCACGCTGACGTTCCGCAATCTGGCGCGCGTGTCGAAGCACGACGCGCGCGGCGACGCGTCGGTGCGCGACCTGTTCCTCGACCGCGCCGCGTTCGACGCGTGGGCGAACGACTATCGCGTACGGCTGTCCGAGGAAACACGGGACGACGCCGCGCGGGCCATTGCAATGAACTGTGTGAACCCCAAATTCATCCTTCGCAATCATCTGGCGGAAACGGCGATCCGCCGCGCGAAAGAGAAGGATTATTCCGAAGTGGAACGTTTAGTGGCCGTGCTGCGCCGTCCGTTCGATGAACAGCCGGATAACGAAGCGTATGCCGGACTGCCGCCCGACTGGGCCGGCTCGCTCGAAGTCAGCTGTTCATCCTGAGCCGTTCGCAGTCGTTCGGATCACCGCGCGACACGCGCACGCATGCACTTACCACTACCCGATACAGGAACCGATCATGAACAAGCCCGACGACCTCAATCCCGACGTTCCCGCCGTGCAGAAAGACGACGCCGAATGGCGCAAGCAGCTTTCGGATATCGAATATCAGGTGACGCGCCATGCGGCCACCGAACGGCCGTTTACCGGCCGCTATCATGACCACTGGGACCGCGGTGTTTACGACTGCGTCTGCTGCGGCACGCCGCTCTTCGAATCGGACACCAAGTTCGACGCCGGCTGCGGCTGGCCGAGCTATTTCAAGCCGATCAACGGCGAAGTGATCGCCGAGAAAACCGACCGCTCGCACGGCATGCTGCGCATCGAAGTGCAATGCAAGAACTGCGGCGCGCATCTCGGGCATGTGTTCGAAGACGGACCGGCACCCACTGGTCTGCGCTACTGCATCAACTCGGCTGCGTTACAATTCGAGCCCAAGTAACGCGGGACGAAATCCGACGCGTTGCCGGCCGCGCCGGTGAAAGGTCTCGGCCGGCCGCGATTGCCTTCATCCGGCTTGCAAGGCGATCACCGGTGCGCGGTCCATCGCAGCGCCCGTGGCACGGCACTTCGGCGAACTGGAATTTTCCGGCTGTGACGAGCGTCCTGCATCGGTGCGGGTCATCGTTAGGTGGCACTGGTGCATGTCATCGGTTCCGTTCTCCGGCATGTTTCCGGCATGTTTCCGTCATATCACCGGCGCACGGGCGTGGCAGGAACGTGTCTGATGAGAACACCGGAGGACACCGCCATGGCGCCGCGGCCGGGTTGGCGGCCGAGCGTCGCGCGCGCCGTGTCGTCTGCGTCCCTCATACTCTCACTCACTTCTTCCGTCTTCCCGACCAGATAATGAAATTTTTGTTCGATCTGTTCCCGATCATCCTGTTCTTCGTCGCCTTCAAGATCTGGGGCATTTTTACGGCGACGGCAGTGGCGATCGTCGCCACGCTGGTGCAGATCGCGTGGGTGGCTTTCCGGCATCGCAAGGTCGACCCGATGCTCTGGGTGAGCCTGGGCGTGGTCACCGTGTTCGGCGGCGCAACGCTCGTGCTGCACAACGACACGTTCATCAAGTGGAAGCCGACCGTGCTGTACTGGGCGTTCTCGGTCGCGCTGATCGTGTCGCAAATGGCCTTCAACAAAAATCTGATCGAAGCGATGATGGGCAAGCAGATCACACTGCCGCACGCCATATGGGGCAAGCTGAACGTGGTCTGGGCAATCTTTTTCGTGCTGCTCGGGCTCGTCAATCTGTTCGTCGCGTACAACTACACGACCGACCAGTGGGTCAATTTCAAGCTGTTCGGCGCAACGGGATGCCTCGTGGTGTTCATCGTCGGACAGAGTCTGTGGCTGTCGAAGTACATGAAGGAAGAATGACATGACGAGCAACGACGCATTCATGCACGCCACCACCGCGGAGCGCGCCGCGCTGATCGAAGCGCGCCTCACCGCAGCGCTTGCGCCCGTCGCGTCGATCCAGATCACGGACGATAGCGCACAGCACGCAGGCCACGCTGGCGCCTCCGCCGGCGGTCATTTCAGTGTCACGATCGTGGCGGCCGCGTTCGCCGGGAAAGCCCGCGTGGCGCGGCATCGCATGGTGTATGATGCGCTGGCCGATGCCATGCAGCGCGGCATCCACGCCCTTGCCATCACGGCTTACACGCCCGAAGAATTCGCTTTGTTGCCCCGCTAGGAAAATTTTCGATGACCTTGAAGAAAACCCGCCTTTGGGTATTGGTGGCTGCATTTGCGGCCGCACCTGCATTCGCACAGAACATTGCCGTCGTGAACGGAACGCCGATTCCCAAAGCGCGCGCCGATGCGCTGGTCGACCAACTCGTGCATCAAGGCCAGCAGAACACGCCGCAACTGCAACAGGCCGTGCGTGAAGAACTGGTGAACCGCGAAATCCTGATGCAGGAAGCGCTGCGCCGCGGCCTGCCGAATCGCCCGGATGTCAAGGCGCAGATCGCCGTTGCCCAGCAAACCGTTGTGCTGCGCGCGCTGATCGAAGACTTCGTGAAGAACAACCAGCCGACCGACGCCGAAGTGACCGCGCGCTACAACGCGTTGGTCAAGGACGCGGGCGGCAAGGAATATCACCTGCACCACATCCTCGTCGACAACGAGCAGCAGGCCAAGGATCTGATCGCGAAGATCAAGGCCGGCGCAAGCTTCGAAGATCTGGCGAAGCAATACTCGAAGGACCCGGGATCGGGCAAGAACGGCGGCGACCTCGACTGGTCGGACCCGAAAGCCTACGTGCCTGAATTCGCTGAAGCGGCCACGCATCTGCAAAAAGGCCAGATGACGAACTCGCCGGTCCATACGCAATTCGGCTGGCACATCATCCGTGTCGACGACGTGCGCAATGTCACGCCGCCGCCGCTCGAACAGGTGCGCGCGCAGATCGTCCAGCAGATCCAGCAGGAAAAGCTGCAGGCATTCGAAGAAGGCCTGCGCAAGAACGCGAAGATCCAGTAAGCGGTTCTGTTCTCGCTAAAGCCCCGTTCAGTCCGCGACTGAACGGGGCTTTTTCATGGCGTCGTATCCGGCTCAGGCGGCGCGGTCCGCCATGCCTGACCAGGATCTGGTTATCTAGGAGCGTAACGCGCGGCTCATCTCGGCGATGGGCATCGCGACAATCGAGTCGAGCAGACGGATCTCGCCCGCGGTGGGCTGCGCGATGACGTCGACAGCGCGGCGCGTGCTGGCCACTTTGGTGTCCAGCTCGGCCAGCATGCCATCCAGTAATCTTTGCGCGCCCTTCGGCGGCAGGCGAAGCGCTTCGCCGAAGGCCAGCATGTTTTTTCTGGAGACGTCTGCGAATTGCATGGCTTCGCCAATCGGCATGGTCAGATCGCAGTGAGGCCAGCGGTCGCGCTGCTGCGGCTGATAAGTCGGCGTATGGTAGACGACCGTGCTCACCAGATCGTAGAACGGCGCGAGCATGTAGCCGCGGTTGCTAACGAAGAACGACAGGTTTTTCAGATGCGAATCCGCGTTGCCGATCAGCACGTTGAAAATCGCCCACCGAAAGACCTCAAGACGCGCCAGCGCACGCGTGGCGGTTTTCTCAATGGCGTCCCTCAGTACCTGCGCGGTCGCGTTCTGGTATTTGAAATGACGGTCGTAATTCAGCAGTTGCATGGCGTCCACCGTGTGCAGGCGACGCACCGGCTCCGCGGACATGTCACGGTCGAAACGGTCGATGACATAGCAGGCCGAAGGCACGCGCAGGAAATGCGTGGGCGGCACGTTCACGCCCAACGCCTGCGCAAGCTGCATGCAGAAAAATTCATTGATCGCCGAATGCGGGTAGCCCGTGCTCTTCATATCGGGCTTCAGCAGATGCATCGACGGTTCATTGCCGAGCGGCTCGAAAAGCTCGTAGTGCGGCGCGTCGCCACGCAAGGTGAGCAACAGTTTTTGCTGGGCGCCTGCGGCAGACATGCGTTTGGGCGCGGTGGCCGTCAGCGCGCGCTGCGGCATGGCCTGAATGCGTGCGTCCAGATCCGCCTCGGACAAAGCCTGCAAACCGCCGGAGGCCTCGTGCTCGCCCTCCGGAAGAAGCGTCAATGCGCCAGCCGATTCGCGGCCATAGTAGGCAAGCAAACCCCACGCGTCGCTCGCATTCACTTTCGCCTCACGCGCGAGCGCCGTGCGCATCTCCTCTTCGGGCAGCAGGTTGTCGAAGAACCATTGCACCGGCCGCTGGCTCGATCCGTCGACGAAAGGCTCCGCGTTGAGCGGGAACGCGGGCGACAGCGCAAAAGCGCCGGCTTGCGCGAGCCAGCCTTCGTCGTAGGTGAAGGACCAGACGCCGCTGTCGTCGCTCACCACGCCGACACGCTGGCCATTCGCATAGGCGACGAGCGTTCTAGCGGCCATGAGTGGTCCGCCTGCGCTGCTGCGCCTTGCTGGCTATGGCGGCCGGAATATCGACCGAAACCTGCGCCCGCAGGCTGATGCCCAGTTCGCTTAGCAGTTGCAGCACCTTGCCGATCTGCGCGGTCGACTTGCCCGCCTCGATGTGCGTGATGAATTTGGGAGAAAGGCCAGTGGACGTGGCGACGTCGTCGCGCGTGAGGCCTTGCGCGAGCCTCGACGCGCGCACGAGCTCGCCCAACTCGGTAGTGTTTGTTATGAAAACGTTGGATTGCGTCACGGTGCGCCCCTCGCGAGTCCGTACCCGCTCGGGGACATTATGCCATTCGATCGCGGCACAGGACAGATTTCGTACCCGTTCGGGTACGAAACGGCGCTTTGTGCACCCGAAACGGTTACTTCGTACCCGGTCGGGTACGAAGGGCTGAAAATAGTGTGAAATCGGGTTGTTTCGTACCCGAGCGGGTACGTAGGCCACGGTTTGCGTCTCACGACTGCAGCGAGCCTACCAGCCGGCAGCCGGGCACCGTACAGCACGGGGAAGCTGCCGCGCGAACCGTACGCGGCAGCCTGCCAGGCGGTTGCCGCGTCGTTATCCCAGCCAGCGACGCGCGTTTTCGAACACGCGCATCCAGGGACTCGCGTCTGTCGCACCCTCGCCCCAGCCTTCCGGATGCCAGCTCATCTGTACCGCACGATGCACGCGCTCGGTGTGCGGCATCAGCACCGTGAAGCGGCCGTCTGGCGTCGTGACCGACGTAATGCCGTCCGGCGAGCCGTTCGGGTTGAACGGGTACTGCTCGGTCGGCTGGCCCCGATGGTCGACGTAACGCATCGCCACCGCCACCTTCGACGCATCGCCCTGCTGCGAAAAGTCCGCAAAACCTTCGCCGTGCGCAACGGCCACCGGAATGCGCGAGCCTTCCATGCCGGCGAAGAAAATGGACGGCGATGGCTGCACTTCGACCAGCGAGAAGCGCGCCTCGAACTTCTCCGACTTGTTGCGCGTGAACTTCGGCCACGCTTGCGCACCCGGAATCATCGACGCGAGGCTGCTCATCATCTGGCAACCGTTGCAGATGCCGAGCGCGAAAGTGTCCTCACGGGCAAAGAACGCGGCGAACATGTCGGCTAGTTGCGCGTTGAAGCGGATCGTCTTGGCCCAGCCCTCGCCTGCGCCCAGCGTGTCGCCGTAGGAAAAGCCGCCACACGCAACCGCGCCGGCGAAGTCCGCCAGATTCGCGCGGCCTGCCAGCAGATCGCTCATGTGAACGTCGTGCGCGTCGAAGCCTGCGCGGTCGAACGCGTACGCCGTTTCGAGGTGCGAATTCACGCCCTGCTCGCGCAGGACCGCGACGCGCGGACGCGCCCTCCGGCCGATGAACGGCGCCGACACTTCTTCGGCCGGGTCGAAAGTCAGCACGGGCGTCATGCCGGGGTCGGCGGCGTCGGAAATCGCGTCGTACTCGGCGTCGGCGCACGCGGGGTTGTCACGCAGGCGCGCAATACGCCAGCTCACCTCGCTCCATGTGCGATGCAGCTCCGTGCGCGGCGCTTCGTAAATTTTCTTCGCGTCGCGATAGATTTCGATTGTGTCGCGCTCGTTGACCTTGCCGATCACATGCGAGCATGCCGACAGACCGTGTTCGCGCAGCACGGCCAGCACGGCGTCGCGCTCGGACGCGCGCACCTGGATCACGCCACCGAGTTCCTCGTTAAAGAGCGCGCGGATCGTGCGGTCTTCGCGGCGGCCGCTGGTCTGCTTCGCCCAGTCTTTCGCGTCGCCATAATCGGATTCGTGATGCGGATCGAGCACCAGCATGTCGACGTTCAACGACACGCCCACGTGGCCCGCGAACGCCATTTCGCAGACGGTCGCCCACAGCCCGCCGTCCGAGCGGTCGTGGTACGCGAGCAGCTTGCCGTCCTTATTCAGTGCCTGGATCACGTTGAAGAACCGCTTCAGGTCTTCCGGATCGTCGACGTCCGGCACCGTGTCGCCGACCTGTTGCGTGACCTGCGCGAGAATGCTGCCGCCCAGACGCTGCTTGCCGCGTCCGAGGTCGATTGCGATCAGCACGGATTCCCCCACGCCGTCCGCGCCGGACATGCGGCGCAACTGCGGCGTGAGATGGCGACGCACGTCTTCGACCGGCGCGAACGCCGAGATGATCAGCGAGACGGGTGCGACCACTTCTTTGGCGACGCCGCGGTCTTCCCACTTGGTGCGCATGGAAAGCGAATCCTTGCCGACCGGAATGCTGATGCCTAGCGCAGGGCACAGCTCCATGCCGATGGCCTTCACCGTGTCGTACAGCGCCGCATCTTCGCCCGGCGCGCCGCACGCGGCCATCCAGTTCGCCGACAGCTTGAGCTTGTCGAGCGACGCGATCGGCGCGGCCGCGATATTCGTGACCGCCTCGCCCACCGCCATGCGGCCCGACGCCGGCGCGTCGATCACGGCAAGCGGCGTGCGCTCGGCCATGGTCATGGCTTCGCCGCGGAAGCCCGCGTAATCCATCGTGGTGATGGCGACGTCGGCGACCGGCACCTGCCACGGACCGACCATCTGGTCGCGCGCCGTCGTGCCGCCCACCGAGCGGTCGCCGATCGTGATCAGGAACGACTTGCTCGCCACCGTCGGGTGACGCAGCACGCTCGCCGCCACCTCCGGCAGCGCGATGCCGGTGACCTCGACCGGTTCCAGTTTCTGTTCGACGCGCTTCACATCGCGGTGCATGCGCGGCGCCTTGCCGAGCAGCACTTCCATCGGCATGTCGACCGGCTCATGCGTCGCGCCGTTCTGCTCAGAATCGATCACCTTCAACTGGCGTTCGGCCGTCGCCGTACCGATCACTGCAAACGGGCA